>NZ_JAOCDM010000100.1 GCF_029840925.1 Pseudomonas sp. GD03858
CCAACGTCTGCAGGTGACCACCCAGGCGCGCCAGCTCGACGCTGGACGCCGCGGTCTCGTCACTGGCGGTGGCGGTCTGCTCCGACACATCGCGCACATTCAGGATGCTGCGGCTGATCTCCTCGGCCACGGCGCTCTGCTGCTCGGCGGCGGCGGCGATCTGCTGGTTCATCGACTGGATGTTCGACACCGTGCGGGTGATGTTCTCCAGCGAGTCACCGGCCTTGCGGGCCAGCTCGACGCTGCTGTCGGTCAGGCTGCGGCTGCCGTTCATCACCTCGGCGACCTGCTGGGTGCCGTGCTGCAGGCTGGCGATCAGGCCTTCGATCTCCTCGGTGGACTGCTGGGTGCGCTGGGCCAGGCCACGGACCTCGTCGGCCACCACGGCGAAGCCTCGACCGGCTTCACCCGCGCGAGCCGCTTCGATGGCGGCGTTGAGCGCCAGCAGATTGGTCTGCTCGGCCACCGACTTGATCACGTCCATGACGCTGCCGATCTTCTGGCTCTCCTGCTGCAGCAGGGTCATCGCCTCGGTGGAACGATGCACTTCGCTGGCCAGGCGCTCGATCTGGCTGATGGCCTCGCCGACCACCTTGTCGCCGACGCGGGCTTCGTCGTCGGCATTGGTCGCCGCATGGGAGGCTTGCTCTGCGTTGCGCGCAACTTCCTGAACGGTAGCGGCCATCTCGTGCATGGCAGTGGCCACCTGGTCGGTCTCGACCTTCTGGCTGTTGGCGCCGGCGCTGGTCTGCTCGGTCACCGCCGACAATTCCTCGGCGGCGCTGGCGATCTGGGTGACACCGTCGCGGATGCCGGTGATCAGGTCGCGCAGGGTGGTGCCCATGCGCGCGATGCCTTGCTGCAGGGCGCCCAGCTCGTCGCGGCGGGTGACGCGCAGGTTCTGGGTGAGGTCGCCGCTGGCGATCTTGTTCACCACGTCCATGGTTTCGCGCAACGGACGGGTGATCTGGCGGGTGATGATGAACGCGGCCAGCACGCCGACCAGCAGGGCCAGCAGGGTCGCCGCGGTCTGCAGGCTGCGGGCCTGGACGCTCTCGTCGTCGCGGCGCTCGATCTGGATCTTGTACAGGTCGTCGCTGCGCTTGACGATGTCGGCGCCTTGCACGGTCATCTCGGCACGAGCCACACCGATGGCGGCGGTGGCGTCGCGGAACTGGCGCACGGCGTCGCGGTAGGCCATCACGGCGCTTTCGAATTGCTGGATACGCGAGGCCTCAGTCGGCAGCTGGCGCTTGAGGCTGTCGATCTCGCCCAGGGCGTTCTCCAGCTGGCGCAGGGCGGCCTGTTCGGCCTCGCTGGTCAGGTCGGCGATGTAGCTGCGCACGTCCAGGCGCACCTGTACCAGTTGCTGCTTGGCCTTGCTGATCAGCAGGTACTGGGCCAGGCGGTTGGCGTCGCTATCGGTACCCGACAGCACGGCGCTGCTGATCGCTTCGATGGCGTCGTTGGCGCGGGCGGCGGCCTGGTTCATCGATTCGCGGGCGGCGAGGGTGGCCTTGTAGCCCTGGCGCATTTTCTCCAGCGAAACTCGGTATTCACCGATGCTCTGGCCCTGCTCGCGCAGCAGCTTGAGGTTCTCCGGGCTCTTGAAGGTGTTGAGCAGGTGCTGCTGCTGGTTGCCGAAGGCGTCGAGCTTGGCCTGGACATTGGCCGCCGAGGCGTCGTCGCCATTGGTCAGCATCCACTGCAAACGGGCGACGCGCAGGTTGGTCAGGTCGCTGTTGAGCTGGGTGATGTCGCTCATCCAGTTGCTGCGGTTGATCAGGCTGCCCAGGCTGGTCCAGCCGGTCAGGGCCAGAAGCCCGGTCAGTACCAGCACCAGGCCGAAGCCCAGGCCGAGTTTGAGGTTGACGCTGATATTGGCGAACCAGCTGTTCATGCACGCTCTCCCAGAAAATGATTTCGCTCACTTGATCTCAATCGCTGGGCGTTGTTTTTGTCAGAGGGCCCGCAGATTTGTGTAGGACTTATCGGCAAGACCGGGAGAAGCTGAAACGCTTTTTCAGCAAATTTGTAAGCTACTGAAAACGTTTGCTTTTTAGAGGTGGCAAGGGCGCTTCGCCGCCCATTCGCGGGCTTGTCCGCGAATCGGGCGTGAAGCGACCTGGAAATCTCAGAGGCTACGCGCGCTGAACGTGTCGCACTGGTTGACATCGCCACTGGAGAACCCGGCCTTGAACCAGCGTACCCGCTGCTGCGAGGTGCCATGGGTGAACGAGTCGGGCACTACGCGGCCCTGGCCCTGTTGCTGCAGCCGGTCATCGCCGATGGCGTTGGCGGCGTTCAGCGCCTCCTCCACATCTCCCGGCTCCAGCCAGTTCAAGCGTTTTTGCGCCTGGTAGGCCCACACTCCGGCCAAGCAGTCGGCCTGCAGCTCCTGACGTACCAGCAGACCATTGTCGCCCTCCATGCGCTGACCATTGCGGCGCGCCGCGTCGACCTTGGCCGAGACGCCGAGCAGGGTCTGTACATGGTGGCCGATCTCGTGGGCGATCACGTAGGCCTGGGCGAAGTCGCCGGCAGCCTTGAAGCGGGTTTCCATTTCCCGAAAGAACGTCATGTCCAGGTACACGCGCTGATCGCCCGGGCAATAGAACGGTCCTACCGCCGACGAGGCGAAGCCGCAGGCGGAGCTGACCTGGCCGCTGAACAGCACCAGCTTGGGATCGCGGTACTGCTTGCCGGCCTGGGCGAACAGCGCCTTCCAGGTGTCCTCGGTGTCGCCCAGGATCGAGGCGACGAATTCGGCCTGTTCGTCGTTGGCCGGTGGTGCCTTGCTGCCGACATTGGCTGGGGCCGTTTGCTGCTGCTCCATCTGCCCGGCCAGCTGGCCGAGGATCTGCAGCGGGTCCTGTCCGGTGAGCCAGCCAATGCCGACGATCAGCAGGATGGCGCCCAGCCCCAGGCCCTTGCCGCCGCCGAAGCGCATGCCACCGCCGCCGCCCCCTTCGCCGCGGGCATCGACCACGTTGTCGCTGCGTCGGCCTTTTCGCCATTCCATGTAGAGCTCTCCGGTTTGTGAAACATGAAGTCAAAGATTAGTTCAGCGTCGCACAGACCGTCGCCTGCTCGCTGAAACATAACCAAATGGTTATGCCTGTGACCGTCGATTTCAATATTCATCCCAGCGGACCTGCCGGAAACTGCAAGCCATAAATCCAAGAGAGGAAACCGGCATGCCTGCCCAGGACACCAGCCGCTTCGTGATCCGTGATCGCAACTGGCACCCCAAGGCTTTCACCCCCGACTACAAGACCTCGGTGGCGCGTTCACCGCGCCAGGCGTTGGTCAGCATCCCGCAATCGATCAGCGAAAGTACCGGCCCGGACTTTTCCCATCTGCGCTTCGCCGAGCATGATCATGACCTGCTGCTCAATTTCAACCATGGCGGCTTGCCGATCGGTGAGCGCATCATCGTCGCCGGCCGGGTCGTCGACCAGTACGGCAAACCCGTGCCCAACACTTTGGTGGAGATGTGGCAGGCCAATGCCGGTGGTCGTTACCGGCACAAGAACGACCGCTACCTGGCGCCACTGGATCCGAACTTCGGCGGTGTCGGCCGCTGCCTCACCGACCGCGACGGCTACTACAGCTTCCGCACCATCAAGCCCGGACCGTACCCTTGGCGCAATGGCCCCAACGACTGGCGCCCGGCACATATCCACTTCTCCATCAGCGGCCCGTCGATCGCGACCAAGCTGATCACCCAGCTGTATTTCGAGGGAGACCCGCTGATTCCGCTGTGCCCGATCGTCAAGTCGATCGCCAACCCCGAGGCCGTGCAACGGTTGATCGCCAAGCTCGACATGAGCCACGCGAACCCGATGGATTGCCTGGCCTACCGCTTCGACATCGTGCTGCGCGGCCAACGCCAGACCCACTTCGAAAACCGCTGAGGAGGCCCGTCATGCCTATCGAACTGCTGCCGGAAACGCCTTCGCAGACCGCCGGCCCTTACGTGCACATCGGCCTCGCCCTGGAGGCGGCCGGCAACCCGACCCGCGACCAGGAAATCTGGAATCGACTGGCCATGCCCGACGCGCCGGGCGAGCACATCCTGCTTGTCGGCCAGGTCTACGACGGCAATGGGCACCTGGTGCGCGACTCGTTCCTGGAGGTCTGGCAGGCCGATGCCAACGGCCTGTATCAGGATGAGTACAACCTCGAGAACGCGTTCAACAGCTTCGGTCGCACCGCCACCACCTTCGATGCCGGCGAGTGGACCCTGCATACGGTCAAGCCTGGCGTGGTGAACAATGCCGCGGGCGTGCCGATGGCGCCGCACATCAACATCAGTCTGTTTGCCCGAGGGATCAACATCCACCTGCATACGCGGCTGTACTTCGATGACGAGGGCGAGGCGAATGCCAAGTGCCCGGTGCTCAACCTGATCGAACAGCCACAGCGACGCGAGACGCTGATCGCCAGGCGCTGTGAAGTGGAGGGGAAGACGGCGTATCGCTTCGATATCCGTATTCAGGGGGAAGGGGAGACGGTGTTCTTCGACTTCTGATCGAGTCCAATACCCGGCGGTTGAACCAATGGAGCCCCTTTGCGGGCAAGCCCGCTCCCACAGGACTGCTACTTGTGGGAGCGGGCTTGCCCGCGAAGGGGTGAAGAGAGGAGGTCAGCTCAGCCCTTGACCGGGTTCAGGTCGAAGGCGTCCGCCTGGTACTGGAACAGCAGGCAGTCGGCAGCCGCCGTGCAACCACTTTCATGCACCAGGTTCGCCGGCAGCTTGTAGTAGGAACCGGCCGGATATTCCACTCGCTTGCCATCGATCACCGCATAGAAGGTGCCGCTCAGCACCACGGTCGGCAGCGTCTGGCTGTGGGTGTGCAGGCCGTTGTCGGTGCCTTTGCGGAATTTCACGTAGGCCGAGTACGGGCCATTGCCGAACAGGTCGCCTTCGACATTGGCGTAGCTGACGGCGCCTTGGGTGCCGCTTACGGCCTGCCATTGCAGGGTGGTGCTGTCCGGAACCGAGACCAGCTTCTCGCCAGTGGCGTTGGCGGTGGTGGCAAGCGCGGCCATCGTCAGGCCGGCGAACATCGCGTGCAGTGCTTTCATGGGGGAGGCTCCTTCGCCAATTGACTGTGCGGCGAAGGTTAAACGTTCACATCGTGCACAAATACGCCATGTGTAAGCCATGACCTGTGCATAAAAAGCACATATCAGCTCAGCCAGCGTGGCTCGGCATAGTAAGCCTGCGCATAGTCGAGCAATGCCCGCACCTTGGGCGCGAGGTAGCGGCTTTGCGGGTAGACGGCGTAAAGGGTGCGTGACGGCAGGGTCCACTCCTTCAGCACGGGCACCAGGCGCCCGTCGCGCAGGGCATCGTGGACGATGAACCGATCGAAGCTGGCGATGCCAAGCCCACCAATGGCTGCCGCGCGCAGGGCGATGGGCGAGTTGGCACTCAGGCGCCGGGGCATCAGTACGTCTTGCCGCTCGCCACCGGGGCCGGTGAGCTGGAGTCGTTGTGGATGCAGCAGTTGGTTGAAGCCAAGCAGTGGGTGGGTGGCGAGCTCATCGGGGGTGGCTGGGACGCCGTGCCGTTCCAGGTACCCGGGGGCGGACACCAGCACCACTTCGCTGACCGCCAACTGGCGTGCGACCAGGCTGGAGTCGGGTAAGTGGTCGGTAACCCTCAGGCAGACGTCGATGTCTTCTTCGAGCAGATCGATGAAGCGGTCACTGCAATGCAACTCGATCTGCAGCTGTTCGTGGCGTTGCACGAAATCCGGCAACCAGCGCCCTAGCTCCAGTTCGCCGAACGCAGTGGCCACGCCCAGGCGCAAGGTACCGGTGGGTTGCCGCTGGTGCTCGGACAACTCCAGGGTCATCGCCTGCATCTGCTCGAGGATCTGCACGCAATGGCGGTAGAACAGCGCGCCGGCCTCGGTCAGTTGCAGGCGGCGGGTCGTGCGGTTGAGCAACTGGGTGCCGAGATGGCGCTCGAGGTTCTTCACCTGGCGCGACAGCACGGTATGGGAAATGCCTGCCTGGCTGGCCGCTGCGCTGAAACTGCCGAGGTCGACGACCCGGCGGAAGGTGTGCATGGCGCTCAACTGATCCATCGGTACATCGCTCCTGATGGCGAGTGGCGGGGCCATGGCGGCCCCGCCCTGGTGCGAGTCAGCGCCGCACCAGCAGTACCCCGCTTTCCATGTGGTGGGTGTAGGGGAACTGGTCGAACAGGGCGCAGCGTTCGATACGGTGGCTATCGTGCAGCTGGGCGATGTTCTGCGCCAGGGTCTCGGGGTTGCAGGAGATGTACAGGATGCGCTCGAAGCGGCGAGTCAGCTCGCAGGTATCCGGGTCCATGCCGGCGCGTGGCGGGTCGACGAACACCGTGCCGAAGTCGTAGCTTTTCAGGTCGATGCCTTCCAGGCGGCGGAACGGGCGGACCCCGTTCAGGGCCTGGGTCAGTTCCTCGGCCGACAGACGCACCAGGCGCACGTTGTCCACGCCGTTCTCGTCGAGGTTGTGCAGCGCGGCGTTGACCGAGGTCTTGCTGATTTCGGTGGCCAGCGCCTGGCGCGCGCGGGTGGCCAGCGGCAGGGTGAAGTTGCCGTTGCCGCAGTACAGCTCCAGCAGGTCGTCCGCACGCTCGCCCATGGCCTCGAAGGCCCAGCCGAGCATCTTCTGGTTCACCGCGCCGTTGGGCTGGGTGAAGGCGCCTTCGGGCTGGCGGTAGCTGAAGGTGCGTCCGGCGATGTCGAGTTTTTCCACCGCGTAGTCGCGGCCGATCACCACGCGCTTGCCTTTCGAGCGACCGATCACGCTGACGCCGAGGTCGCTGGCCAGCTGCTGCGCGGCCGTTTCCCAGGCCTCGTCCAGCGGACGGTGGTAGCACAGGGTGACCATGGCATCGCCGGCCAGGGTGGTCAGGAACTCCACCTGGAACAGGCGGTTGTTCAACGCTTCGCTGGCTTGCCAGGCGGCCTTCAGGCGCGGCATCAGTTCATTGATGCGCTGGCTGGCGATGGGGAAATCGTCGATCAGGATCGCCTTGTGCTTCTCGCCCGGGGCGAACATCGCATAGTGGCGCTGGCCGTCCTCGCGCCACAGGCGGAATTCGGCGCGCAGGCGATAGTGTTCGCGGGGCGAGTCGAACACCGCCGGCTCCGGCGCGTCGAACGGTGCCAGCAGTTCGCCCAGGCGGGCGGCCTTGGCCGCCAGTTGCGCATCGTACTGGGTGGGGTCGAAGACGGCGCTCATGCGGGGAACCAGCCCAGTTTGATGACGAACAGGATGGACAGGATCACCAGCGCCGGGTTCAGGTCGTGGCGACGACCGGAGATCAGCTTGATGGCGGTCCAGGCGATGAAGCCGAAGGCGATGCCGTTGGCGATCGAGTAGGTCAGCGGCATGGCCAGGGCGGTCACCACCACCGGCGCGGCTTCGGTGACGTCGTCCCAGTTGATCTCGGCCAGGCCCGAAGCCATCAGCACGGCGACGAACAGCAGCGCCGGGGCGGTGGCGAAGGCCGGCACGCTGCCGGCCAGCGGGGCGAAGAACAGGGCCAGCAGGAACAGCACCGCCACCACGATGGCGGTGAGGCCGGTGCGCCCGCCAGCGCTGACGCCGGCGGCGGACTCGATGTAGCTGGTGGTGGTCGAGGTGCCGAGCAGGGAGCCGGCCATGGCGGCGGTGCTGTCGGCGATCAGGGCGCGGCCCATCTTCGGCATGTGCCCGTCCTTGCCCATCAGGCCGGCGCGCTTGGCCACGCCGATCAGGGTGCCGGAGTTGTCGAACAGGTCGACGAACAGGAAGGCGAAGATCACGCTGATCAGGCCGACGTCCAGCGCGCCCTTGATGTCCAGTTGCAGGAAGGTCGGGGCCAGCGACGGCGGCATCGACACCACTCCGCCGAACGGGGTGACACCCATGGCGATCGAGGCCACGGTCACGGCGAGGATGCCGATCAGCACCGCGCCGCGTACTTTCATCGCTTCGAGCGCGACGATCAGGAAGAAGCCCAGGGTGGCGAGGACCGGCGCTGGCTTCGCGAGGTCGCCCAGGCCAACCAGGGTGGCCTGGTTATCGACGACGATGCCGGCGTTATGCAGGGCGATCAGCGCCAGGAACAGGCCGATGCCAGCGGCGATGGCCGAGCGCAGCGGCAGCGGGATGCTGTTCACGATCCACTCGCGGATGCGGAAGATCGACAGCAGGAAGAACAGCACGGCGGAAAGGAACACCGCGCCCAGGGCCACCTGCCAGGTGTGGCCCATGTGCAGGACCACGGTGTAGGTGAAGAAGGCGTTCAGGCCCATGCCCGGCGCCAGGGCGATCGGGTAGTTGGCGATGATGCCCATGGTCACCGAGCCGATGGCCGCGGCAAGGCAGGTGGCGACGAACAGCGCCCCCTTGTCCATGCCGGTCTCGCCGAGGATGCTCGGGTTGACGAACAGGATGTAGGCCATGGCCAGGAAGGTGGTGACGCCCGCGAGAATCTCGGTGCGCACGTTGGTGTTGTGTGCTTTCAGTTGAAACAGCCTTTCCAGCATGCCTGCTCCCAGGGCGCCCTCGCGCCGTGAATGTATCGACCCCAACAGCAAAGCACAGACCATACCGGGTGCCATGGTTTTGTGTGGGGCGGAAAAAAGCCGCGCATCATACCAGCATGCATGGCGGGGGCCTATGGCCATTGGGGAGACGGTTTTCGTTAGCCTGTGCCGGCCCTTTCGCGGGCAAGCCCGCTCCCACAGGTATTCCACAAGCCCCTAGTGTGGTGTTTCACAAATAACGACCATAACTCGCGGCGCTTTTTGCGCTCATGCGGCGTTGTCGCTCCTCGCCGTAGCTGGGCTACGACTCGTCGCGACGCCTTGCCTGAGCGCAAAAATCGCTCGCGAGTTATTGGTCGTATTTGCAAAACACCATACTAGCGGGGATTGGCCACCGCGGCCGGTACCTTGAGCACCAGCAGGCCACCCAGCACGATGGCCAGCGCCAGCACTTGCAGGGCCAGCCCCGGGCTGGCGGCGGTGTCGCGCATCCAGCCGATCAGGTAGGGCGCCAGGAACGAGGCGATGCTGCCGAACGAGCTGATCATGGCGATACCGGCCGCCTGGGCGCTGCCGGCCAGGAATGCCGGTGGCAGCTGCCAGAACATCGGCAGGGCGGCGCTGGCGCCCATGCCAGCGAGCACCAGACCAGCCATCACCAGCAGCGCATCGCCAGGCGCCACGCCCGCCAGGGCGATGCCAGCGGCCGCCATCAATAGCGGGACGCACAGGTGCCAGCGGCGTTCGCGGTGACGGTCGGAAGAGCGTCCGCAACCGAGCATGAACAGGCACCCGGCCAGGTACGGAATGGCGCTGAGCAGGCCGACCTGGCCGTCGCTGTCGATCCCGGCGGCATGGATCAGGGTCGGCATCCAGAATGCCAGGGTGTTGACCGCCAGCATCACCGCGAAGTACACCGCCACCAGCAGCCATACCTGCCGATCGCCGAGCAGGCCGCGTATCGAACTGATGGGTTTGCGCCGTTCCTCGCCAGCTATTTCCTCACGCAACGCGCGCTTCTGTTCGGCATCGAGCCAGGCAACCTGTTCGAAGCTGTCCGGCAGAGCCTTGAGCACCACCAGCCCCAGCAGCACCACCGGCAGCCCTTCGATCAGGAACATCCATTGCCAGCCCCGCAGCCCACCAAAGTCGTGGAACGCCTGCAGGATCCCGCCGGACAGCGGCCCGCCCACGACCCCGGCCAATGGTACGGCGATGGCGAACAGCGCGGTGATCTGCGCCCGACGCCGGGCCGGGTACCAGCGGTTGAGCACCACGAGGATGCCGGGGAAGAAACCGGCTTCGGCCACCCCCAGCAGAAAGCGCAGGGCATAGAACCCCGCCGCGTCCTGCACCCACATCATGCCGGTGGACAGCAGGCCCCAGACCACCATCAGGGTGGCGATCCAGCGCCGCGGGCCGACCCGCTCCAGGGCCAGGTTGCTGGGCACGCCGAACAGCGCATAGGCGACGAAGAACAGCCCGGCGCCCAGGCCGTAGATGGTGTCGGAAAAACCCAGGTCGGCGCTCATCTGCATCTTGGCGAAGCCGATGTTGATGCGGTCGAGGTGGGCGAACAGGTAGCACACCAGCAGCAGCGGCATCAGCCGCCAGGTGACGCGTGAATGGGTGCTGCGCGAGACATCGGAGGGCGTGGCGACGCGGGTGTCGATCGTGTTCATGGTCCGGGCCGTTCTTGTTGTTGTCCCGGAAGATCATGCGACGGTGCGTGGGGCTGGCAAATGCACTTTCAGCAAGTTGGCTGGTATTTTTCCCGGCCGTTACAGTTGCGAGCAGTTGCCCATCTGGCGGTAGTCGACCTCGCGAGTCTGACCCTGGCGGTCGACGTAAACCATGTGCGCGGTACCCACCTGGCAGTCGGCGTCATTGCTGGCTGGGGTGATGGAGATGACTTTGGCGATGTCCAGCGGCATGCCGTACTCGTAGTGCGTGGCTGCCGAGCTGCCGGCGCTGGTGTCGGCGAAGGCGGTGAAGGAGGCAAGAGCGCCGCAGAGGGCGACGAGGGCAAGCGAACGTTTCATGACAGGCTCCTTGTTTTGCGGGAATGCCTAATGATCCATTCATTTGTGTTTCACAATAAATGGGCTATTCCGTGATAGATTCCTGCTTCTAATGCATGAATGAATGAGAGCGCCAGCCCTATGGATATGCTGCATGCGATGCGCACCTTCGCCCGGGTAGTGGAGTGCGGCAGCTTCGCCGCCGCCGCCCAGGCCCTGGATATTTCCGCGGCGCAGGTGTCGCGGATCGTCGCCGAACTGGAAAACCAGCTGCAGACGCGCCTGCTGCACCGCACCACCCGACGTCTGCGCATGAGCGAGGCGGGCGAGCGCTTTCTCGAGCGCACGCGGCAGATCATGCTGCTCACCGAGGAGGCCATGGATGAAGCCCGTGGCGCGCACCTCACGCCACGTGGCCACTTGCGTATTCACTGCACCCATGGCCTGGGCCTGCTGATGATGCCGCTGGTGGCGCGCTACAACGCCACGTGCCCCGAGGTGGTGATGGAGCTGACGCTGTCGCAGCGCAACCCCGATCCGCTGGCCGAAGGGCATGATGTGGTGATTGCCATCGGCCAGGGCTTGCCGGACTCGCAACTGATCGCCATACCATTGGGCAGCATCCACAGCATTCTCTGCGCGTCTCCCGATTACCTCGCCCGCCACGGTGTGCCAAGGCAGCCGCAGGACCTGCACGAGCATGTCTGCCTGCGCACGGTCGATCCGCTGTTCGAGGAAGACTGGTCGTTCGAGGGCAGTCCCGACAGTTGCGTGATCGTGCCTCAGGACACCTTCCTCACCAATGTCGCCGACGCCATGCTCAGGGCCACCGAGCTGGGCATGGGCGTGGGCCTGCTGCCTTACTACTCGGCGAGCCAGGCGATGGAGGATGGGCGGCTGTGCCGGCTGTTGGCGCCGCACCGGCTGCGTCAGCGGGAGATCTATGCGATCTACCCGTCGCGGCATTACCTGGATGCCAAGGTGCGTACCTGGCTGGATTTCCTCAAGGAGCAGCTGCCGTTGCTGTTCGCCGAGCATCAGCGAGTGGCGGATGAGCCCCGCTACTGGCGGTGACACCCGTGGGAGCAGCCGTCTAGCCAGATTCCCTGTGGGAGCAACTGTCTTGCGCAATTTTTAGAATCTGGCGCGCTCCCACAGACTCAAGCTGCGCGGCGCCTCAGCGGCTGTCCTGGTCTTCGGCTGTTCCACCTGACGCGCCAGCCCCGCTGCCGGTGGCTTCGCCCGTGCTGTTGGAGCCACCGGCGGCGCCGTCGGCGGCATCGGAGTCGCTGCTGTCGTTGTCCTTGCTGCCGTCATCGGCGGTCTTGCCCTTGGGGTGATCGCCCGACGCGTGTTCGCTGCGCGCGCGGCCATCATTCATGTCGGTGGCGGCCAGGCTGGCGGTGGAGGCGCTGCCAAGGATCAGGGCAAGCAGCAGGACGAGAGGGCGGTTGCGGGCCATGGTGAGTCTCCTGTCGGCTGGACTGTCATGGCTTTGGCCTTTGCACAGAGGCAAGGGTGCCCGCCGGGTGACGGGCGGTATGCACAGGGGCCTTGCGGCCCCGTGGCGGTCAGTTGGCGTCCGTGCGGGGCGCCTGTTGCACCGACGCGCCGTCCATTGCGTCCAGCGTCGGATGTTCCTGCGCCGCGTGCATCAGGTCCTCGGTCACGCGCAGCTCCGCGCCGGTGGGCGAGAACGTCGCGGTGGGCGCGAACGGCGCCGGGTGCTCCGGCGCTGGCCGCTTGCCACGGCGCCACAGGAAGAAGCCGACCATGGCCAGGTTGATCGCGGCGAACGCCCAGAACAGCCCGACCTCGCCGTACGACGTCATCATGGGCGAAATGGCCAGCGGCGCCATGGCCGAGCCCAGCGAGTTGATCAGCAACAGCCCCTGGATCATCGGTACCAGGGCATCGGCCGGGGCACGATCGGCGGCGCTGCTGACCGCCACCGGGTACAGCGCGAACACGCCGCCCCCGAGCAGGAACAGCAGGGCCGGCAGCAGGGCCGTGTCGGCTGGCAACAGCACGATCAGCAGCGACAGCACGGTGCACAGCGTGGCCAGGGCGATCAGCACGTCCTGGCGGTCCTTGCGGTCCGACCAGCGCCCCACCGGGTATTGCAGCAGCATGGCGCCGAGGATCACCCAGGCCATCATGGTGCCGACTTCGCCCACGTCCAGGCCGATGCGCTGCAGGTACAGCGGCAACAGGGCGTAGATCCCGGCGATGGCCACGCCCGAGCCGAAACAGCCGACCAGGCCGGTGGGCGCCACGCCCAGCAGCTGGCGGGGCTTGAGGGGTTCGACCTGATCCAGTAGCGGCGACACCCGTGGCAGGATCACGATCGGCAGCACCGACAGCGTGGCGAGCATGCCCGCCAGCATGAACGGCGCGCTTTCGCCCAGGCCCGTGATCTCGCCCAGCGCGGCCTGGGCGATGACCCCGGCGCCATAGAAGGCGATCATGTACAGCGCCAGCAGGCGGCCGCGTATCTTGGCGTCGCCGGCCAGCAACAGCCAGCTTTCGATGACCAGGAACACGCCCACCGCGGCCCAGCCGTTGATCAGGCGCAGCACCGCCCACCAGGTGGTGTCGTAGAACAGCCCCTGCAAAAGGATGGTCGCGCCGATCAGCGCGGCGAAGCTGCTGTAGGCGCGGATATGGCCGATGCGCAGGATCAGCCGGTCGTTGAACACCGCGCCGAGGGTCAGGCCGATGAAATAGGCCGACGAGACGATGCCGATGGTGGTGGCCGATTCTCCGGCCGCGCCCAGGCGCAGGGTGGTCAGGGAAGACAGGAAGCCATTGCCCAGGGCAATGATGAACAGGCTGAGCAGGGGTGCCAGCGCCATCGCCAGCAAACGCGGAGACATACGTACCTCAAGGTTGGAAAACGCCGATATGCGCCTTCTCGGGCGTGCGCCGCGGGATGTGCGACCTTGGCAAGATTCAACCGCGGGGCCTGTTGTGCGAAGGCCGGGCGGGGGCGGTTGAGCCTGTGGCACATGCGCGATGTGGTGAGGCGCGGACGCGTTCCTTGCGGGCGGTTGCCACCGGGTAGGGCGACGGGCGAAAAGGAGGCGGAATTTTACGGACTGTGCAGGATTTGCCAAGGGGTAGCAGCCTGCGACGAGAGGCCGCAGGGCAAGCCACGGGGGGCTGGGCCGGTCAGCAGGAGGGCTTGGCGTGGACGGCGTCCGTCTGCTGGGCCGTGGCGGGGCGCTGCTGGTCGCTTGCAGCGAGGCGCTCGGCCATCTGCTGACGCTGCAGCGCCCATTGCTCGCTGCGCTCCCTGAGGCGGTCGGCGCCACCTTCGGCGAAGGCCGAGGTGGCCGAGATCGCGGCCAGCAGGGCCGCGGCGTAGGCGATGGTCTTCATCACTGAGGTCTCTCTCATCTAACCTGGAAAGGCGGCCGCGGGGCGGCCGGGTCGAGGCCAGCATGCGCGGTGCGGATTTCCCCAGGATTAACTGAGTGACCACTCAGCGGAGGAGCATCTGCTCGTGTGTCCAGCCGTGCTCGGTGAGGACCATGGCACGGGTTTCCTCGATCGGCTGGGTGGCGCTGGCGACGGCCAGCCCCAGCCCCGGGATGCTGGCCTGCACCGTGGCCTCGCCGGTCCAGCCCGGCAGCTCGGCGACCCGATAGCGGTAGGTCACCTGCGCCTGGCGGCGACCGCCGTGCTCCGTCGGCTCGTTGAAGCCCGTCACGCTGGTGACTTGGGCCTTGCCCAGACAGAGTCCGCCGACGGTGCCGCCGTTCTTGGTCCGGTGGGCGTCGGCCTTGAAGTAGCGGCGGCCCTCGTCGGTCAGGTCGTAGGCGTAGTAGATATCGGTACGTGCCGGTTGCCACAGGCGTTGCGGTACTTCGGTGCGGCCGACCTCGCGCTCGCTGACCACCCCGACCTGGGCCAGCGCGTGCAAGGCCTGGTTGGTGCCCTGCAGGTCGAAATCGCGGGTGCGGGTGGGGAAGGGGCTGATCACGAAACAGTGCGGGTACTGGGTGTCGAGGTAGGCCTGGGCGGCCTGGCGCAATTCGGCGTCGCTGGGCTGGCGATTGTCGGAGCAGCCGAGCAGGGTCGCCAGCAGCACGGCTGGCGCAACGAGCGTCCTGTTCATCGTAAAGCTTCCTTGTGTGGCCAAGTACTGGTTCGCGCACCGGGCCGAGCGCGGTGCAACGGGATTAGAACCTGCGGGCCAGAGCGGCTGCAATCGTGGCAAGACGACATGTCGGCGGATGGCGGCCCGGCAAGTTGCCGGGGCTCATCCATACTGCTCTGATCCGCCCTGGCGTGGCCGGGGCATGCACGGAGAGGAATTGGCGATGGCCAAGGCGGCTGGCAAGAAACCTGCGGGCAAGGCATTGGAGAAACTCGGGCGCAAGACCTACGAGGCGCAGCTCAGGCGCCTGCATGTGGAGCTGGTCAAGCTTCAGCAATGGGTGGTGGAGAAGGGCCTGAAGGTGTGCATCGTCTTCGAGGGGCGCGACGGCGCCGGCAAGGGCGGCACCATCAAGGCCATCACCGAGCGCGTGAGCCCGCGGGTGTTTCGCGTGGTCGCGTTGCCAGCACCCACCGAACGCGAGAAGACCCAGATGTACGCCCAGCGCTATCTCACCCACCTGCCGGCGGCGGGCGAAGTGGTGATCTTCGACCGCAGCTGGTACAACCGCGCCGGGGTCGAGCGGGTGATGGGCTTTTGTACCGACGAGCAGGCCCACAAGTTCCTGACCGTGGTGCCGATGTTCGAGCGGATGATGGTCGAGTCGGGGATCATCCTCGTCAAGTACTGGCTCGAGGTCAGCCCCGAGGAGCAGGCCCGCCGCCTGCAGGACCGCATCAACGATGGGCGCAAGCTATGGAAGCTGTCACCCATGGACGTCAAGTCCTACAACCGCTGGGACGATTACACCCGTGCCCGCGACGACATGTTCGCGGCCTCCGATTCGTCCTGGGCGCCTTGGTTCATGGCCCATTCGGACGACAAGCGCAAGGCGCGACTGAACATCATCAGTCACCTGTTGCAGCAGATTCCCTACAAGGACCTCAGCGACGCGCACAAGGTCGCGCTGCCCAAGCGCGGCAAGATCGGCAAGTACAAGGCCCAGCCTTATCCGTTCAAGCAGGTGCCGGAGCGCTTCTGAAAGGGGCGATGGGCAGGCGCATGGCACAACGCTCGGTCAGGCCATGGGCCTGCTCGCTGGCGATGATGGCCAGCAGGCGGTCATCCAACTGTCCGGCCGCGAGGCGTTCGAAGCCATAGCGCTCATAGAACGGGGCATTCCATGGCACATCGGCGAAGGTGGTCAGGGTCAGCCAGCGCAAGCCATGCTGTTGGGCGGCCTGCCTTGCCTGGTCGAGCAGGCGCCTGCCCAGGCCCTGGCCCTGGGCGTCCTGCGCGACGGACAGTTCCTGGATATGCAGGGCGGTGTCGGTGACGGTGGCGCACAGGAAGCCCACTGGCCGGTCCTGAGCGTCCACAGCCACCCAGCTGCAACCTTCGCTGATGAAGGCCTGGTGCGTTGCCGGGTCCATCACCTCGCTGTCGGCCAACCAGGCAAGGCGCGGCAGTGACCTGAAAGCCTGGGCGGCGGAGCGCTCGATGGCGGGGAGCAGCACGACATCGCCGCTGAGGGTGGGGCGGATACACATGATTGGCAGGGCACCTGTGAGAGCGGGCTTGCTTCGCCGGAGGAAGGAGTGTGCCAGAACGGCGCGCAGAGGTGTTGCAATGTTAGTGTTATAACGTAACACTTGTGGATCTCCTCCAGCTCAGGGCGCCACCGTGATCCGCAGAAACCCTTCCGGCCACCTCCCGCAAATCGCCGAGTCGGCCTATATCGACCACACCGCCATCATCTGCGGCAAGGTGATCATCCAGGACAATGTGTTCGTCGGTCCCTACGCGGTCATCCGCGCCGACGAAGTGGATGCCAGCGGCGACATGCAGCCGATCGTCATCGGCGCCAACTCCAATATCCAGGATGGCGTGGTGATCCACTCCAAGTCCGGCGCGGCGGTGCGCATCGGCCAGTACAGCTCCATCGCCCACCGCTCCATCGTGCATGGCCCGTGCGAGGTCGGCGATCGGGTGTTTATCGGTTTCAACAGCGTGCTGTTCAACTGCAAGGTCGGCGATGGCAGCGTGGTGCGGCACAACTCGGTGGTCGATGGTCGCGACCTGCCGCCGCGCTTCTACGTGCCGCCCACCGAGCACATCGGCCCGCATACCGACCTGGATCGCTATCCGCCGGTCAGCGTGTCGGCGTCGGAGTTCTCCGAGGACGTGGCACGCACCAATATCGATCTGGTCCAGGGCTACAAGGCCCTGCAGAACGAGTTCTGAGCATGGACACGCTACTGGTGCGCAACGCGCGGCTGGTCAATGAAGGGCGTGAGTTCGAGGCCGATCTGCTGGTGCGCCATGGGCGCATCGAGCGGATCGGCGGCATCGACAATGCCAGGGCCGCGCTGGAGATCGATGCCGACGGGGCCTGGCTGTTGCCGGGCATGATCGATGACCAGGTGCATTTCCGCGAGCCGGGGGCGCCGCACAAGGGCAGTATCGCCAGCGAGTCGCGGGCGGCGGTGGTCGGTGGTATCACCAGTTTCATGGACATGCCCAACACCAATCCGCCCACCCTCGACCTGGAGGCACTGGCAGACAAGAAGCGGCGGGCGGCGCAGAGTTCGCGCGCCAACTACGGCTTCCACTTCGGGGTCAGCCGCGACAACCTCGACATCATCGCGGCCCTCGATCCGCGCGAGGTGGCCGGGATCAAGGTGTTCATGGGGGCCTCGACCGGCGACATGCTGGTGGACGATCCTCAGGTCCTGGAAAAGCTCTTCATCTACGCGCCGACCATCGTCCTGGCCCATTGCGAGCACACCCCGAGCATCCTCGAGAACGAGCGTGGGTGGCGGGCGCGCCATGGCGAGTTCATCCCTCCGGCGGCGCACCCGTTGATCCGCGATGCCGAGGCCTGCTACCGCTCCTCGAGCCTGGCCGTGGAGCTGGCCCGGCGCTTCGGCACGCGCCTGCATGTGCTGCACCTGACCACCGCGCGGGAGTTGGCCTTGTTCGAGCCCGGGCCGGTGGCCGGCAAGCACATCACCGCCGAAGTCTGCCTGCACCACTTGCTGTTCGATGACAGCGACTACGCCAGCCTCGGCCATTTGCTCAAGTGCAACCCGGCGATCAAGACCGGTACCGATCGCGACGCGCTGCGCCAGGCCCTGGCCTGCGATCGCATCGATGTGATCGGCACCGACCATGCGCCGCACACCCTGGAGGAAAAACGCCGGGTCTATACCCGCGCGCCGTCGGGGATGCCGCTGGTGCAACACGCCTTGCCGGCGGCCCTGGAGCTGGTCAGCGAGGGCGTGCTGAGCATGGCCCAGGTGGTGAACAAGACCAGCCATGCGGTGGCCGAACTGTTCGCCATTCGCGAGCGCGGCTTTTTGCGCGAGGGGTACTGGGCCGACTTCGCCATCGTCGAGCGTCTGGGCAGGCCTCGGGCGGTGGCCGACGACCCGGTCCTGGCACGCTGTGGCTGGACGCCGTTCATGCACCGTGGCTTCCACCATGTGGTCCGCAGCACCGTGGTGTCCGGTCAGCTGGCCTGGCACCGCGGCAGGCTGCGCGAACAATGCCAGGGGTTGCCCTTGATGTTCGACCGTTGATCGAACCCACGCGGGCGCTGGTTTGCCCGCGCAAGCGGCGCAAGGCGCCGCCAGACCTTCCGGAGTTTTACCCATGACCGAAGAACAGCTGTTGCAACAACCCGGCACCGCCTACATGAACGAACCCCAGCGGCAATTCTTCCGCAACCTGCTGCTGAACCAGCGCGGCGAGTTGCAGACCCGCATCGAGCAGGAGTTCCGTGCCCTGCGTGAGCAGGAAGTGCACAGCGACCCCGCCGACATCGGCAGCGCCGAGGAAGAACGCCACTGGCAACTGCGCTCGCTGGAACGGGAAAAGAAGCTTCTGGACAAGATCGACCAGGCGCTGGAGCGCCTGGCCCGGGGCGATTACGGCTGGTGCGAGGAAACCGGCGAGCCGATCGGTCTGCGCCGCCTGCTGCTGCGGCCCACCGCCACCTTGTGCGTCGAGGCCAAGGAGCGCCAGGAACTGCGCGAGCGGCACGTGCGTGACGATCTCTAGTCGGCGCTCAGGCCTTGGGCCTGCAACTGCCAGCGCACCGCGCTGACACCTTTCTCCAGGCTCACCCGGCCGACCAGGCGCTCCAGCTGGGTCGGCGCCTGCGGCGTGCCGAGCAGCTCGGCGCGGACTTCCAGGCGCGCCGGGTCGGCCAGGTCCTCGCTGTGCAGCGACTGCAGGCGCAGGCCCGGGTCGCTGAGGCTGTGCAGCATCAGGCTGCGCACCTGGATCTCGTCCTCGGCGCGGCAGACGATGCGTACCTCGTAGCGCTGCTCCACCTCGCTGGCCGGCAGCACGTCCTGGCGATCCAGGCGCTGGGCGAGGTCGCGCAGCAGGATGTTGGCGCACAGCACCACCAGGCTGCCCAGCGACGCTTCCAGCAGCAGCCCGAGGCTGCACAGCACGCCGACGGCGGCGGTGCACCAGAGGGTCGCGGCAGTGTTCAGGCCGCGCACGTTGAAGCCATCGCGCATGATCACGCCACCGCCGAGAAAGCCGATGCCCGATACCACGTAGGCGGCGATGCGCGAGGCGTCGGTGGGCGCCATGCCCGGTACCGCCTGGGTCATCAGCACGAACAGGCAGGCGCCGGTGCTGACCAGGGCGTTGGTGCGCAGGCCGGTCAGGCGCTGGCGCAGTTGACGTTCGGCACCGATCAGGGCACCGAGCAGCAGGGCCACGCTGACGCGCAGCAGAAAGATTTTCCAATCCATAGCGAACTCCGTTGCGCGGGCAATGCCCGCGTGAGCACCGCGCGATGACGGTGCGATTGAAAACGAGGAATGCGCAGGACCACGCGCCATGCCAGGGCAGGGCGGGAAAAGGAGGGGTGCTCGGCCGCGAAGGGCTGAAGGAAACCACCGTCTACCGTGTGCGGCGAGACAGTGGCAGGAATGCTGCCGGACTAGCTCGCCGTGTGGGCCTGTCGCAATCGACTGGGGCTACTGTCCAATGCAGGGAACTCCTGTGTGAGGGAACGCTTGAGTGCGCGGCGGACCATACGCCTCGACCCGCACAGGGTCAAGGCGTTAATCATGACAATTGCGTTACGCCAGGCGCTGGCAGACATAAGCCTGGGTGCGGTACGGGAAGGCGATACGGTCGCGGCCTTTCAGGTCTGGATGCTGGTCGATCAGGGCTTGCAGCTGGCCCATGACCTTGTCCTGTTCGACCTGGGGCAGGGCGGCGATGAAGCTGACCGAGCGCAGGCGTTCGAGGATCACGGTCTGCGGGCTGCCTTCATGCACGTGGGGCAGGGTGGTCAGTTGCGGCGCGCTGAACCTGTCGCCAGCGAAGGCGTCCCGCCAGCGGCCGGTGTGAAAGCGCGGGGTGTCGCCTTCGTAGGGGGTGATGATCTCGGTGATCCGCGCCACCCAGTCCACCGTCTCGTCGCGCACGTTCCAGATCAGCCCGAGACGGCCACCGGGGGCGAGCACCCGGTGCATCTCGGCCAGGGCTTCGGCGTTGGCGAACCAGTGGAAAGCCTGGGCGCAGACCAGCACCTGCTGGCTGGCGTCGGCCAGCGGGATGTGCTGGGCGGTGCCTTCGAGGACCGGGACATCGGGCAGCCGCTCGCTGAAGCGCTCGCGCATGGCGGCCACTGGCTCCACCGCCGTCAGGCGTGGAGCCAGCGCGGCGAGCAGGCGGGTGAACTTGCCGGTGCCGGCGCCCAGGTCGAGTACTGGGGTGCCGGCGTCGATGCCCAAGGTGTCGCGCAGCCAGCCCTGCAGGGCGACGGGGTAGTCGGGCCGTCCCTGCTCGTAGTTGCTCGACTGACGGGTATAGCCGGCGCTGGCCGAGACGTGCACATCCTTCATGGAAAATCCCTCCGAGTGAACTGCCGGCAATGTTACCCTTGCGCCTTTCGTTGCCAAACCCCGGATCGACTCATGCTGTTCAATCTCGCCGTGCTGTTCGGCACCTTGGTGGCCATGGAGGGCGTCGGCACGCTGGCCCACAAGTACGTCATGCACGGCTGGGGCTGGTGGCTGCACCGCTCGCACCATGAGCCGCAACTGGGCGTGCTGGAGACCAACGACCTGTACCTGCTGGCCTTGGGCCTGATCGCCGCGGGGCTGGTGGCGCTGGGCAAGGCCGGGCATGCGCCGCTGCAATGGGTCGGCGGCGGGGTGGCAGGTTATGGCCTGGCCTATGTGCTGGCCCATGACGGTTTCTTCCACCGCCACTGGCCGCGAGCGCCGAAGCCGGTCAACCGCTATCTCAAGCGCCTGTACCGGGCGCACCGCCTGCACCATGCGGTGAAGGGGCGCCAGGGCAGCGTGTCGTTCGGCTTCTTCTACGCACCGCCATTGCGCGTGTTGAAGCAACAGTTGAAGCGGCGGCG
>NZ_JAOCDM010000101.1 GCF_029840925.1 Pseudomonas sp. GD03858
CCGCCCATCGTCCCGCGCCCGCTCCAGCTTGATGGCGATGAACTTCGACGTCGGCGTATGGCTGCCATCGCCGATGCTCTCCAGCGGCACCAGCGGATTCACTTCCGGGTAGTAGGCCGCCGCCTGGCCGGCGGGAATGTCGAACGCCAGCAGCGTGAAGCCATGTACCCGGCGCACGTGTTCATCACCCCACAGCGACACGATGTCGACCTTCTGCCCAGGCTGGAAACCCAGGCGCACAATGTCGGCCTCGTTGGCGAACAGCACGTCGCGCTGGCCGCGCACGCCACGGTAGCGGTCGTCCATGCCATAGATGGTGGTGTTGTACTGATCGTGCGAGCGCATCGACTGCATGATCAGGTCCGGCAGTTGGCCGCTGGCGCGCACACGCTCGTCGAGCAAGCTGTCGGGCAGCAGGTTGGCCTTGAAGTTGGCGCGACCGCTGGCGGTCTTCCACTGACGGCTGCCGGCGCTGTTGCCCAGGTAGAAGCCACCGGGCAGGCGCAGGCGCGCGTTGAAGTCGGCAAAGCCTGGGATGGTGTCGGCGATCAGCGCGCGGATGCGGTCGTAGTCGGCCACCAGCCAGTGCCAGTCCACCGGCCGCGTGCCCAGGGTGGCCGCGGCGATGCCGGCGACCACGGCGGGCTCCGAGCGCATCTGCCTGGACAGCGGCTTGAGCTGACCGTTGGAGGCGTGGACCATGCTGAACGAGTCTTCCACCGTCACCGCCTGCGGGCCTTCGCCCTGCTGGTCGATGTCGGTGCGACCCAGGCACGGCAGGATCAGCGCCTGCTTGCCGTGGATCAGGTGGCTGCGGTTGAGCTTGGTGCTGATATGCACGGTCAGCTCGCAGTTGCGCAGGGCCTGGGCGGTGCGTTCGGTGTCCGGGGTGGCCTGGGCGAAGTTGCCGCCCAGGCCGATGAACACCTTGGCCCGGCCTTCGAGCATGGCGTGGATCGCCTCGACGGTGTTGTGGCCGTTGTGGCGCGGCACCGGGAAGCCGAAGCGCTTCTCGAGGGCGTCGAGCAGCAACGCCGGCGGGCGTTCGTTGATGCCCATGGTACGGTCGCCTTGCACGTTGCTGTGCCCGCGCACCGGGCACAGGCCTGCGCCCGGCACGCCGAGGTTGCCGCGCAGCAGCATCAGGTTGACGATTTCCTGGATGGTCGGCACCGAGTGGCGATGCTGGGTGATGCCCATCGCCCAGCACATGATCACGCGCTTGCCCTTGCAGTACATGCGTGCCGACAACTCGATGTCGGCCAGGGTCAGGCCCGATTGCGCCTGGATCTGCTGCCACGAGGTGGCATCGACCACCGCCAGGTATTCATCCACGCCATGGCCGTGCTCGGCGATGAAGGCATGGTCGAAGATCGCCGGCTCGCCGTTGGCCTGGGCTTCGCGCTCCCACTGCAGGAGGAACTTGGCCATGCCGCGCAGCAGCGCCATGTCGCCGCCCAGGGCCGGACGGAAGAACGCGGTGTTGGTCGGCCGATCGGTGTTGGTCAGCATCTCCAGCGGGTTTTGCGGATGCTGGAAGCGCTCCAGGCCGCGCTCCTTGAGCGGATTGACGCAGACCACCTGGGCGCCGCGCTTCACGGCGTCGCGCAGCGGATCGAGCATGCGCGGGTGGTTGGTGCCGGGGTTCTGGCCCCAGACGAAGATCGCGTCGGCGTGTTCGAAGTCATCGTAGGTGACCGTGCCCTTGCCCACGCCGACGCTCTGGCCCAGTGCCACGCCGCTGGCCTCGTGGCACATGTTCGAGCAGTCGGGGAAGTTGTTGGTGCCGTAGGCGCGCACGAACAGCTGGTACAGGTACGCCGCCTCGTTGCTGGCGCGGCCGGAGGTGTAGAACTCGGCCTGGTCGGGGCTGGCCAGGGCGTTCAGGTGTCGGGCGATCAGGGCGAACGCGGATTCCCAGTCGATCGGCTGGTAGCGGTCGGTGGTCGGGTCGTAGACCATCGGTTCGGTCAGGCGACCTTGGTATTCGAGCCAGTAGTCGCTCTGTTGGAGCAGCGCGCTGACGCTGTAGCGGGCGAAGAACGCCGCGTCGACGCGGCGCTTGGTGGCTTCCCAGTTGACCGCCTTGGCGCCGTTCTCGCAGAACTTGACCATGCCGCTCTCGGGCGAGTCGCCCCAGGCACAGCCGGGGCAATCGAAGCCGCCGTTCTGGTTGGTCTTGAGCAGGGCGCGAATGTTCTTCAGGGCGTTGTCGCTACCGACCCAGGCTTTGGCCACGCTGCGCAGCGCGCCCCAGCCGCCGGCAGGGCCGGGGTAGGGTTTGTAGCGAGGGGCGGAGGCGGGGGCGTTGTCTGGCAGTTTTTCGTAGGAGGACACGGCTGTTGCTACTCCGCCGCAGGGCTGAACACACGCGGTGCGCTGTGTTTGGGCAGGTGGATGAGGTTGAGGTTGTGCTTGCGCGCCCATTGCAGGGCCAGGCCCGTGGGCGCGGAGAGGCTGACCAGGGTCTGGATGCCGGCGCGCAGGACTTTCTGGATCAGCTCCAGGCTGCAGCGGCTGGTGACGATGGCCAGGCCGCCCGTGCTGTCGATGCGCTGGCGCAGCAGGGCGCCGATCAGCTTGTCCAGGGCGTTGTGCCGACCGATGTCCTCACGGCCCAGCAGCAGCTGGCCGTCACGGTCCATGAACAGCGCCGCGTGCACCGCGCCGCAATGCTGGCCCAGCGGCTGGAAGGCATCGATGCGCTGGCGCAGGTCCTTGAGCCACTCGGCCGGTGGCAAGGGCGCGCCGGGCAACACGTTCAACTCGGGCAGTGCCTGCTCCAGGGCCTCGACGCCGCACAGGCCGCAACCGCTGGTGCCGGCCAGCTGGCGGCGCTGGTTCTTCAGGTTCCAGAAGGCGCGGCTGGAGATCTCCAGGTCGGCGTAGAGCGCCGAGCCGCTGCCGGACAGCTTCACATCGTAGATTTCATCGGTGCCGGTGACTATGCCACTGCCCACGCTGAAGCCGACGGCAAAGTCTTCCAGGTCGGTGGGGCTGACCAGCATCACTGCCTGGTTGAGGCCGTTGTAGACGATGGCCAGGGCCACTTCCTCGGCCAGCGGCGTGCTGTCGCTGGCGGCGTCGTCGAGCTGGACATAGTCGTAGGTGTTGCTGGCGGCGGGCAGGGCAAGAGGCGTGGACGCCGCGCAGACCGGGGGCTTGCTGTTCATCGGAGCGAATACCGGCGGCAGTTTGACCCCACAAGCCTAGGCCGCTGGGCAGGTGCCGTCTAATCGCTAGCATCTATGCCGTGATAGAGCGCGTCGATTGGTCGCAGTGGGGCGGTTTGCTCGATCCTGGCCTAGACTCCTGCTTCCATGGATTCACCATCGAAGGAGCGCTACATGAGCCTGTTCAGTTTCGTGAAGGAAGCCGGCGAGAAGTTGATCGACCTGCTGACGCCGGGCAACGCCAATGCCGAGGAACAGTTGAAGAAGCACGTCCAGGACGTTGGCCTGGGCAACCCGAACATCTCGGCCACTGTAGAGGGAGACAAGGTCATTCTCAAGGGTGAGGTTGCCAGCCAGGAGGAGAAGGAGAAGATCATCCTGGCCGCTGGCAACATCGCCGGCGTTGCCTCGGTGGATGACCAGATCACCGTAACCGGGCCTATCGCCCAGGCGGCACGGTTCGTCGAGGTCGAGAAAGGTGACACTTTGAGCGCCATCTCCAAGCGGGTCTATGGTGACGCCAACAAGTACAACAAGATCTTCGAAGCGAACAAGCCGATGCTCAAGCATCCGGACAAGATCTATCCGGGGCAGGTATTGCGTATTCCCGACTGAATGATCTTTATCGCTTGTTCAGGCCCTTTCGCGGGCAAGCCCGCTCCCACAGGTACGGCACCACATTCGAGGATTGTGCAGATTCTGTGGGAGCGGACTTGCCCGCGAAGAGGCCCTCACAGGCCAACCAGTAACTCCCGATAATCCTCGACCGCCGCGAACTCCTGGGTATCGCGCGGTTCGGCCCGGCTGTCCGGCTGGCGCACCGCCAACAGATGCCCCACCCCGAACCGTCGCGCGCTGCGCAGGATCGCCAGGGTGTCGTCGATGAACAGGCTGCGCGCCGGTTCGAAGCCGATATCCGCCTGCAAGGCGTCCCAGAACTGCGGGCTCTCCTTCGGGTACCCGTAGTCATGTGAGCTGATCAGCCGTTCGAAGTACGGTGCCAGTTCCACCCGCTCCAGCTTCAGCGACAGCGAATCGCGGTGCGCATTGGTGATCATCACCACGCGCTTGCCCGCCTGGCGCACTGCCGCGAGAAAGGTGTCGGCATCCGGCTTGAGGGCAATGAGATCGGCGATCTCCTGCTTCAGCTCACGGATCGGCAGGCGCAGTTCGCGGCTCCAGAAGTCCAGGCAGTACCAGTTGAGCGTGCCGGCATGGCGCTCGAACAGCGGGCGTAGCTCGAGCTCCGCCATGGCCCGGCTCACGCCATGCAGCTCGGCGTAGCGCTGGGGCAGGTGTTCCAGCCAGAAGCGGTTGTCGTAGTGCAGGTCGAGCAGGGTGCCGTCCATGTCCAGCAGGACGGTGTCGATGGCGGACCAGGGGAGAACAGGCATGGGAAACTCTCGATCAGTCGGCAAGCCACGGTATAGTAACCCGTTCACGCCAAGGAGCCGCCCCATGCGCCAGAAACCCACCGTCCTCAGCCGCGAGATCGTCGCCAGCAGCCGCCTGTTCCGCGTCGAAGCCGTGCAGTTGCGCTTTGCCAACGGCACCGAGCGCACCTATGAGCGATTGGTCGGCCGTGGCAACGGCTACGGCGCGGTGATGGTCGTGGCGATGCTCGACGCCGAGCACGCGGTGCTGGTCGAGGAATACTGCGGTGGAACCGACGAATACGAGCTGTCCCTGCCCAAGGGCCTGATCGAGCCGGGCGAGGACGTGCTGGCCGCCGCCGACCGCGAGCTCAAGGAAGAGGCCGGCTTCGGCGCGCGGCAGCTGGAACACCTGACCGAGCTGTCGCTGTCGCCGGGCTACATGAGCCAGAAGATTCAGGTGGTGCTGGCCACCGATCTGTATGAAGAGCGCCTGGAGGGCGACGAGCCCGAGCCGATGCGGGTCGACAAGGTCAACCTGCGCGAACTCTCGGCCCTGGCCATGCACCCGCAGTTCACCGAAGGCCGGGCGCTGGCGGCGCTGTACCTGGCGCGTGACCTGCTGATCCAGCGTGGGGTGCTGAGCGTATGAGCGATAAGCCGTTGATGCAGGACGTGGTGGCGCTCGCCCGCTCGGCTGGCGAGGCGATCCTGCCGTTCTGGCGCGCCGATGTGGCGGTGACCAGCAAGGCCGACGATTCGCCGGTGACCGCTGCCGACCTGGCGGCCCACCGGGTGATCGCCGAGGGCCTGCAGGCGCTGGCGCCGCAGATCCCGGTGCTGTCCGAGGAAGACTGCGAGATCCCGCTGGCCACCCGCCAAGGCTGGCAGCGCTGGTGGCTGGTCGACCCGCTGGATGGCACCAAGGAGTTCATTGCCGGGAGCGAGGAGTTCACCGTCAACATCGCGCTGATCGAGAATGGCGAGGTGGTGTTCGGCGTGGTGGTGATGCCGACCAATGGCCGCTGCTATTTCGGCGGCCGCGATCTCGGGGCCTGGCGTGTGGAGCGCGACGGTGCCGCGCAGCCGGTCCAGGTGCGCACTGCGCCGCCGCCGGGGGCGAACTTCACCGTCGTTGCCAGCCGCCGCCATTCCAGCCCGCAGCAGGAGGCCCTGCTGGCCGGCCTGAGCAGTGCGGTGGGTGAGCTGGAACTGGCCAACATCGGCAGCTCGCTGAAGTTCTGCCTGCTGGCCGAAGGCAGTGCCGACTGCTATCCGCGCCTGGCGCCGACCTCGCAGTGGGATACCGCAGCTGCTCAGGGCGTGCTGGAAGGGGCCGGGGGCGAGGTGATCGGGCTGGATGGGTTGCCGTTCCGCTATCCGGCACGGGAGTCGTTGCTCAATCCGTTTTTCCTGGCGTTGCCCAAGGCTGCCGGTTGGCGGAAGGCGTTGGTCGAGCTGGCGGGTGCGATCCGGGCTTGAGACCGTCGGCAAGGCCGCTCCTACAGGGGATCACGTTTCCCTGTAGGAGCGGCCTTGTGTCGCGAAAGGGGCGCGAAGCGCCCCCTGCTTTCATCGATGCAACACGTACTGCCCGCTGAACTTCACAGCAGGCTCGTCGCTACCCTCGTTGCTCACCACCGTCTCCAGCGTCAGCCGCGCTCGCCCGCGCCGCTGGTACATCGTCAGGAACCGCTCCCAGGTCTTCTCGTCCGGCGCCGGGCACTGTGCCACCGCCGTACCCGTGACCGGTAGCGGATAACTGATCTGCCCTTCCTGGATGACGATATGCCCGTCATCGATCCCCAGCTCGCGCAAACGCAGGTGCAGCCAGCCCCAACCCACCAGCACGGCGCCGCAGTACAGGCTGCCGCCGAACATGGTGCTCTTGTGGTTGACGTTGGGCGCCAGCGGCAGTTTCAGGCGCAGGCACCGACCTTGCCAGTCGATCACTTCCATTCCCATCTCGCGGGTCAGTGGAATGTCGCTGTGCAGTACGGATTGCAGGTACTGGCTATCGGCGCTCATTGACGGTTGTCCTCCTGGTCGTCGTGCCCAGCACCGCCGTCGAAGCTCAGGCCGTGCTTGCGCAGCTTGTCGTGCAGGGTCTTGCGCGGGATGCCGAGCGCTTCGGCAAGGCTGCGCATCGAGTTGTGCGGCTGGGTCAGCTCGGCGGCGATCAGCGAACGCTCGAACTGCTCGACCTGTTCGCTGAGGTTGCCGCTTGACGTGGGTATCTGGATGTCAGCGGCGGCGCTGGGCGCCTGGCCGTCCAGGGCCAGCTCCAGGCCCAGGGCGAAGCGTTCGGCGGCGTTCTGCAGCTCACGGACGTTGCCCGGCCAGTCGTGGCGCAGAAGCATGGCGCGCTGCGCCGGTTGCAGGCCATGGGGCGGCAGGCCGTGGCGTTCGCTGGCGGCGTCGGCGAAATGCTGGAACAGCACGAGAATGTCATCGCCACGCTCGCGCAACGCGGGGATGCGCAGCGGCGCGACATTGAGGCGGTAGTACAGGTCGGCGCGAAAGCGCCCTTGGTCGGCGGCCTGGCGCAGGTCTTCCTTGGTTGCCGCGATGATGCGGATATCCAGCGGGATCAACTGGTTGCCACCGAGTCGTTCGACCACGCGCTCCTGCAGCAGGCGCAGCAGCTTGACCTGCACGTCCAGGCTCATGCTCTCGATCTCGTCGAGGAACAGCGTGCCGCCGTTGGCGAACTCGAACTTGCCGATCCGGCGTTTCTGCGCCCCGGTGAATGCGCCGGGCTCATGGCCGAACAGTTCGCTCTCGACCACCGACTCGGCCAGGGCGCCGGCGTTGATCGCCACGAACGGGCCATCGCGGCGGCTCGACAGATCGTGCAGGGCGCGGGCCACCACCTCTTTGCCGGCGCCGGTTTCGCCCAGGATCAGCACATCGGCGCGGGTGCCGGCCAGGGCGCCGATCTGCTCGCGAAGGCGCTGCATGCCCGGTGACTGGCCGACCAGGCGCGTGGCCAACTGCTGGCGGTCGCTCAGGGCCAGGCGCAGGCTGCGGTTGTCCAGCACCAGGCGACGCAGGGCCAGGGCACGGCGCACGCTGTCGAGCAGGGCGTCGCTGGCGAAGGGTTTTTCGAGAAAATCATAGGCACCGGCGCGCATCGCCTGCACCGCCAGCGGCACATCGCCATGCCCGGTGATCAGCAGCACCGGCAGCTCGCTGTCGCGGGCGTGCAGTTGCTCCAGCAGTTGCAGGCCATCGATGCCGGGCATGCGGATATCGCTGACCACCACGCCAGGCCAGTCCTCTTCGATGCGTCCAGCCAGGCCCTGGGCGTCGGCCAGGGGCACAGCCTTGAGTCCAGCCAGGTCCAGGGTCTGGCTCAGGGCCTGGCGCAGGTGCGGGTCGTCATCGACCAGGACCACCTGGGCGCGACTGTCGATCAGTGTCTCGGTCATGCCGAGGTGTCCTCCGAAGATTGCAGGTTGGCGCCGGGCTTGGCCACGCGCAGGCGCAGGGTCAGCAACGCGCCGCCTTCCGGGTGGTTGCCCAGCAGCAGCTCGCCGCCCAGCGCATGCATCAGGCTTTCGCAGATGGCCAGCCCCAGCCCCAGGCCCTGGGTGCGGGTCTTGGTGGTGAAGAACGGTTCCTTGGCATGCTCCAGGGCCTGGCGGCTGAAACCCGGACCATTGTCGCGAATGTACAGGTAGACGCAGTCATCCTGGCGTTCGGCACTCAGCCACAGCTTGCGCGGATTGGCTTTTTCGGTGAGGGCGTCGAGGGCGTTGGCCAGCAGGTTGCCCAGCACCTGGCGCAGGCGGGTCTCGCCGGCCTGCACCCACAGCGTGGCCTCGGGCAGGTCGCGCACCAATTCCACGGCCATCGCTCGGCGCCGCTTTGCCAGCAGCGCCAGGGCATCGTCCAGTGCCGGTTGCAGGGCCACGCTTTCCGGCGCGTGCTGGTCGCGGCGGGCGAAGGCGCGCAGGTGAGTGATGATCGAGGCCATGCGCCCGGTCAGCTCGCCGATCAGCTTGAGGTTGCCGCGCACGTCCTCGGTACGCTGATGGTCGAGCAGGATCTCGGCGTTCTCGGCGTAGCTGCGGATGGCGGCCAGGGGCTGGTTCAGCTCGTGGCTGATGCTCGCCGACATGGTGCCGAGCACCGACAGCTTGCCGGCCTGGACCAGTTCGTCCTGGGCGCGCACCAATTCCTGCTGGGCGTTCTCGCGTTCGAGCACGGCGCTCTTGAGTCGCGTGTTGAGGCCTTCGAGGTCGGCGGTGCGTTCGGCCACACGCTGCTCCAGTTCCTGGCGGGCGCGAGCCTCGAAGTCGATGCGGTCGATGTAGTGGCGGCGGCGCTGCATCACCAGGCCGGCCAGGAGCATGGTCACCAGCAGCGCGCCGCCGCCGATGGCCATGACCGTCTGCACCGAGCGGTCGACCAGGGTGCGCGGAGCGAGGATGTTCACCTGCCAGCCGGTTTCCTCGATGTCGCGGGTCTGGGTGAGCCAGGCGTCGCGATTGAGGCTCAAGGGCTGCGGCGCCTGGGTCGGGTAGGGTTGGATGGCGACGATGGCCTGGCGTTCGGCCTCGGTCAGCTCGCGGGTGGCGCGAAAACGCCAATCCGGGCGCGAGGTGAGCACCACCACGCCGTTCTGGTCGGTCAGCAGCAACTGTTCCGGCGTGCGCCCCCAGAGGGTTTCGGTGTGGTCGAGGTCGACCTTGACCACCAGCACGCCGATCACCTTGTCGCGGTCGTGCACGGCGGCGGCGAAGAAGTAACCGCGCTTGGCCGAGGTGGTGCCCTGGCCGAAGAAACGCCCCAGATGGCCGTCCATCGCTTCGATGAAGTACGGGCGGAAGGAGAAGTTGCGGCCGACGAAGCTGTCCTGCTTGTCCCAGTTGGAGGCGGCCAGGGTGTTGCCGCTGACGTCCATCAGGTACATCACCTCTGCACCGGTCTGGCGGGTGATCTCCTTGAGCAGGCGATTGGCGTTGGTCACCGCCTCGAGCCTGAACGGGTCGGCCAGCACGCCGCGCAGCGCCGGCAGGTCGCCGAGGATCTGCGGTAGGGTTTCGTAGCGGTGCAGGGTGCCGAGCAGGTTGGCGACGTACAGGTCGAGGGTCTGGCGGTTCTGCGAGGCCAGTTCGTCCTGGTAGTAGCGTTCGGCCAGGTGATGCAGCGGCCACAGCAGTGGGGCCAGGCACAGCGCCAACAGGGCCAGGCTGCGCCAGCGGGGGCGGCGGGGAGGTGTGGGTCTGGCAATCATCGCGATAGGGGCGCCAATGGGGTCTGGCGCAATTATGCGACAGTTGGCGATCGAGGTGTTTGCAGGCACGCCGATCGTGTTTGCACGTCGCCTGCTTGCCAATCGTCCCGGCTGATGGCGATATACGGAAAAAAACGAGGTCCCCGCCATGCCGCTTGCCACCCTGATCCAGCGTTCCAGCCTGCCCGCCCCGTCGCTCGACGAGGCCCGGGTCCATGCCTTGCTGCGCGCGCATTACGATCTGCAGGGCGACTTGCACGTCCTGGGTAGCCAGCAGGACCTGAACTGGCGCGTCGACTGCGCTGCGGCGCGCTATGTGCTCAAGGCCTGTCACGCCAGCTACGCCGAGGTGGAGCTGCAAGCCCAGCATGCCGCGCTGGGCTATCTGCGCGAGCAGGGGCTGCCGGTGCCTGCGGTGCGCCCCGCCAGCGATGGCCAGGATCTGCTGGCGCTGGATATCGAGGGGCAGGCCCTGCGTGTGCGCCTGCTCGACTATATCGATGGCCAGCCGCTCACGCGCCTCAAGCACATGGCGCCCCGCCTGATGGCCGAGCTCGGGGCGCTCTGCGCCAAGGTCGACCAGGCCCTGGCCGGCTTCGATCATCCGGGGCTCGAGCGCACCTTGCAGTGGGATCCCCGCCACGCCCAGGCGCTGATCGCGCACCTGCTGCCGGTCCTGCAGGATCCGCGGCGCCGCGCTCAGGTCGAGCAGGTCGCAGGTTCAGCCGCCGCACGCCTGCAACCATTGATCGAGCGGCTGCCGCTGCAAGCCGTGCACCTGGACATCACCGACGACAACGTGGTCTGGGCGCGCGATGGCGAGCGCCAGTGGCAGGTGCAAGGCGTCATCGACTTCGGCGACCTGCTGCGTACCTGGCGCATTGCCGACCTGTCGGTGACCTGTGCCGCGCTGCTGCACCATGCCGAAGGCGACCCACTGCGCATCCTGCCGGCGATCAGCGCCTACCACGCCATCAACCCACTGCAGGACGCCGAGCTGCGCGCCTTGTGGCCGCTGGTGCTGAACCGCGCCGCGGTGCTGGTGCTCAGCAGCGAGCAGCAACTGGCGGTCGACCCCGGCAACCAGTACACCCGCGACAACATTGCCCATGAATGGGAGATCTTCGATACCGCCTGCGCCGTGCCCGTGGCATTGATGGCGGCGGCAATCCTGCAAGCGGCGGGCCGGGCACCGGATACCGTCGACTTTGCTGGCTGCGCCGCGCTGGTGCCGGAGCTGGCGGGGCAGCCGGTCGCGCGCGTCGATCTGGGCGTGCTCAGCCCGCACTGCGAAGCCGGCAACTGGGAACAACCGGGTTTCGACCAGCGATTGCTCGCCGCTCAGCCCGGCCCGGCCTGCAGCCTGTACGGTCAGTACCGGCTGTCGCAGACCCACATCGACCGGCCCGATGAACCGGCGACCTGCGCCCTGGGCGTGGAGCTGAACCTGCCGCCCGGTACCGCGCTGCAAGCGCCCGAGGCGGGTGTCTGGCAGCGCCTGGGCGATGGCCGTGGCTACCTGCGCACCGCGCACTGGAGCCTGTACCTCGATGGCCTGGAAGCCGCGCCAGCGAACGGCCAGGCGCTGGGCAAGGGGCAAGCGCTGGGCGCCACTTGTGGTTTCCTCAGCGTGCAACTGTGCCTGGACGGCGAGGCCCGCCCCCCTTTCTTCGCCCGTCCATCCCAGGCCGCCGCCTGGCTGGCCCTGTGCCCGTCGCCGCGCGCGCTGCTGGGCCTGGACTGCGACGCCGAGCCGCTGGTCGACCCACAGGCCCTGCTGGCCCGCCGCGATGCCAGCTTCGCCCGTTCGCAGAAGCACTACTACGCGCAGCCGCCGCACATCGAACGCGGCTGGCGCAACTACCTGATCGACATGCAGGGCCGTTCGTACCTGGACATGCTCAACAACGTCGCGGTGCTCGGCCACGGCCATCCGCGCATGGTCGCCGAGTCGGCGCGCCAGTGGTCGCTGGTCAACACCAACTCGCGCTTCCACTACGCGGCCATCGCCGAGTTCTCCGAGCGCCTGCTGGACGTGGCCCCGGCAGGCTTCGACCGGGTGTTCCTGGTCAACAGCGGCACCGAGGCCAATGACCTGGCGATCCGCCTGGCCTGGGCCTACAGTGGCGGACGCGATCTGCTCAGCGTGCTCGAGGCCTACCATGGCTGGTCGGTGGCCACCGATGCGATCTCCACTTCGATCGCCGACAACCCCCAGGCCCTGGAGACCCGACCGGACTGGGTACACCCGGTGGAGGCACCGAACACCTTCCGTGGTCGCTTCCGGGGTGCCGACAGCGCCGCCGACTACCTGCGCGATGTCGATGCCAAGCTGGCCGACCTCGATGCCCGTGGCCGCCAACTGGCGGGCATGATCTGCGAGCCGGTGTACGGTAACGCCGGTGGCATCTCGCTGCCGCCGGGCTACCTGCGCGAGGCCTACGCCAAGGTGCGCCAGCGTGGCGGGGTGTGCATCGCCGATGAGGTGCAGGTTGGCTACGGACGCCTGGGCGAGTACTTCTGGGGCTTCGAGGAGCAGGGCGTGGTGCCGGACATCATCACCATGGCCAAAGGCATGGGCAACGGCCAGCCGTTGGGCGCGGTGATCACCCGCCGCGAAATCGCCGAGGCGCTGGAGGCCGAGGGCTACTTCTTCTCCTCGGCCGGTGGCAGCCCGGTCAGTTGCCGGATCGGCATCGCGGTGCTGGACGTGATGCGTGACGAGGGGCTGTGGGACAACGCGCGGGACGTGGGGCGCCATTTCAAGGCGCGTCTGCAGGCGCTGGTCGATAAACATCCGCTTGCCGGCGCCGCCCATGGTTCCGGGTTCTACCTGGGGCTGGAACTGGTGCGCGATCGCCAGACGCTGGAACCGGCGACCGAGGAGACCATGATCCTGTGCGATCGCCTGCGCGACCTGGGGATCTTCATGCAGCCGACCGGCGACTACCTGAACATTCTCAAGATCAAGCCGCCGATGTGCACCACGCGGGCGAGCGTGGACTACTTTGTCGACAGCGTGGAGCGGATTCTGGGTGAGGGCTTGTGAAATCGATTCTTATCGATTTTCAATGGCGCCTTATGCAGAAACGGTCTCGTCGCCTGCTTTTAAAGTCGATATTTATCGGATATAAGTGTTCGTCATAAAGCAGCCGGGACCGCTTTGCGGTCCTTTCGCGACGCAAGGCCGCTCCTACAGGGATAGCGTTCGACCTGTGGGAGCGGCCTTGCGTAGCGGGCCCCTCCCTTCGAAACTTGTTCTAGAGGTCATCGATGAAAACGCTCAACTCGACCCCCCGCGCCGACGGTTTCCACATGCCCGCCGAGTGGGCCCCGCAGACCCAGGTATGGATGGTCTGGCCCGAGCGCCCGGACAACTGGCGCCTGGGCGGCAAGCCGGCGCAGGCCGCGCACGTGACCCTGGCCAAGGCTATCGCCCGCTTCGAGCCGGTGACCGTGGCGGTGTCCGCCGGCCAGTACGAGAACGCCCGTCGCCAGCTCGACCTGCCGAACGTCCGCGTGGTCGAGATCAGCAACGACGACGCCTGGGTACGTGACACCGGTCCGACCTTCGTCATCAACGACCACGGCGAGGTACGGGGCGTGGACTGGGGCTTCAACGCCTGGGGCGGCTTCGACGGCGGCCTGTACGCACCGTGGAACCGCGACGAGGAGCTGGCCGCGAAGGTCATGGAGATGGAGCGCGTGCAGCGCTACCACACCGAAGGCTTCGTGCTCGAGGGTGGTTCGATCCATGTCGACGGCGAAGGCACCCTGATCACCACCGAAGAGTGCCTGCTCAACCGCAACCGCAACCCGCACCTGAACCGCGAGCAGATCGAAGAGATCCTGCGCGAGCACCTGGCGGTCGAGACCATCGTCTGGCTGCCGGACGGCCTGTACAACGACGAGACCGACGGTCACGTCGACAACTTCTGCTGTTACGTCAGCCCCGGTGAAGTGTTACTGGCCTGGACCGATGATCCCCAGGACCCCAACTACGCGCGCTGCCATGCCGCATACGAGGTGCTGAAAAACACCCGCGACGCCAAGGGCCGTGAGTTCGTGGTGCACAAGATGCCGATCCCCGGCCCGTTGTTCGCCACCGAAGCGGAGTGCGCCGGCGTCGATCACGTGGCCGGCAGCCAGGAGCGCGACCCGTCGGTGCGCCTGGCCGGCTCCTACGTGAACTTCCTGATCGTCAATGGCGGGATCATCGCCCCGAGCTTCGACGACCCTGCCGATGCCCAGGCCAGAGCGATTCTGGCCAAGGTCTTCCCGGACCATGAGGTGGTGATGATCCCAGGCCGCGAGCTGTTGCTTGGCGGTGGCAACATCCACTGCCTGACCCAGCAGCAGCCGGCGCCGGTCAAGCGCTGATCCGCCAGCCACCGAAAAGGCCCGTCGCATGACGGGCCTTTTTGTTTGCGGGCGACGGTCGGTGGGGCGCAATGGCACAGCTCTTGTATTGATTTTTCATTGTGTTTCAGAGGGATAGCTTTACGCCGTTCTGTAACAAACCTTACGTAAGTTAGCCGCTCACGGGCCCAGGGAGTACGTGTTGAAATGAATGCAGCAAGTGAGTCGGCTTTGCCCCCATCGGCGGTGAATCACGAATCGCTGAAGGTCTTGGCGCAGTGGTTGAAGCACCATGGAAGCAACCGGGTCAGGAAGACCGACCCACGCCGTCTGCTGGACGGGCGATACCCTCAGGGGCTGATCAGCGATGCCGAGTTGGAAGCTCTGCTGGCTGTCTGGCACTGATCGGGAAGGATCCCGTCGCAACGAAGAACGCCACCGCTTTTGCGGTGGCGTTTTCGTCTGGCGCTCATGACTCGTTGACCTGGCCGGTCTGCGCAGGGGCAACTGCCTTGCTCGAATGGCCCTATCCAAGGCTTTCCTCGTCCTCCTCGGGCAACCCCTGGTCGACCTGCAACCACGGCAACCGGCTGCCCATCCAGATATGCCGATTGGCCGGCACCTGCTCCGGGTGATCCAGCGTCGCCACGGTCACATCGATCGTTTCAGGACTCTGCGCGGTCACCAGCGCCACATGCGCGCCGCAATTGCCGCAGAAATAGCGGCTGCAGGTATCCGGCGCCATGTAGCGCTGAGGCGACCCCGCCAGCCACTGAAAACCCTCCAGGGGCAGGGTGACCCAGGTCACCAGCGTGCCGCCGCTGACCCGCCTGCAGATCGAGCAATGGCAGTGCGCGACATCGCCCAGGTCGCCCTGCAGCCTGTACCGTAGAGCGCCGCAATGGCACCCACCCTCGACAACTTCCGACATCGACACGACCTCCCGTCGCCTGATCCAGGGCGAAAGCTGGCTGAAAGCTTGCCCACATAGGATAGCGCCACCACCGGCAGCAGACCGGTCAGCCAGGGTACGCGGAATTTTTCGTGCCCGGCCCAATCAACAACAACAATGGTGATTCCCGATGTTTTCCTGTGCCCGCCTTCCCGCCGTACCTCCGCGCCTACTCCCCGCGCAGCGCCTGACGCGCTGATCCGCCCGAATCGTCCTTCCTTTCGCCGCGCCACGCCTGGAGTACCGCCATGCTGACCTTCCTCGGCTTCGCCATGGTCATCACCTTCATGTACCTGATCATGACCAAGCGCCTGTCGGCCTTGATCGCCTTGATCCTGGTACCGATCCTGTTCGCCCTGTTCGGGGGCTTCTACAGCGACATCGGCCCGATGATGCTGCAAGGCATCAGCAAGCTCGCGCCCACCGGCGTGATGCTGATGTTCGCCATTCTCTACTTCGCCCTGATGATCGACTCCGGCCTGTTCGACCCGGCCGTGCGCAAGATCCTCAAGCTGGTCAAGGGCGACCCGCTGAAAGTCTCGGTCGGCACCGCGGTGCTGGCCCTGGTGGTGTCCCTCGACGGTGACGGCGCCACCACCTACATGATCTGCTGCGCCGCCATGCTGCCGCTGTACAGCCGCCTGGGCATGAGCCCACGGATCATGGCCGGGCTGATCATTCTCGCCGGCGGGGTGATGAACATGACCCCCTGGGGCGGGCCCACCGCCCGTGCCGCCAGCGCCCTGCACGTCGATCCGTCGGACATCTTCGTGCCGATGATCCCGGCCATGGCCTTCGGCGTGGCGGCGATCCTGGCGATCGCCTACTGGTACGGCAAGCGCGAGCGTGCCCGCCTGGGCGAGCTGCACCTGCCGACCGACGACATCGACCACAGCGAGATCAGTGTCTCGCAGTTCCCCGAAGCCCGTCGGCCCAAGCTGATCTGGTTCAACGGCGCGCTGACCGCCGCGCTGATGGTCGCCCTCATCGCCGGCGCGCTGCCGCTGCCGGTGCTGTTCATGATCGCCTTCAGCATCGCCATGATCGTCAACTACCCATGCCTGCAACAGCAGAAGGACCGCATCGCCGCCCACGCCTCCAGCGTGCTGGCCGTGAGCGGGCTGATCTTCGCCGCCGGCATTTTCACCGGCATCCTGTCGGGCACCGGCATGGTCGATGCCATGTCCAAGAGTCTGCTGGCGGTGATTCCGGAGGCGTTCGGCCCGTACATGGCGGTGATCACCGCGATCGTCAGCATGCCGTTCACCTTCTTCATGTCCAACGACGCCTTCTACTACGGCGTGCTGCCGGTGCTGTCGGAGTTCGCCAGCCACTACGGCGTCACCCCGGTGGAGATGGCCCGCGCGTCGATCGTCGGGCAACCGGTACACCTGCTCAGCCCGCTGGTACCCTCCACCTACCTGCTGGTGGCCCTGGCCGGCATCGAGTTCGGCGACCACCAGCGCTTCACCCTCAAGTGGGCAGTGCTGGTGTGCCTGTGCATAATGTTCGGCGCGCTGGCCCTGGGGACTTTCCCGCTGTTCAGCAGTCTGTAATACAAGCGCATCATCCAACCGCAAAGCGCCCGTCATTTGGGCGCTTTGCCTTTACTGCTCGAAGGAATACACATGGAATGGCTGACCAGCCCGGAAATCTGGGTTGCCTTTTTCACCCTCACGGCCCTTGAGATCGTGCTCGGGATCGACAACATCATCATGATCTCGATCCTGGTCAGCCGCATGCCCAAGCACCTGCAGCCGCGCACGCGGATCTTCGGCCTGGCCCTGGCGATGGTCACGCGGATCCTGCTGCTGCTGTCGATCACCTGGGTCATGCGCCTGACCGACGACCTGTTCCACGTGTTCGGCCAGGGCATTTCCGGTCGCGACCTGATCCTGTTCTTCGGCGGCCTGTTCCTGCTGTGGAAAAGCTCGCAAGAGATCTACCACGGCCTGGAAGGCGAGGACGAAAGCCCGGACGAGCCCAAGGGCGCGGGCGGCAAGTTCTTCTACACCATCATCCAGATCGCCATCATCGACATCGTGTTCTCGCTGGACTCGGTGATCACCGCGGTGGGCATGGTTTCCCACGTGCCGGTGATGATCGCCGCGATCATCGTCGCGGTGCTGGTGATGATGCTCTGCGCCGGCACCATCAGCGACTTCATCGACAAGCACCCGTCGCTGAAGATGCTTGCGCTGTCGTTCCTGATCGTCGTCGGTACCGTGCTGATCGCCGAATCCCTGGACGTGCATGTGCCCAAGGGCTACGTCTACTTCGCCATGGCCTTCTCGCTGGCGGTGGAGGCGATCAACATCCGCATGCGCACTGCGGCGGCGCGCAAGAAGGGTGAAGAGCCTGACGCGGTGAAACTGCGCAAGGACATTCCGGGTCAGTAAGATCAGGAGCGCGGTACAAAAGGGCCCTTCGGGGCCCTTTTTCGCATCCACGCCCCCTGTAGGAGCGGCCTTGTGTCGCGATAGGGGCGCGCAGCGGCCCCAGGATCTTGGCATCATGCAAGATTGTCGGGACCGCTCTGCGGTCCTTTCCGGCCGGTCCGGCGCCCCGGCAAGGCCGCTCCTACAGGCCACCCGTGTTTCAAATAGATTTCAGTCATGCCAAGCTGGCGACTGCCGTGCAAAACAACTAAAGCTTCAGTGAGCACTGAAAAAACCAGCCCACCCCCGGGCCAGGCTCACCGCACCACCCATTGGCCCCGCCCAGGGGCATAGAAGAACAGGGGGCCCGACCATGCTGACTCTGCTCAACCTGCTCTCCGCCGTGGCGTTGCTGGTGTGGGGCACCCATATCGTGCGTACCGGCATCCTGCGGGTCTATGGCTCCAATCTGCGCCGGCTGCTTGGCCAGAACATGGACAAGCGCCCGCTGGCGTTCATCGCCGGGATCCTGGTCACCGCCATGGTGCAAAGCAGCAACGCCACCGCCATGCTGGTCACCTCGTTCGTCGGCCAGGGCCTGATGGCCATGACCCCGGCCCTGGCGATCATGCTCGGCGCCGACGTCGGCACCGCGCTGATGGCGCGGGTGCTGACCTTCGACCTGTCCTGGCTGTCGCCGCTGCTGATCTTCCTCGGGGTGATCTTCTTTCTCTCGCGCAAGCAGACCCGCGCCGGCCAAATGGGCCGGGTGGGCATCGGCCTGGGCCTGATCATCCTGGCCTTGCAGCTGATCGTGCACGCCGCCGCGCCGATCACCCACGCCCAGGGCGTGAAAGTGCTGTTCGCCTCGCTGACCGGCGACATCCTGCTCGATGCCCTGGTCGGCGCGCTGTTCGCGATGATTTCCTACTCGAGCCTGGCCGCCGTGCTGCTCACCGCGACCCTGGCCGGTGCCGAGGTGATCAGCCTGCCGGTGGCCATCGGCCTGGTGATCGGTGCCAACATCGGCAGTGGCTTGCTCGCCTTCCTCACCACCAGCTTGCAGAACAGCGCCGGGCGCCGGGTGGCGCTGGGCAGCCTGCTGTACAAGATGATCGGCCTGGTGCTGATCATCCCGGTGCTGCACCCGTTGGTGGACTGGATGGACAGCCTGACCTTCAGCCCCCAGGAGCTGGTGATTGGCTTTCATCTGCTCTACAACAGCGTGCGCTGCCTGCTCATGCTGCCCACGGTCAAGCCCATGGGCCGGCTGTGCAGTTACCTGCTGCCCGACCGCGACAACGGCAATGGCCACACCCAGCCGCGCCATCTGGACCCGACCGCGCTGACCACCCCCAGCCTGGCGCTGGCCAACGCCGTGCGCGAGACCCTGCGCCTGGGCGATATCGTCGACAGCCTGCTCGAGGCCATGCTCGCCGCGTTGCGCGGCACCCAGCCGGCGATGCCGCAGCAGGTGCGGGCGCTCGGCGAGGATGCCGAAGCCTTGTACAACGCCATCAAGCTGTACCTGGCGCAGATGCCGCGCGAAGACCTTGGCGAGCAGGACAACCGACGCTGGGCCGAGATCATCGAGCTGGCGATCAACCTCAAGCTGGCCAGCGACCTGATCGAGCGCATGCTGCGCAAGGTGCAGCAGCAGAAGACCTCGCAACGCCGGGAGTTCTCGCAGACCGGCCTGGAAGAACTGACCGGCCTGCAGGAGCAGTTGCTGGCCAACCTGCGTCTGGGCCTGTCGGTATTTCTCAGCGCCGACCCTGAGAGCGCGCGCCAGCTGCTGCGCGAGAAACGCCGCTTCCGCGCCCAGGAACGGCGCCTGGCCCACGCCCATGTCAGCCGCCTGCAACGTAAAGTGGTGCAGAGTATCGAGACCAGTTCGCTACACTTGGAGCTCATTGCCGACATGAAGCGGTTGAACTCTTTGTTCTGCAGCAGTGCCTATGTGGTACTGGGCGGCACCGACACCGGCGGGCTGATGCTCGACAGCGTGCCGGACGAAGCCCGCCAACCCTGAGCCCACGCACCCGGAGACCGAAGCTCGCCCATGCGTTGCCTGATGTTCGTTTGCCTGCTGATCTGCAGCCTGCCCACCTTGGCCCTCGACCGCTCGCGGGTGGAGGGGTACCTGTTGCCCAACGGCCTGCAGGTGATCCTCAAGTCCGGCTACGAGCGCGACCATGTGTCGATCCGCCTGGTGGTCGGGGTCGGTCTCGACGATTTCGACTGCGACCAGCGCGAGCTGCCGCACCTGCTCGAACACCTGCTGTTCAGTGGTATCGACGACACCGGCGAGGGTGGCCTGGAAGAGCGCATGCAGGCCCTCGGCGGCGAGTGGAACGCCTACACCAGCGGCGCCGACACCACCTTCGTCATCGAGGCCCCGGCCCGTAACCAGCGCAAGGTGCTCGACCTGCTGCTGGCGATCATCCGCGACACGCGTATCGACGCCAAGGCGCTGGCCACCGCCAAGGCCATCATCGAGCGCGAGGATGGCGGCCACTACGGTCGCCTGCAGCGCTGGCTCGACCGCCAGGACATCGGCCACCCGGCCAGCGACCAGCTGGCCAGCGAACTGGGCCTCAAGTGCCCGGAGCGCTCCAACCTCGACGACATGACCCTGGAGCAGGTGCAGCACCTGCGCGAGCACTGGTACGCCGCCAACAACATGTCGCTGATCGTCGTCGGCGGCCTGGACCGCCTGCTGCCGGCCTACCTGGAACGCACCTTCGGCGAGCTGCCCGCCACCGAGCCGCAGGAGCGCCGCAACCTCGAGAGCATCAGCCAGCAGGCCGAGCAGCGTCGCGACCTGACCCACGGCTGGCTGGGCGACAACGTCAAGCTGCACTGGCTGTTCATCGAGCCGACACTGGAGGAGGGCCACGACCAGACCCTGGAGCTGCTGTCGCGCTACCTGGACTGGGCGCTTTACGATCAGCTGCGCCTGCGTCATGGGCTGTCCTATGGCCCGTCGGTGCAACGGGAAAGTTTCGGCGACAGTGGCCTGCTCAGCCTCAATGCCGATCTGGAGCGCCAGGACGTCGACGAGGCGCTGAAAGTCCTAGGGCAACTGTTCGAGCACCTGCGCAAGCACGGCCTGGACCCGGACACCTTCGCCCGCGTCAAGGAGGCGGCGATCGCTCGCGAGAGCTGGACTACCCAGGGCAACGCGGCACTGGCGGACTACTACTGGGGGGCGCTCAACGCCTACGAGGACGGGCGTTTCAGCGATCCGGTCCGGCAGCTGCGGCAGGTCAGCCTCAAGCAGGCCGACGCCGCGTTGCGCGAACTGCTCAAGGAACCTGGGTACCTGCGCATCGAGCAGCCGTTGCTCGGCTATGACGAGTTGTACGGGCTGCTGGCGCTGGTGCTGGGGCTGATCCTCGCCGCGGGGCTGATCCGCCGTCGCCGGGTGATGGCCAAACGCCCCAGTGGTGCTACACGGGAGCCGTGATTCGGCGGTA
>NZ_JAOCDM010000102.1 GCF_029840925.1 Pseudomonas sp. GD03858
GGCGACGCGGATCAGGATCTAGCGGCGCGCACGCCTTCAGCCAGCGCCGAGCATAGGCTCAGCACGTCCTTCACCGCCTGGTCGGCATCCTTGGCCTGGGCGATCTTGTCGACCAGCGCCGAACCCACCACCACGCCATCGGCCAGACGGGCAATCGCTGCGGCCTGTTCAGGCGTGCGAATACCAAAGCCAACACTGATCGGCAGATCGGTATGCCGACGCAGGCGCGCAATGGCCTCGGTGACATGCTCGGTGGTCGCCGAACCCGCACCGGTCACACCCGCCACCGACACGTAGTAGACGAACCCGGAGCTGCGCTCCAGCACGCGCGGCAGGCGCGCATCGCCGGTGGTCGGGGTGGTCAGGCGGATGAAGTCGATGCCCGCGGCCTGGGCCGGGGTGGCCAGCTCGGCGTCATGCTCCGGTGGCAGGTCGACGATGATCAGGCCATCGACGCCCGCCTCTTTCGCCTCGGCGACGAACTGCGCCACGCCGAAACGGTGGATCGGGTTGTAGTAACCCATCAGCACGATGGGCGTGGTCTGGTTATCCACACGGAATTCGCGAACCATCCGCAGGGTCTTGGCCAGGGTCTGGCCGGCTTCCAGGGCACGCAGGGTGGCAAGCTGGATGGCCACGCCGTCGGCCATCGGATCGGTGAACGGCATGCCCAGCTCGATCACGTCGGCGCCGGCGGCCGGCAGGCCCTTGAGGATCTGCAGCGAAGCATCGTAGCCCGGATCGCCGGCGGTGACGAAGGTGACCAGGGCGGAACGGCCTTCGGCCTTGAGTTCGGCGAAGCGTTGTTCGAGACGGCTCATGCCTGTTTCTCCTGGGCGGCCATGTGGTTCATCACGGTTTGCATGTCCTTGTCGCCGCGACCGGACAGGCAGATCACCATCAGGTGGTCCTTGGGCAGTTTCGGCGCGCGCTTGATTGCCTCGGCCAGGGCGTGGGAGCTTTCCAGCGCCGGGATGATGCCCTCCAGGCGGCAGGTGGCGTGGAAGGCGTCGAGGGCCTCGTCGTCGGTGATGCTGACGTACTCCACGCGCTTCACTTCGTGCAGGTAGGCGTGCTCCGGGCCGATGCCGGGGTAGTCGAGGCCTGCGGAGATCGAGTGGGCGTCGGTGATCTGGCCGTCGTCGTCCTGCAGCAGGTAGGTGCGGTTGCCGTGCAGCACGCCCGGCACGCCGCCGTTGAGGCTGGCCGCGTGCTTGTCGGTGTGCACGCCGTGGCCGCCGGCTTCGACGCCGATGATCTGCACGCTGGCATCATCGAGGAAGTCATGGAACAGGCCCATGGCGTTGGAGCCGCCGCCGACGCAGGCGATCAGGCTGTCGGGCAGGCGCCCTTCCTTCTCCTGCAGCTGGGCACGGGTTTCCTTGCCGATGATCGACTGGAAGTCGCGGACCATCGCCGGGTACGGGTGTGGGCCGGCCACGGTGCCGATCAGGTAGAAGGTGTCGTCGACGTTGGTGACCCAGTCGCGCAGGGCCTCGTTCATGGCGTCCTTGAGCGTGCCGGTGCCGGCGGTGACCGGGACGATCTCGGCGCCCAGCAGCTTCATGCGGAACACGTTGGCCTGCTGGCGCTCGATGTCGGTGGCGCCCATGTAGATCACGCAGGGCAGGCCGAAGCGCGCGGCGACGGTGGCAGTGGCCACGCCGTGCATGCCGGCGCCGGTCTCGGCGATCAGGCGCTTCTTGCCCATGCGCTTGGCCAGCAGTACCTGGCCAATGCAGTTGTTCACCTTGTGCGCGCCGGTGTGGTTGAGCTCTTCACGCTTGAAGAAGATCTTCGCGCCGCCGCAGTGCTCGGTCAGGCGCTCGGCGAAATACAGCGGGTTGGGGCGGCCAATGTAGTCGCGCTGGAAGTAGGCCAGTTCTTCGAGGAACTTGGGGTCGGCCTTGGCGGCTTCGTATTCGCGGGCAAGGTCGAGTACCAGGGGCATCAGGGTTTCGGCCACGTAGCGGCCGCCGAACGAGCCGAACAGGCCGTTGGCATCGGGGCCGGCGCGGTATTGGGTCTGGGACATGGGGCGCTCCATAGGCGTTTTGGGATAGATAGGATCGTGTGCTCTGCAATCGCGGGGCAAGCCCGCTCCCACATACGAGGGCGTGGGAGCGGGCTTGCCCCGCGATGCGGCTGACGCCGATCAATGAGGTCTACTCTAATCAGCACATGCGCCGATGAAAACCGATAAGATTGCGCAAACCTGTCAGGAAAACTCACAAATCAAATGGCCCAGGACCTTCCTCCCCTCAATGCCCTGCGGGCCTTCGAGGCTACTGCCCGGCTCAACAGCGTCAGCCAGGCCGCCGAAGTACTGCACGTAACTCATGGCGCCGTCAGTCGGCAGATCAAGGTGCTCGAGGAACACCTGGGCGTGGCCTTGTTCGTTAAGGATGGGCGCGGCGTCAAACTCACAGATTCCGGGGTGCGGCTGCGTGATGCAAGTTTTGACGCATTCGACCGCCTGCGTGCCGTCTGCGCCGAGCTTTCCCGCGATGCCGACGAAGCGCCCTTCGTACTCGGCTGTTCCGGCAGCCTGCTGGCGCGCTGGTTCATCCCGCGCCTGGGGCGCTTGAAGGCCGACCTGCCGGAACTGCGCCTGCACCTGTCAGCCGGAGAAGGTGATCTCGATCCTCGTCGGCCGGGGCTGGATGCGCTGCTGGTCTATGCCGAGCCGCCATGGCCGGCGGACATGCAGGTGCATGTGCTCGCCGAAGAGCGGATCGGCCCGGTGATGAGCCCGCACTTCGAAGGCTTCGATCGTTTGAAAGCCGCGCCAGCCGTGGCTTTGCAACGAGAGACGGTGCTCCACACGACCTCGCGTCCACAGGCCTGGCCGACCTGGGCGCAGCAGCATGGCATTGAGCCCGGCGCGCTGAGTTACGGCCAGGCATTCGAGCATTTGTACTACTTGCTGGAAGCGGCGGTGGCCGGCCTTGGCGTGGCCATCGCCCCACAGCCGCTGGTGGCGGACGACCTGAAGGCCGGGCGGCTGGCTGCGCCATGGGGCTTCTCCCCGACCCGTGCCGCATTGGCCCTGTGGGTGCCCCGGCGCGCCGCGGACGGGCGCGCCGAGCAGCTGGCGCAATGGCTGCGCCGGGAGCTGCAGCAGCAGGCAGGCTAGTTGCGTCGGCACATCAGGTAGGCAGCCAGCAGGCCGAGGGCGCCGATCGCCACGCCTGCGGTGGCCCAGGGGTGCTGCTGGGCATAGTCGCGGGTGGCGACGCCGGTCTGGCGGGTGCGGGTCTTCACTTCCTCGTAGGCATCGCCGAGCAGGCTGCGCGAATGCTTGAGGGCGTTCTCGGCATTGCCGCGCAGCGCCTTCATGGTCTTGTGCGATTCTTCCGAGGCATCGTGCTTGAGGTGCTCCAGCGTCTTGAGCAGGCTCTCGATCTCCGCTTCCATGCTTTCCAGCGACGCTTTGCGCAGCGAGTTGTAGGCCATGGTGACTCTCCTTCGCAGTGATGGGCTGTAAGGAATGCGACTGTGCGGGCCGGCGAAAGTGCGATCGGATTCAGCGCTGCTAGGCTCAATTGACACTTCACCGTCAAGGAGAGCACTGATGTCTGATCATCACACCTACAAGAAGATCGAGCTGGTCGGGTCCTCGCCCACCAGCATCGAAGAAGCGATCAACAATGCCCTGGCCGAGGCCGGCAAGAGCATCAAGCACCTGGAGTGGTTCGAGGTGGTCGATACCCGCGGGCACATCCGCGACAACAAGGCCGCGCACTTCCAGGTGACGCTGAAGGTGGGCTTCCGCATCGCCAACAGCTGAAACGAAGCTGGGCTAGGCTTGCCCGGCCTGATCGGGTAATAAGGTTCCAGGGCGCGGGCTTCGCGCCCTTTTCGTCTTTGATCTGTACAAGGAAAGCGATCGATGAAGAAGTTGATTCTGGCCCTAGGGCTGATGGCATTGGCCGGTGGCGCGCTGGCGGCGGGCAAGCCGTGCGAGGCGCTCAAGGCCGAGATCGCCGCCAAGCTGGATGCCAAGGGTGTGAAGGGTTACACGCTGGAGATCGTCAACAAGGGCGATCCGGCGGGCAAGGTGGTCGGCACCTGCGAGGGCGGGACCAAGGAGATTGTCTACCGGCGGGGCTGATGCAGTGGATTCTTCGCGGGCAAGCCCGCTCCCACAGGTACCCCACTGTTCTCAAGGTCAGTGGGGTACCTGTGGGAGCGGGCTTGCCCGCGAATGAGGTTTACTCGGTCTTCAGGGCCTGCGCCATCAGCTCATAGGACCTGATCCGGTCGGCATGCTCGTACAGATCACTGGTGAAGATCAGCTCATCCGCCCCGGTCTGCTCCAGCAGCACCTCCACCTTCGCCCGTACCTTCCGCGGGCTGCCGATCATCGCCAGGCCCAGGAAGCTGCTCACCGCATCGCGCTCATGGGGCAGCCACAGCCCATTCATGCTTTCGACCGGCGGGCGCTGCATCAGGCTCTGGCCACGAATCAGCGCCAGGATGCGCTGGTACACCGAAGTCGCCAGGTATTCGGCCTTCTCGTCGGTCTCGGCCACCACCATCGGAATGCCGAGCATCACGTAAGGTTTGTCCAGCGTGGTGGACGGTTTGAAATGGTCGCGGTAGATGCGGATCGCCTCGTGCATGTAGCGCGGCGCGAAGTGCGAGGCGAAGGCGTACGGCATGCCGCGCATGCCGGCCAGCTGGGCGCTGAACAGGCTGGAGCCAAGCAGCCACATCGGTACTTCGGTGTCGTGGCCGGGCACGGCGATCACCTTTTGATCGTCGGTGCGCGGGCCCAGGTAGCGCGACAGTTCCTCGACGTCGTCGGGGAAGTCGTCGGCACTGCCGGAGCGTTCGCGGCGCAGGGCGCGGGCGGTCATCTGGTCGGAGCCCGGGGCGCGGCCCAGACCCAGGTCGATACGGCCCGGGTACAGGCTGGCCAGGGTACCGAACTGCTCGGCGACCACCAGCGGCGCGTGGTTGGGCAGCATCACCCCGCCGGAGCCGACGCGGATGGTCGAAGTGCCGCCAGCCAGGTAGCCGATCAGCACGGCGGTGGCCGAACTGGCGATACCGTCCATGTTGTGGTGTTCGGCGACCCAGAAGCGGTTGTAGCCGAAGCGCTCGACGTGTTGGGCCAGGTCCAGCGAATTGCGCAGCGCTTGCGCCGGGCCGCCGTCGGCGCGCACGGGCACCAGGTCGAGGGTGGAAATCTTCAGGTCTCGCAGGTGCGTCATCGGAGCCTCCGTAACAGGTGGTGGGCCAAGGGCCTTTGAGACTCTGTATGGGCACTTTCGAAGGATTCAATGGGCGACAGGCTTTTGCACGGCGGCGCAACGGAGCTGGTTTCCTGTAGTCTAACCAGCGTTGGCAGCGTGTCTGCCCTGTCAGGAGCCGTTCCATGATCCGCGTTGCAATCGCCGTGCTGGCATCGCTGCTGGCCACGACCGCACTGGCCGCGCCCAAGCCGTGCGAAGAACTGAAGGCCGAGATCGAGGCGAAGATCCAGGCGCGCGGGGTGACTTCCTACACGCTGGAGATCGTGCCCAACAGCGAAGTCCAGGACCAGAACATGGTCGTGGGCAGCTGCGATGGTGGCACCAAGAAGATCATCTACCAGAAGAACGACCGGTAAGACGCCGCCTCCTGCAGGAGGCGGCGCTAGCCGGCCAATGGCCTCACGGGATGCAGAACACTTCGCTAGGCTCGTCCACCACCACCTGGCGGCTGGCGTCGTACAGCAGCACCTGCGGCTGCATCACCGGTGCCCGCGCCTCCAGCCGGTAGCGCTCGCCGGCCTTGAAGTCGTTGAAGCGCACGGTCAGGTAGCAGGTTCGTTCGGTAGGGTCGGTGGTGAAACCGCCGGAATACACCTCGAAGTCGAAGCGCACCACCAGCTCATGCTTGCCGGGCGTCACCTGGAAGTAGCGCCCGTCGTTCAGGCGCTGGCCGTCCAGACGGTCGGCCATGATGGTTCTGCCGGGGGTGATGGTGTAGAGATCGACCCAGGCCTTGTTCGGATCGACCGGCGGCAAGGGGCTGGCGCAAGCCCCCAGGGCACTGAGGGCCATCAGCATCATGGGCTGGCGCATGGTGAAACTCCCGCTCGCGGATCACAGGTAACAAGCATAGCGCCGTTCAGGTGCGCTGGCAGCCTGCCGGTTCGCCCTGGCCGAGCAGTTTCTGCTGCTGGTCGTAGAGCTTGATCCAGGGGCGGAAGCCGATGCTGCCCGCCTGCATCTGATAGCGTTGCCCGGCGGTGAAGTCCTTGTAGGTGAGATTGAGCTGGCAGTCGCGCCATAGCGGCTCGTCCACCGGGCCGATGTTGCTGGGCGTCACGGCGAACTGGTAGCGCACGGTCAGCTCGTGATTGCCGGGCTGCACCTCGAAATAGCGGGTGTCGGCCCAGTCGCGCTCGTCGACCTGAAGGGCGTGCAGCGAGTCGTTGTCACCCGGGGCCAGATCGATCCAGGCCTGGTTCGGGTCGGGGCTGGGCAGGAAGGAGGCACAGCCGGACAGCAGCACGAGCGTGCCGGCGGCAAACAGCAGAGTACGCATAGCGAAGCTTCCCCTTGGCGAGATAGTCTTGGTCGCATTCGGCCGACGAGCGAGATAGACAGCCTCGATGTTTGGACTTTTTCTTTTCATGCGCTGCAGCCGTCGGGCTCTCGACCGCGTTTTCACGCGGTTGGTTCCCGTGGCGCTGGGCGTCCTGCTGAGCGGTTGCTCCAGCGTGAGCTATTACGGCCAGCTGGCAGAGGGACAGTGGCAACTGTTGCAGGCGCGCCAGCCGCTGGACCGGGTGATCGAGGATCCGGCCACCAGCCCGGTGCTGCGCCAGCGCCTGTTGTTCGCCGAAAAGGCCCGGGTGTTCGCCAGCGAGCACCTCAAGCTACCGGACAATGGCAGTTACCGGGTGTACGCCGACCTAGGGCGCCCCTATGTGGTGTGGAATGTGTTCGCGACCCCGGAGCTGTCGTTGCAGCCAGTGACCCATTGCTTTCCCATCGCCGGCTGCGTGGCCTATCGCGGCTATTACCGGCAGGGCGCGGCCCGCGGCGCGGCGGCGTTGATGCGTCAGGAGGGCCTGGATGTCTATGTGGGAGGCGTGGAGGCGTACTCCACCTTGGGCTGGTTCGACGATCCGATTCTTTCGACCATGGCCGGCTGGGGCGACGAGCGCCTGGCCACGGTGATCTTCCATGAGCTGGCGCACCAGCGCTTCTACGTGCAGGACGATACCGAGTTCAACGAGTCGTTCGCCTCGTTCGTCGAGCAGGAGGGCACGCGGCAATGGCGGGCGGCACGCGGTTTGGCTGCCATCGAGGCGGTTGGCGCGAGGCAGCGCGAGCAGTTCACCCGACTGGTGCTGGCCAGCCGCGAGCGCTTGCAGGCGATCTACGCCGGTCCGTTGGACGAGGGCGGCAAGCGTGCGGCCAAGCAGGCCGAGTTCGAGCGGTTGCGCCGGGAATACCGCGAGGTGCGGGATCGGGACTGGGGCGGGGATAGGCGGTTCGATGCCTGGATCTTCGCGCCGTTGAACAATGCCAAGCTGCTGCCTTTTGGGCTTTATGATCAGTGGGTTCCGGCGTTTTCGCAGTTGTTCAAGGATGTTGGTGGGGATTGGCTGCGGTTTTATCAACGGGTGGAGGCGCTTGGGAGGCTGCCGATCGAGCAGCGCAAATTGGCGTTGGCAGAGCTGGCCTCATCGCGGGGCAAGCCCGCTCCCACGACCTGATACGTGGACTGCTCCCAAAGCAGTTGGACACTAAGCCAACTCTTGGGGGCATGCCACAGCGTGGGAGCGGGCTTGCCCCGCGATGAGGTTTGAATCAGCGAGCGAACGCCTGGTGCATCTCGGCCAGGGTCTCGAAATGGAATGCTGGCGCCTCGGCTTCGAGTTCTTCCCGGCTGCCGAACCCATAGCCCACCGCCACCGCCTGCAGCCCATTGCTGCGCGCGCCGATCAGGTCATGCTTGCGGTCGCCGATCATCAGGGTCTGCGCCGGGTCCAGCCCTTCTTCATCCAGCAGGTGGCGAATCAGCTCGACTTTGTTGGTGCGGGTGCCGTCCAGTTCGCTGCCGTAGATCACCTTGAAGTGGTGGTCGAATTCGAAATGCCGGGCGATCTCGCGGGCGAACTCCCATGGCTTGGAAGTGGCGATGTACAGGGTGCGTCCCTGGTCGTTGAGCGCTTGCAGCAGCTGCGGTACGCCGTCGAACACCTGGTTCTCGTACAGCCCGGTGACCTTGAAGCGCTCGCGGTAGAAGTTCACCGCGTCCCAGGCCTTGGCCTCGTCGAAGCTGTAGAACTGCATGAAGGCCTGGAGCAAGGGCGGGCCGATGAAGTGCTCGAGGCGAGCCAGGTCCGGCTCGTCGATGCCCAGCTTGGCCAGGGCATACTGGATCGAGCGGGTGATGCCCAGACGCGGGTCGGTCAGGGTGCCGTCGAGGTCGAAAAGGATGTTCTGTTGGTGCATGGAGTAGGTTCCGCTCGAATTCTGGGTCGACTGCTTCGCGGGTAAACCCGCTCCCACAGGCTGTGTGCTGGCTCTGTGGGAGCGGGCTTGCCCCGCGATGACGTCATTGCGGTTGGTCGTAGCCTTCGGCCAGGTGCTGGTCCTTGAGCTTGACGTAGTTGCCGGCGCTGTAGGGGAAGAAGGCATGTTCCTGCTCGCTCAGCAGGCGCACCTGCTTCACCGGGCTGCCCATGTACAAGTAGCCGCTGACCAGACGCTTGCCCGGCGGCACCAGGCTGCCGGCGCCGATGATCACTTCGTCCTCGACAATGGCGCCGTCCATGATGGTGCTGCCCATGCCCACCAGGATGCGATTGCCCAGGGTGCAGCCATGCAGCATGACTTTGTGACCGATGGTCACTTCGTCGCCGATGATCAGCGGGAAACCGTCAGGGTTGAACGGCCCGGCATGGGTGATGTGCAGCACGCTGCCGTCCTGCACGCTGGTGCGCGCGCCGATACGGATGCGGTGCATGTCGCCGCGTACCACGGTCAGCGGCCAGATCGAGCTGTCGTCGCCGATCTCGACGTCGCCGATGACCACCGCCGAGCGGTCGACGAAGGCCCGTGCTCCCACTTTCGGCGCGTGTTGCTGGAAGGTCCGGAGGGCCATGATAGTGTTCCTCTGCAATGCCGATAGGCAGGCTGCCTGCTGCGGTCGGCGTCGATTGTAATTAAGATGGTCCCGTGTTTCTCCTGCCAAGGTACCCGAACCGTGAGTGCGAACAACCCGCTGCTGCAGTCCCATGATCTGCCGCCCTTCTCGGCAATCCGCGCCGAGCATGTGCTGCCGGCGATCGAGCAGATCCTCGCCGACAACCGCAAGGCCATCGCCGAGATCCTCGAAAAGCAGGGCAAGAACCCGACCTGGGCCGGCCTGGTGCTGGCGATGGACGAACTCAACGACCGCCTGGGCGCCGCCTGGAGCCCGGTCAGCCACCTCAATGCGGTGTGCAACAGCCAGGAGCTGCGCGAGGCCTACGAGTCGTGTCTGCCGGCCCTGAGCGCCTATTCCACCGAACTGGGCCAGAACCGTGCCCTGTTCGAAGCCTATGAAGCCCTGGCCGCAAGCCCCGAGGCCGCCAGCTTCGACGTGGCGCAGAAGACCATCATCGACCACGCCCTGCGCGACTTCCGTCTGTCGGGCATCGACCTGCCGGCCGACAAGCAGCAGCGCTACGCCGAAGTGCAGAGCAAGCTCAGCGAGCTGGGCAGCCGTTTCTCCAACCAGCTGCTCGACGCCACCCAGGCCTGGACCAAGCACGTCACCGACGAAGCTGCCCTCGCCGGCCTGACCGATTCGGCCAAGGCGCAGATGGCCGCCGCCGCCCAGGCCAAGGGCCTCGACGGCTGGCTGATCACCCTGGAATTCCCCAGCTACTACGCGGTGATGACCTACGCCGCCGACCGCGCCCTGCGCGAAGAGCTGTACGCCGCCTACTGCACCCGCGCCTCCGACCAGGGGCCGAACGCTGGCCAATTCGACAACGGCCCGGTGATGCAAGAGATCCTCGACCTGCGCCAGGAACTGGCCGGGCTGCTGGGCTACCCGAACTTCGCCGAACTGAGCCTGGCCACCAAGATGGCCGAGTCCAGCGATCAGGTGCTGAGCTTCCTGCGCGACCTGGCCAAGCGTTCCAAGCCGTTCGCCGCCCAGGACCTGGAGCAGCTCAAGGCCTACGCCGCCGAGCAGGGCACACCTGAGCTGGCCAGCTGGGACGCCGGCTACTTCGGCGAGAAGCTGCGCGAGCAGCGCTACAGCGTGTCGCAGGAAGCCCTGCGCGCCTACTTCCCGATCGACAAGGTGCTGTCCGGCCTGTTCGCCATTGTCCAGCGCCTGTACGGCATCGAGATCGCCGAGCTCAAGGGCTTCGACAGCTGGCACCCGGACGTGCGCCTGTTCGAGATCAAGGAAAACGGCCAGCATGTCGGTCGCTTCTTCTTCGACCTCTATGCCCGCGCCAACAAGCGTGGCGGCGCCTGGATGGATGGTGCTCGCGATCATCGCCGCACTGCCGCCGGCCAGCTGCAGAGCCCGGTGGCCAACCTGGTGTGCAACTTCACCCCGGCCACGCCCGGCAAGCCAGCGCTGCTGACCCACGACGAAGTCACCACCCTGTTCCACGAGTTCGGCCATGGCCTGCACCACCTGCTGACCCGCATCGAGCACGCCGGCGTGTCCGGCATCAACGGCGTGGCCTGGGACGCGGTGGAGCTGCCGAGCCAGTTCATGGAGAACTGGTGCTGGGAGCCCGAGGGCCTGGCGCTGATCTCCGGCCACTACGAGACCGGCGAGCCCCTGCCCCAGGACCTGCTGGACAAGATGCTGGCGGCGAAGAACTTCCAGTCCGGCATGATGATGGTGCGCCAGCTGGAGTTCTCGCTGTTCGACTTCGAGCTGCACGCCACCCACGGCGATGGCCGCAGCGTGCTGCAGGTGCTCGAAGGCGTGCGCGACGAGGTCTCGGTGATGCGTCCGCCGGCCTACAACCGCTTCCCCAACAGCTTCGCGCATATCTTCGCCGGTGGTTACGCGGCGGGCTACTACAGCTACAAGTGGGCCGAAGTGCTGTCGGCCGACGCCTTCTCGCGTTTCGAGGAAGAAGGTGTGCTGAACGCCGAGACCGGCCGCGCCTTCCGCGAAGCCATCCTGGCCCGTGGCGGTTCCCGCGAGCCGATGGTGCTGTTCGTCGACTTCCGGGGCCGTGAGCCTTCCATCGATGCATTGCTGCGCCACAGTGGCCTCACCGAGGACGCGGCGGCATGAGCGAGGTAGCCGTGAGCAAGACCAAGAGACGCTTCATCGCCGGGGCGGTATGCCCGGCGTGCAGCGAGATGGACAAGCTGATGATGTGGAACGAGGACGGCGTGCCGCACCGCGAGTGCGTGGCCTGCGGGTTCACCGACACCCTGAATGAACAGGGCCTGTCGGTACCCAAGGAGCTCGGCACGCGGGTCAACACCCTGGCGCCCAAGGCGGCGCCGGCCAAGGTGCAGACCGTGCAGTTCTTCCCCAATCCGAAGCTCAAGAAGCCGCAGGACTGATGGCCGATCGCGGGGCAAGCCCGCTCCCACGCATGAATTGCGCAAACGTCGTGGGAGCGGGCTTGCCCCGCGATGATCGGGTGTAGCTATTCTGTATAACCCTAATTACTGTATATAAATACAGTAACTCGGGTTCCCATCATGAAACCAGCCCCCATCCGTGGTCGCGGCACCGCCGACAATCCTCACAACCGCTTCGCCCCGAACGTATCCGTGGCCGAGGACGATGGCTGGTACCAGGAAGTCCCGCTCACCCAGGGCACCGAGGTGCGGATCGAGACGGCCAAGACCATCATCGCCCGCAACACCTCCCCCGACCTGCCCTTCGACCGCTCCATCAACCCCTATTGCGGCTGCGAGCATGGTTGCATCTACTGCTATGCCCGCCCCAGCCACGCCTATTGGGACCTTTCACCGGGCCTGGATTTCGAAACCAAGCTGATCGCCAAGACCAACGCCGCCGAGGTGCTCGAGCAGCAACTGAGCAAGCCGGGTTACGTCTGCGCGCCGATCAACCTCGGTTCCAACACCGATCCCTACCAGCCCATCGAGCGTGAGCAACAGCTCACCCGGCGCCTGCTCGACGTGCTGCTGCGGTACCGCCATCCGGTGACCATCGTCACCAAGGGCTCGCTGGTACTGCGCGACCTTGATCTCATCAGCGAACTGGCCAGCCAGCGCCTGGTGCGGGTGATGATCAGCCTCACCACCCTGGACGATGAACTCAAGCGCACCCTCGAACCACGCGCGGCAGCGCCGAAGGCACGGCTGCGAGCGATCCGCGTGCTGCGCGAGGCTGGCGTGCCGGTGGGCGTGCTGTGTTCGCCGATGATCCCGATGATCAACGACAGCGAGCTGGAGCACCTGCTGGAGGCGGCGCAAGAGGCCGGCGCGCAGAGCGCGGCATACATGATGCTGCGCCTGCCGTTGGAGGTGGCGCCGCTGTTCGAGCAATGGCTGCACGATCACTACCCGCAGCGCGCCGCCCACGTGTTGAGCCTGATTCGCCAGAGTCGGGGTGGTGAGCTGTATGACAGCCGGTTCGGCGCGCGGATGCGTGGTGAGGGCGTGTTCGCTGATCTGCTGGCGCAGCGTTTTCGCAAGGCGGCCAGGCGGCTGGGGTTCGAAGGACGGGAACAGTTGTCGCTGGACTGCAGCGCGTTCTGCCCTCCGGGCGGGCAGATGGCGTTGTTCTGAAAGCATTCACGCTGACCTGAACCTTGCGCAATTCCTGTGGGAGCCGGGTTGAGGAATCCGAACAAGACAGTTGCCCCCACAAGGTATGCGCTGCCCACGCGAACGCTATACCTAGCGTCGCTAATGCAAGGTACTAAAATCAGGCTTGGGTATTGGCATCTGATGCTTTTTTGCTATTATCGGATGCCCGCCAAAAATATCTGGAACGCCCGTTCTAGAGCCTCCGCAATTAAGTTTCAGTTAAGTTTTCTCCGCTAGCGTAGGAATCAGCCCACCGGGACTGTGATCAATTTCCTGTGCGTGTCATCTAAATCCCGCATAGCCCTGATCTTTCCCCAGTAACATGGCACCTACCTTCAAACCGTCTAGAGGATGAATCATGCCCGTCAAGGACCCATCCAAGGTCGTCCCGGCTGCGCCCGCCGAAAGCGCCGAAGCTGCCCTGAAGCATATCGTCGACGGCTTCCTGCGGTTCCATACCGAGGTCTTTCCCGAGCAGCAGGAGCTGTTCAAGAAGCTGGCCACCGCGCAGAAGCCGCGTGCCATGTTCATCACCTGCGCCGACTCGCGCATCGTCCCCGAGCTGATCACCCAGAGCTCGCCGGGCGATCTGTTCGTCACCCGTAACGTCGGCAACGTCGTGCCGCCGTACGGCCAGATGAACGGTGGCGTGTCCAGTGCCATCGAGTACGCCGTGCTGGCCCTGGGCGTGCATCACATCATCGTCTGCGGCCACTCCGACTGCGGCGCCATGCGCGCGGTGCTCAACCCACACTCGCTGGACAAGATGCCGACTGTCGCGGCCTGGCTGCGTCACGCCGAGGTGGCACGTACCGTGGTTGAGGACAACTGCTCCTGCGACACCCCGCACGAAAGCATGCAACTGGTGACCAAGGAAAACGTCATCGCCCAGCTGCACCACCTGCGCACCCACCCATCGGTGGCCTCGCGCCTGGCCGCGGGCCAATTGCACATCCATGGCTGGCTGTATGACATCGAGACCAGCCAGATCGAAGCCTACGATGCCGCCAGCGACAGTTTCCTGCCGCTGACCGCAGGCCAGCCGATCCCGAGCGCCACTCCGAGAGGCCGCTACTAAGCGACCCGACCACGCTGAACAAACCTTGATAGCCGGCTGCACCCCACGGGTGCGGCGCGGCCTTCGCCTGCCTTGAATTTCCCCGAATGCCTTGCCGGCAAGCCCGCTGGCGGCCCGCGCCTGCGCGCGATTCGGGGAGCCCCGTGCCTGCGGCCAGAGGAATGGCCGTGAACTTGAGAAAGGAGCGTCATGGTGAACAAGACACAGATCAAAGCGGCACTGCCGCGCGAGTTGCTGGCTTCGGTAGTGGTGTTCCTGGTGGCCCTGCCCTTGTGCATGGGCATTGCCATCGCCTCCGGCATGCCGCCGGCCAAGGGATTGATCACCGGGATCATCGGCGGCATCGTGGTGGGCTTTCTGGCTGGCTCGCCGCTGCAGGTCAGCGGCCCGGCCGCGGGCCTGGCGGTGCTGGTGTTCGAGCTGGTGCGCCAGCATGGCATGGCCATGCTCGGGCCGATCCTGTTGCTGGCGGGGTTGTTGCAGTTGCTGGCCGGGCGCCTGCGCCTGGGCTGCTGGTTCCGGGTCACCGCGCCAGCGGTGGTGTACGGCATGCTCGCGGGCATCGGCGTGCTGATCGTGCTGTCCCAGGTGCATGTGATGTTCGATACGGCGCCGCAGCCATCGGGCGTGGACAACCTGCTGGGCTTCCCGGCGACCCTGGCATCCGCCCTGCCCCTGGAAAGCGCCGGCAACGGCTGGCAGGCCGGTGCGCTCGGCCTGGGCACCATCGCCGTCATGTGGGGCTGGGAGCGCTTTCGTCCGCGACGCCTGCGTTTCATTCCGGGGGCATTGCTCGGGGTGGCGGCGATGACCGCCATCAGCCTGTGGTTGGCGCTGCCTGTCAATCGGGTGCAGGTGCCGGCCGACCTGTCCGAGGCCATCGACTGGCTGCGCCCGGACGATCTGCTCAAGCTGGCCGACCCCACCTTGCTGGTGGCCGCCTTCGCCCTGGCCTTCATCGCCAGTGCCGAGACGCTGCTGTCGGCTGCCGCGGTGGACCGCATGCACAGCGGCCAGCGTTCGGACTTCGACCGTGAGCTGTCGGCGCAAGGAATCGGCAACATGCTCTGCGGTGTGTTGGGGGCGTTGCCGATGACGGGGGTGATCGTGCGCAGCTCGGCCAACGTCCAGGCCGGCGCCCGGACACGGGCCTCGGCGATCTTCCATGGGATCTGGTTGCTGGCCTTCGTGGTGGCGCTGAGCACTGTGCTACAGCAGATTCCGGTGGCCAGCCTGGCTGGGGTGCTGGTCTATACCGGCGTCAAGCTGGTGGACTTCAAGGCCTTCCGTGCCCTGGGCCGCTATGGGCGGATGCCGATGTTCACCTATGCCGCGACGGCCTTGGCGATCGTCTTCACCGACCTGTTGACCGGCGTGTTGCTGGGCTTTGCCTTGACCTTGCTGAAGCTGGCGCTGAAGGCGGCGCGGCTGAAGATCAACCTGGTGGCGCTGGCGAAGCCGGGGCACATGGAGCTGCGCCTGAGCGGTGCGGCGACCTTTCTCAAGGTGCCGGCGTTGACCCAGGTGCTGGATACCGTGCCGGAGGGAACCACCTTGCATGTGCCGCTGGGCAACCTGAGCTATATCGACCATTCCTGCCTGGAGCTGCTGGAGGATTGGGGGCGCAGTGGCGCGGCTCAGGGCTCGCGGCTGGTGCTGGAGCAGCGGCGTTTGAAGCGCCGGGTCGAGGGAAGGTTGCGGACTACGGCGGGGGTTGGGGTTTAGCCTGGGAGATCGCTGGGGCCGCTTTGCGGCCCTTTCGCGACACAAGGCCGCTCCTACAAGAGATCGCGTTCCCTTGTAGGAGCGGCCTTGCCGAATCGTCGGACCGGTCGGAAAGGGCTGCGCAGCAGCCCCGGCGATTTCGAACGTTGCTCAGGCTGACTGCCCCAACTCCACACCAAGCTGGCGCGACAGGCACGGCCAGCGCTTCCACGCCGCGCCGGTAGCCGGGCTCGACAGCTTGTCGCGGTAAGCCTCCACCGACTCCGCGGCGAAACTCTCGTCATCGAGCATCTCGTCCACCGAATGGTGCACCACCTCATCCAGCTGGTTGGCGAAGGTCTCGCCGATCAACTGGTGGGCGATCAGGTTGGCGACCGTGGTATCCACCGGAATCAGCGGCTGCTGGAAGTGGCGGATATACAGGTCGTTGACCTCCTCGACCAGGCGATGCGCCAGGTAGGCTTCGTCCAGCAGGCAGTCCAGCCCGGCCTGCCCGGTCATCACGCTCGGCGGCTGCAGGAAATAGGCTTCGGCAATCTTCAGTACCGGCTTGATCTGCGACTCGATGCCGGCTTCGAGGGCCACGTTGTGCGCCGCCTCGAGCAGTTCGGGAACCTCGTTGATGTAGGCGCCGACAAAGCGCGCCAGCGTGCCCTGGGCATCCTGCTCAGGCAGTTGGATCGACGGATGCAGGTGTGGCAGTTGTTGTTCCAGGCGGTGTTTCAGTTGGCCGGTGCGGCGCTCGTGTTGATGGGCATTTTCGATCTGCTCGCGTACAGCAGCGATGTTCATGACAACTCCAGGGACATGGCGTTACAAACGGAAGACACTAAGTTAGCTTGCTTAGGAGAATGGCTAAGACGCATTTGTTATATCGCTGAGACACGTGTAGGAAATTGGCTATATCAAAGTGCCATTATTGTGTCCCGGGCCAGTATCCACGCGGCTTTCAGCGCAAACGTTTGGTCTGATGAAGATCATTTCACCCCCTGCGTTGCGCACCATTGGTCGGTGTCTATACTCCGGATGAAACGTGATTCGTTGATGAGGCCCGACTGCCTTAAGCAGGGGGCTCGGTCGTCGAAGCCAGGCAGTCTTGGCCACCGTTCCCTCCTTTGTCGTATGCAGGTCGTCCACGCCTCCGGGACTACAAGAACGATAAGGGGAACCCGCAATGATGCGACATCCACATGTCTGGATGGGCCTGTTGCTGTGGTCGGTATTTGGTCAGGCACAGGCCGCATGGACGGTGAACATGGCGCCCGGGGCGACGGAAGTCTCCCACGCGGTGTTCGACCTGCACATGACCATCTTCTGGATCTGCGTGATCATCGGCATCGTGGTGTTCGGCGCGATGTTCTGGTCGATGGTCATCCACCGCCGCTCGACCGGGCAGCAACCGGCGCACTTCCACGAGCACACCTGGGTCGAGATCCTCTGGACCGTCGTGCCCTTCCTCATCCTCGTGGTCATGGCCATCCCGGCCACCAAGACCCTGATCGACATCTACGACGCCAGCGATTCGGACATCGATATCCAGGTCACCGGCTACCAGTGGAAATGGCACTACAAGTACCTGGGCCAGGACGTCGAGTTCTTCAGCAACCTGGCCACCCCGACCGAGCAGATCCACAACAAGTCGCCGAAGGACGAGCACTACCTGCTCGAGGTCGACCAGCCGCTGGTGCTGCCGGTGGGCGCCAAGGTGCGCTTCCTGGTGACCGCCGCCGACGTCATCCATTCCTGGTGGGTGCCGGCCTTCGCGGTCAAGCGTGACGCCATCCCCGGCTTCGTCAACGAGGCCTGGACCCGGGTCGAGAAGCCCGGCATCTACCGTGGCCAGTGCACCGAGCTGTGCGGCAAGGACCATGGCTTCATGCCGGTGGTGGTCGAGGTCAAGTCCAAGGCCGACTACGACACCTGGCTCGGCGAGCGCAAGGCCGAGGCGGCCAAGCTCAAGGAGCTGACCAGCAAGGAGTGGACGCTCGAAGAGCTGGTCGCGCGCGGCGACAAGGTCTACCACACCACCTGCGTGGCCTGTCACCAGGCCGAAGGCCAGGGCCTGCCGCCGATGTTCCCGGCGCTCAAGGGCTCGAAGATCGCCACCGGGCCGAAGGCAGATCACCTGAGCATCGTCTTCCACGGCAAGCCCGGCACCGCCATGGCGGCGTTCGGCAAGCAGCTGTCGGAAGTCGACATCGCCGCCGTGGTGACCTACGAGCGCAACGCCTGGGGCAACAACAAGGGTGACATGGTGACGCCGAAGGACGTGCTGGCGCTCAAGCAGGCCGAAGCCCAATGAACCGGCTCACTCGCGGCAAGCAGCCGATTGCAGGAGACAGGACATGAGTGCAGTGATCGACGACCACGGCCACGGCCATGAACACGCCCACGGCCCGGCCAAGGGCCTGATGCGCTGGGTGCTGACCACCAACCACAAGGACATCGGCACGATGTACCTGTGGTTCGCCTTCAGCATGTTCCTGCTCGGCGGTTCGTTCGCCATGGTGATCCGCGCCGAGCTGTTCCAGCCCGGCCTGCAGATCGTGCAGCCCGAGTTCTTCAACCAGATGACCACCATGCACGGGCTGATCATGGTGTTCGGCGCGGTGATGCCGGCCTTCGTCGGCCTGGCCAACTGGATGATCCCGCTGATGATCGGCGCGCCCGACATGGCCCTGCCGCGGATGAACAACTTCAGCTTCTGGCTGTTGCCGGCGGCGTTCCTGCTGCTGGTCTCTACCCTGTTCAGCCCAGGCGGCGGGCCGAACTTCGGCTGGACCTTCTATGCCCCGCTGTCTACCACCTACGCCCCGGCCAGCGTGACCTTCTTCATCTTCGCCATTCACCTGATGGGCATCAGCTCGATCATGGGCGCGATCAACGTGATCGCCACCATCCTCAACCTGCGCGCCCCGGGCATGACCCTGATGAAGATGCCGCTGTTCGTCTGGACCTGGCTGATCACCGCGTTCCTGCTGATCGCGGTGATGCCGGTGCTGGCGGGCGTGGTGACCATGATGCTGATGGACATCCACTTCGGCACCAGCTTCTTCAGCGCCGCCGGCGGTGGCGACCCGGTCCTGTTCCAGCACGTGTTCTGGTTCTTCGGCCATCCCGAGGTGTACATCATGATCCTGCCCGCGTTCGGCGCGGTCAGCTCGATCATCCCGGCGTTCTCGCGCAAGCCGCTGTTCGGCTACACCTCGATGGTCTACGCCACCGGGGCGATCGCCTTCCTGTCGTTCATCGTCTGGGCGCACCACATGTTCGTGGTCGGCATTCCGGTGGTCGGCGAGCTGTTCTTCATGTACGCGACCATGCTGATCGCCGTGCCCACCGGGGTGAAGGTGTTCAACTGGGTGAGCACCATGTGGGAAGGCTCGCTGACCTTCGAGACGCCGATGCTGTTCGCCATCGCCTTCGTCATCCTGTTCACCATCGGCGGCTTCTCCGGGCTGATGCTGGCCATCGCCCCGGCGGACTTCCAGTACCACGACACCTACTTCGTGGTGGCGCACTTCCACTACGTGCTGGTGCCAGGGGCGATCTTCGGCATCTTCGCCTCCGCCTACTACTGGCTGCCGAAGTGGACCGGACACATGTACGACGAGACCCTGGCCAAGCTGCACTTCTGGCTGTCGTTCATCGGCATGAACCTGGCCTTCTTCCCCATGCACTTCGTCGGCCTGGCCGGCATGCCGCGCCGCATCCCCGACTACAACCTGCAATTCGCCGACTTCAACATGGTCTCGTCGATCGGCGCGTTCATCTTCGGCGCGACCCAGGTGTTCTTCCTGTTCATCGTCATCAAGTGCATCCGCGGTGGCGCGCCGGCCCCGGCCAAACCCTGGGACGGCGCCGACGGGCTGGAGTGGACGGTGCCGTCGCCGGCGCCCTACCACACCTTCCAGACACCTCCGGACGTGAAGTAGGAGCGCGGACATGGACGGCCTGTCGCTCAGACGCCTGGTCACCCGCCTGCTGATGCTGACCGTGGTGATGTTCGCCTTCGGCTTTGCCCTGGTGCCGATCTACGACGTGATGTGCCGGGCCTTCGGCATCAACGGCAAGACCGGCGGGCAGTACGAGGGCAGTCAGGTCAGCGACCCGACGCGTTCGGTGCGGGTGCAGTTCATGTCCACCAATGCCGGCGACATGAGCTGGGAATTCCACTCCACCGCCGACCAGATCGAGGTCAATCCGGGCGCGGTGAACCAGATGATCTTCATCGCCCGCAACCCGACCAAGCAGCCGATGAGCGCCCAGGCCATCCCCAGCATCACTCCGGCCGAGGCCGCGGCGTATTTTCACAAGACCGAGTGCTTCTGCTTCACCCAGCAGGTGCTGCAACCGGGCGAGCGCATCGAGATGCCGGTGCGCTTCATCGTCGACCGCGACCTGCCGGCCTCGGTCAAGCACCTGACCCTGGCCTACACCCTGTTCGACATCACCGCTCGCCACCCGCCGGTCGCCCATGCCGCGACCGAGGCCGCCCGTTGAGGGAAGGAGATCAACCATGGCAAGCCACGAGCACTACTATGTCCCGGCGCAGAGCAAGTGGCCGATCATCGCCACGATCGGCATGTTCATCACCGTGTTCGGCCTGGGCACCTGGTTCAACGACCTCAAGGCCGGCCACCCGGAGTCCCACGGGCCGCTGATCTTCTTCGTCGGCGGGCTGTTCCTGGCGTACATGCTGTTCGGCTGGTTCGGCGCGGTGATCAAGGAGAGCCATGCCGGGCTGTACAGCGCGCAGATGGACCGCTCGTTCCGCTGGGGCATGAGCTGGTTCATCTTCTCCGAGGTGATGTTCTTCCTGGCCTTCTTCGGCGCGCTGTTCTACGTGCGCGTGCTGGCCGGGCCGTGGCTGGGGGGCGATGGAGCCAAGGGCGTGGCGCACATGCTGTGGCCCAACTTCGAGTTCGCCTGGCCGTTGCTGCACACGCCCGACCCGAAACTGTTCCCGCCGCCCAAGGAGGTGATCGACCCGTGGCACCTGCCGCTGATCAACACCATCCTGCTGGTGAGCTCGAGCGTGACCGTGACCATCGCCCACCATGCGCTGCGCAAGGGGCATCGCGGCACGCTGAAACTGTGGCTGGGGCTGACCATCCTGCTGGGCCTGGCGTTCCTCGCGCTGCAGGCCTACGAGTACCACGAGGCCTACAACAAGCTGGGGCTGACGCTGGGCTCGGGGATCTACGGCGCGACGTTCTTCATGCTCACCGGGTTCCACGGCGCGCACGTGACCCTGGGCACGCTGATCCTGTTCGTGATGTTCTGCCGGGTGCTGCGCGGGCACTTCGAGCCGGACAAGCACTTCGGTTTCGAGGCGGCGAGCTGGTACTGGCACTTCGTCGATGTGGTGTGGGTGGGGCTGT
>NZ_JAOCDM010000103.1 GCF_029840925.1 Pseudomonas sp. GD03858
AACATCGCAAATGAATGCGCATACAACTATCAAAACCAACAACCAACCAACAACCAGCCAACCAACTAACCAACCAGAACCAAATAAAAATCAGCCAGGTAGAACCGGCTCGGGCATCCCCAACCGCCGCGCCACATACAAGTCAATGAGATACCGCGCAATCGACCGCCCCGCCGGCAAAGGCGGCAACTCATGCACATTGAACCATCGCGCATCCTCGATCTCGTCCGGTTGCATGACGATCTCCCCGCCCGCGTATTCGGCATGAAACCCCAGCATCATCGAATGCGGAAACGGCCAGCACTGGCTGCCAACGTACTGGATGTTCTTCACCTCCACCGCCACCTCCTCACGCACCTCGCGCACCAGGCAGTCCTCAGCCGACTCGCCCGGCTCGGCGAAACCGGCCAGGGTGCTGTAGACGCCGGTGACGAAGCGCGGCGAGCGGGCCAGCAACACCTCGTCGCCGCGGGTGACCAGCACGATCATGCTCGGCGAGATCCGCGGGTAGCTGCGCAGGTCGCAAGGCTGGCAATACATCGCCCGCTCCCAGCGAATCTGCGTCATCGCTTGGCCGCAGCTGCCGCAGAAGCGGTGCTCGCGGGCCCAGGTGCCGATCTGCGCGGCATAGCCGAGCACCTTGTAGGTGTCGAAGTCACCTTCGAGCATGAAACGGCGCAGACCCTGCCAGTGACAGCCCGGCACGTCGCCAGCGGCGCGCAGCTCGAGCAGGAACAGCGGCTGGCCGTCGAAATGGCCGATGCCGTGCTCGCACAGCACATCGAGGTCCTGGCGCTTGAGCCAGTCGCGAGGGAACAGCGCGCCGTTGGCGTCCACCAGGAACCCCTCCGGGCTGCGGGCGACGGCCAACCCCCCGGAGATCTGCGGGTCGAGTACTGCGGTTGTCCAGCGTGCTGACATGGTTCGGGTCCCTAGAATAGGCGCCCGCCAACCCGGTCAGTCGGCGAACGTCGGTGGCTGTTTGCTCATGTGCGCGGCCACGGCCACGCGCAGGTCTTCGGACTGCAGCATGGCGGCGTTCCAGGTGGCGATGTACTCCAGGCCATCGTCGATGCGATGGTCGCGCATGTAGCTGATCATCTCCTTGGTGCCGGCCACGGCAACCGGCGATTTTGCGGCAATCTCGCGGGCGATGGCAAAGACCCCGTCGAGCAGCGCCGCCTGGTCATCATAGACACGGTTGACCAGACCGATGCGCAGCGCCTCCTGGGCATCGACCTGGCGCCCGGTATAGGCCAGCTCGCGCATGATGCCGTCACCGATGATACGCGGCAAACGTTGCAACGTGCCGACATCGGCGGCCATGCCCATGTCGATCTCCTTGATCGAGAATTGCGCGTCACTGGCGCAGTAGCGCATGTCGCAGGCCGAGACCAGGTCGATGGCGCCGCCGATGCAGTAGCCCTGGATCGCCGCCAGCACCGGCTTGCGGCAGCTGTCGACGACGGTGAACGAACGTTGCAGGCGTTGGATGGTGCGGCGCAGCAGGCGCGCGTTGCGACCGACGTCCTTGCCCATCTGCTGGGCCAGCGAGGCCAGCATCATCAGGTCGATGCCCGAGGAGAAATGCTTGCCGGCACCGCTGATCACCACCGCGCGCACCGCGTCGGTGTCGTCGATCCACTGGAAGATGTCGACGATTTCCTCCCAGAAGGCGGCGTTCATCGCGTTGATCTTTTCCGGGCGGTTGATCTGCACGTGGGCGATGTTATCGGTCAGTTCGACCTTGAACGCGGTGTAGTCGGTCACGGACGGCACTCCATTGGGGAAAGGGTTCACAACGCAGGATCTTAGCGCACCCGCAAGGCCGCACATGTGCCAAAAGCGGGACTGGATAACTTGCACCGCGCGCGACGATGGGGCACCGTGCGCCACTGCTGAATCAAAAGGATACAAATTCATGTCCCGTTCCCTGACCGGCGCCCTCGCCCACGGCTTCCTGGGCCAGTCGCCGCGTTGGTACAAGGCCGTCATCTGCCTGTTCCTGCTCCTCAACCCGTTGCTGCTGGCGACCCTCGGCCCAGTGGTCACCGGCTGGGTGCTGGTGATCCAGTTCATCTTCACCCTGGGCATGGCGCTCAAGTGCTACCCGCTGATGCCCGGTGGCCTGCTGCTGGTCGAGGCGCTGCTGCTGCGCATGACCACCCCTGAAGCGCTGTATGAAGAGCTGCTGCACAATTTCCCGGTGATCCTGCTGCTGATGTTCATGGTCGCGGGCATCCACTTCATGAAAGAGCTGCTGCTGTTCCTGTTCTCGCGGATCCTGCTGGGCGTGCGCTCCAAGGCCATGCTGAGCCTGCTGTTCTGTGTGCTCTCGGCCTTCCTCTCGGCGTTCCTCGACGCCCTGACCGTGACGGCAGTGATCATCAGCGCGGCCGTGGGCTTCTATGCCGTCTACCACCGGGTCGCCTCGGGCGCCAACCCCCGCGAAGAGTCGGCACTGGACAGCGACCATCAGCTCGAACAACTGCACCGCGATGACCTCGACCAGTTCCGCGCCTTCCTGCGCAGCCTGCTGATGCATGGCGCGGTCGGCACCGCCCTGGGCGGTGTATGCACCCTGGTGGGCGAGCCGCAGAACCTGCTGATCGGCCATGAAATGGACTGGCATTTCGTCGATTTCTTCGCCAAGGTCGCGCCCGTGTCGCTGCCGGTTCTCGCAGCCGGCCTGGTGACCTGCGTGCTGCTGGAAAAGCTGCGGCTGTTCGGTTACGGCACGCTGATGCCCGAACGCGTGCGCCAGGTGCTGGCCACCTATGCCGCCGAGGACGATGCCGCGCGCACCTCGGCGCAGCGTGTCGCCCTGCTGGTACAAGGCCTGGCCGCGCTGATCCTGATCGTCTGCCTGGGCCTGCACCTCGCCGAGGTGGGCCTGATCGGCCTGCTGGTGATCGTGCTGATCACCGCCTTCACCGGCATCACCGACGAGCACCGCCTGGGCCGCGCGTTCCAGGACGCCATGCCGTTCACCGCCTTGCTGGTGGTGTTCTTCGCCGTGGTCGCGGTGATCCATGAGCAGCAGCTGTTCAGCCCGCTGATCGCCTGGGTGCTGGCCCTGCCGAGCGAGCAGCAGCCGGGCATGCTCTACCTGGCCAACGGCCTGTTGTCGGCGATCAGCGACAACGTGTTCGTCGCCACCATCTATATCACCGAGGTCAAGCAGGCCTTCCTCGACGGGGCGATGAGCCGCGAGCACTTCGAGACCCTGGCGGTGGCGATCAACACTGGCACCAACCTGCCCAGCGTGGCCACGCCCAACGGCCAGGCGGCGTTCCTGTTCCTGCTGACCTCGGCGATCGCGCCGCTGATCCGCCTTTCCTACGGGCGCATGGTGTGGATGGCGCTGCCCTATACCGTGGTCATGGGGGGCCTGGGCTGGTGGGCGGTGACCTACTGGCTGTAGCAGGGACAGTTGCGCAAGGCTTGGGATCAGTGCGGTCCCCGTGGGAGCGGCTTTAGCCGCGAACACCGGCGTAGCCGGTGCCAGGCACCGCGTCGCTTGCTTCGCGGGTGAACCCGCTCCCACAGGAGTTGCGCAAGGCTGAGGTCAGTGCGGTCCTTGTGGGAGCGGGCTTGTCGGGGCGCCGAACCGCCGCGAACACCGGCAAAGCCGGTGCCATCCACCGCGGCTGTCTCTCCTCGGGTGCGCACACCCGTCGAACCCTGACTATCGTTCAGCACTGCTGTCGATTTTCCCCGGCCTCAGTCGACTATCCAGCACACCCACCCGAGGAGGTTCCCCATGCGCAAGCTCATCGTCGCCGCCTTCATCACCCTCGACGGCGTCATGCAGGCCCCCGGCGGCCCCGAGGAAGACACCAGCGGCGGCTTCACCCATGGCGGCTGGATTCCGCCGTTGGCCGACGAGGCCTTCGGCCAGGCCATGCAGACATTGTTCAGCCAGCCGTTCGAATTGCTGCTGGGACGGCGTACCTACGACATTTTCGCTGGGTTCTGGCCAAACGTCGGTCCCGAGGCAGCGGATCGCCCACTGGCCGACCTGTTCAACGGTGTGGCCAAGCATGTCGCCACCCACCGCCCCGAATCCATCGACTGGCAAAACAGCCACCCCTTGAGTGCCGATGTGACAGGTGCGGTGCGCGCCCTCAAGCAACAGGACGGCCCGGCGCTGCTGACCCAGGGCAGCGGTGAACTGGTACGCCAGTTGCTGGCCGCCGGGCTGGTGGACGAGCTGCGCCTGCTGATCCACCCCTTGCTACTGGGGCGCGGCAAGCGCCTGTTCGGTGACGATGCGCAGGCGGCGACGTTCGAGCTGGTGGAGTCGGCCGCCACCCCCAAAGGCGTGTTGCTGGCGCACTATGTGCGCAGTGGCCAGGTGCTGACAGGGTCATTTTGAACGACGTCAGGAACTCAGACATGATTCAGCCACACCCGATCAAGGCCCAGGACTGGCCCCTTTACCGCGACTTGCGTCTGCAAGCATTGCTGGACACCCCCGACGCGTTCGGCAGTACCCATGCGGCGGAAGCGACCCGCTCCGACCAAGCCTGGCAGACACGCGTCGAGGCGGCACTGGCGTCAGCCAACGACCAACTGTGGCTGGCACGCGAAGGGCGGACACCCTGCGGCCTGATATGGTGCCGACTGTCCGCCGTCGAACCTGGCGTGGCCGAGCTCTACCAAATGTGGGTCTCCCCGCAGGCGCGCGGTCGTGGCGCGGGCCGTGCGCTGCTGCGGGCGGCGCTGGCATGGGCCGGTGAGCGCCAGGCGCGCGAGGTGAGCCTGGGCGTCACGCTGGCCGACAGCCCGGCAATGGGCTTGTACCGATCGGTGGGGTTCCGCGCCTTCGGACCACCTGGGCCCCTGCGTGAAGGGAGCACGTTGCAGGTTCAAGAGATGCGCCTGCTGCTGGCTCGGGAATAGACCTGGCGAGCGCAGGGCCATGGTCCGGGTATAAGATCGAGGCCCCCTGTGCCAGAGATCCCCGCCATGCTGCCCACTGCCGCCTCCCAACACAGTGCTCGACGCGCCAAGCTGCAAGCCCGGCGTGGCCGCGTCGGCCTCGGGCTGGTGGCCGGGCTGTCGGTGCTGGCCGGCATGACCGACGCCATCGGCCTGCTGGCCCTGGGCGATTTCGTCTCGTTCATGAGCGGTAACACCACGCGCCTCGCAGTGGCGATCAGCCAGGTCGACCTGGCGCTGATCCTGCGCCTGGCCGTGGCGATTTTCAGCTTCGTCCTCGGCAATGCCCTGGGCGTGCTGCTGGCCCGACTGTCACGCCGCCGCGCCGCGCCATTGCTGCTGATCGTCGCCGCCCTGCTCGCCTTCGCCGCTGGCTGGCCCACGGGCGCCACGTTCCCCGCGCTGATCGCGGCGACGCTCGCCATGGGCATGCTCAACGCCGTGGTCGAGCAGGTGAACGGCCTGCCCATCGGCTTGACCTACGTCACCGGCGCGCTATCGCGCTTCGGTCGTGGCCTGGGGCGCTGGCTGCTGGGGGAGCGACGGCATGGCTGGCGAGTCCAGCTGGTGCCTTGGACGGGCATGCTGCTGGGCGCGGCGCTGGGGGCCTGGCTGCAGCAACGGTTCGGTCTGCTGGCGCTGTCGGCCAGTTGTGCCCTGGCTTGTGCCTTGGCGCTGCTGACGCGGTTCATCCCGCGGGCCTGGCAACTGGGCTACATGCCGCGCTGAGCCCGTTCAGCGCGGCAGCGGCCCGCAATGCATCACACTGTTGCACACCAGCAGCTGGGCAAGAGCAAACCCCACCAGGCTACCGCAAAAGCCCAGCACGGCGACCTTCCATGGCCGGCTGCCCCTGACCCGCCGACGTATCAGCCAGGCTGTCGCCGCCAAGCCTGCCAGCAGCCCAGGAGCGGAAAAAACATGCCCCAGCCCCAGCAACCCATCGGGATGCAAGCGCCCGGCTTGCAGGCGCAGGTAGGCCAGCAGCGTCGCCGCCAGCGCCGCCGTGGCGCCGGTGATGAACAAGGCTGGAGCACGCAGCGCCAGGCTGGCCATCAGCACCATCGCGTACAAGCCCATCGCATACCAAGCGCCGAGGTACAGCGAATAGCCCAGCGTGGCACCCGACAGCCAAAGCGCCACCATGATCAAAGCGGAGAACACCAGGTCTTCCCTGAGCCCCATCGACATGCCCACTCCCTGCCTCCAGACCTGACGCTGATCAGTCTAGCCAGTGACACGCCAACGGCCGCCTCGATAGTCACTATCGAGAACGACAATTTCTAATGCCCGGCCACGCCCAATAACCTTGGTCCATCGATTCGATGCCGACGAATCCCCGAATCATGGACCGCCCACGATGAACACCACCAGCCGCCTGCTGTTCGCTGCCCTGACCGCCTTGGCCATTGCCGTGCTGAGCGGTTGTGCCAATCACCCCGAACTGCGCCCTTACAGCGCCGCAGAAACCCGCCAGTTGCAACTCGAAGCACTGCAACGCCAAGGACTGAGCCAGGCGGAGTATGAACGGCGCAAACTGGCCGTGCTGCGCGCCGGCCAGGATCAAGTGGTGACGGACGCCGCCGCCAGCACCGGCAACACCCGCGGCTGATCACGGCAAAGGCTTTACCCCGCCCGTTGCAAAGCTGTTAGCCTTGCCCTGTTCAGGTCACCACGGACAGCCCATGGCCAACCACAAGATCGAGATCCGCCGGCGCAACGTCGAGAAGATCCTCCACGCCGCCGAGCAGGTGTTCGCCGAGAAAGGCTACGGCGCCACCTCCATGGGCGATATCGCCGAACTGGCGCAACTGCCGCGCTCCAACCTGCATTACTACTTCAGCACCAAGGACGACCTGTATCGCGCGGTGCTGCAGGACCTGCTGGACGTGTGGAAACAGGACGCCCTGTGCTTCGAGCGCTTCGACGACCCACGGGTAGTGCTGACCAGCTACATCCGCGCCAAGATGGGCCACTCGCGCTCACGCCCCCTGGGCTCGAAGATCTGGGCCGAAGAGATGCTGCACGGCGCGCCGCTGCTCGGCGCGAGCCTGGATGACAGCCTGGTGCCCTGGGCACAGCTCAAGCAAGCGAAGATCCGCAGCTGGGTCGAGGACCAGCGCATCCTGCCGGTGGAGCCTTCGGCGCTGCTGTACATGATCTGGGCGGCGACCCAGCACTACGCCGACTTCGGCTACCAGGTGACGCTGCTCAACGACGGCCAACCACTGTCGGACCTGGCCTTCGAAAGTGCCGTGCAGACGGTGACCAGTGTCATCCTGCGCGGGATCGGCCTCGAACCCTGACCTCCCTTCAAGGACTTGCCATGCCCCACACCCCTGCCGAGCGCGCCGAGCGTAGCGTTCATCATGTCCATGAACTGATTCACGCCGTGTTCACCCGGCCTGCGAGCGATACGGTGCGACAACTGGATGAACTGCTCGCCGCGTTCGCCGACGACTTCAGCATGGTCGGCACGGCGGGCAAGGTCGTCGATCGTGCGCAAGTGGAGCAGTTGTTCAGAGCGGTCGCGGGAACACGTTCCGGACTTGAGATCGTCGTCGACCAGATGCGCGTGATATGGCAGGTCGGGCCGCATGTGGCGGTGCGCTACCAGGAGACTCACCGCCTGGCGGGCCAGCAGACGCGGCGCTGGTCGCTGGCGATCGTCGAATGCACAAGCACCGGGGTGATCTGGCGCTGCCTGCAGGAGACGCCGATCGGCGACTGAGCCTCGCGGGGCAAGCCCGCTCCCACGTGCATTCCTGCTGCTGGACTGCACGTGGGAGCGGGCTTGCCCCGCGATGATTGCCTCAGCCGGCCTCGCGATAAGGATTGCGCGGGTCCTGCGTCCAGTTCAGGTACGGCTTGCCGGTGTCCTGGGCAACCATGTCGATGCAGCCCTCCACTGGGCAGGTGATCTGGCACAGGTTGCAGCCCACGCACTCGGCCTCGATCACGTTGTAGCCGTGGGTGCCATCGGCCTTCGACGTGCTGGCGATGGCCTGGTGCGAAGTGTCCTCGCAGGCGATGTGGCAGCGCCCGCAACCGATGCAGGCATCCTGGTCGATATGCGCCACCGACTTGTAGTTGATGTCCAGGTACTTCCAGTCGGTGGTGTGCGCCACGGCCTGGCCACGGAACGCTTCGAGGCTGCGATGGCCATGCTGGTCCATCCAGCGTGCCAGGCCATCCTGCATGTCCTCGACGATGCGAAAACCGTGCAGCATCGCCGCCGTGCATACCTGCACCGCGCCACTGCCCAGGGCGATGAACTCGGCGGCGTCGCGCCAGGTGCCGATGCCACCAATGCCGCAGATCGGCAGGCCACGGGTCTCAGGGTCGCGAGCAATCTCCGCGACCATGTTCAGGGCGATGGGCTTGACCGCCGAGCCGCAGTAGCCGCCATGGGTGCTCTGGTCGCCGACGATGGGGTGGGCGACCATGCGGTCCAGGTCGACGCTGGTGATCGAGTTGATGGTGTTGATCAGCGAAACCGCATCGGCGCCGCCGCGATGGGCCGCCCGCGCCGACTGGCGGATATCGGTGATGTTGGGGGTGAGCTTGACGATCACCGGCAGCGAACAGTGGGTCTTGCACCAGCGGGTGACCATCTCCACGTACTCCGGCACCTGGCCGACCGCCGCGCCCATGCCGCGCTCGGGCATGCCGTGGGGGCAGCCGAAGTTGAGCTCGATACCGTCGGCGCCGGTGGCCTCCACCAGCGGCAGGATGAACTTCCAGGACTCTTCGATGCACGGCACCATCAGCGACACGACCAACGCCCGGTCGGGCCAGTCCTTCTTCACCTGGGTGATCTCGCGCAGGTTGATTTCCAGCGAGCGGTCGGTGATCAGCTCGATGTTGTTGATGCCCTGCACCTGGCGGTTGGCGCCGTAGTGCGCCGAGTAACGCGACGATACGTTGACCGCCGCCGGGTCCTCGCCCAAGGTCTTCCACACCACCCCTCCCCAGCCGGCCTCGAAGGCGCGGACCACGTTGTAGGCTTTGTCGGTGGGCGGCGCGGAGGCCAGCCAGAACGGATTGGGGGCCTTGATGCCGGCGAATTCGATGGACAAGTCGGCCATTTACGCAGCCTCCACGTTGAGCATGAGTTGGGCATGGATGGCTTCGGCGGCCAGCTTGCCGTGTTGCACCGCCTGGACGGTCAGGTCCTGGCCCAGGGCAGTGCAGTCGCCGCCGGCGTAGATGCCGGGGATGGAGGTCTGCATATGCGCGTCCACCTGAATGCGCTCGCCGTCGCGGGCCAGTTGCGCCGCCAGCGGGTCGACCAGGCTTGCGTCGTCGAAGCGCTGGCCGATGGCCTTGAAGATGGCGTCGGCGGCCAGCTCGAAGGTCTCGCCGGTATCGCCCAGGCGTCCTTCGACCAGCTGCGTGCGTGCGAAACGCATGCCGCGCACGCGCCCTGTGTCATCGAGCAGCACGACATCGGGCCGGGCCCAGGTGTGCAGGCGTACCTGGTTGTGCTTGGCGATCTCCTGTTCGTGACCGGTGGCGCCCATGTCGGACACGCCGCGGCGGTACACGAGGTTGACGTCGCGGGCGCCCAGGCAACTCATCTGCACGGCCATGTCGATGGCGGTGTTGCCGGCGCCGAGCACCAGGCAGCGCTCGGCCAGCGGCAGCTGGGTGAGGTCTTCGGCCTGGCGCAGCTCACGGATGTACTCGGTGGCGGCGAGCAGGCCCGGCGCGTCTTCGTCCGCCAGCCCCAGTTGGCGCACGGCATCCAAACCCAGGCCGAGGAACACCGCGTCGTACTGGACATGCAGCTCGCCCAGCGACAGGTTGCCGCCCAGGCGCTGGCCATGGCGGATCTCGATACCGCCGATGCCCAGCAGGAACTCCACTTCGCGCTGGGCATAGTCGTCCACCAGCTTGTAGCGGGCGATGCCGTACTCGTTGAGGCCACCGGCTTTGTCCCGTGCCTCGAAGATCACCACGTCATGGCCGTGCATGGCCAGACGGTGCGCGCAGGACAGCCCGGCGGGGCCGGCGCCGACCACGGCGATGCGCTTGCCGCTGGCCGGCGAGCGCTGGAACGGATGCTCGGTGAAGCCGGCGTGGTCCAGGGCATAGCGCTGCAACTGGCCGATCAGCACCGGCGCGCATTCCTGGGCGTTGTTGCGCACGCAGGCCTGCTGGCAGAGGATCTCGGTCGGGCACACCCGGGCGCAGCTGCCGCCGAGGATGTTGGCCGAGAGAATGCGTTCGGCGGCGCCTTGCAGGTTCTCGTCGCTGATGCGGTGGATGAACGAAGGGATGTCGATTTCGCTGGGGCAGGCATTGACGCAGGGCGCGTCGTAGCAGTACAGGCAGCGCGCGCTTTCGACGGCGGCCTGGCGGGCGGTGAGCGGGGGCGCGAGGTCGCTGAAGGCCTCGGCCAGCTGGTCGGCGCCGGCCCGGGGGCGCGGCAAGTGGTTCAGGGCGTCGATCACGGTTGTAGCCTCTCGCTTTTTTATGGGCTCAGGCGGCGGTCACTCGCCTGTCCGTTCTGGGGATGGCAGTCGACAGGAGCATGTGTGTTGTTATCGGGGGGCGCTTTGCGCCCCTTTCGCGACACAAGGCCGCTCCTACAGGGGATCGCGTTCTGCTGTAGGAGCGGCCTTGTGCCGCGAAAAGCCTCAGCGCTGAATCGGTGTCGGTCGCTGGTGCTCGGCCCGGCGCTCCAGCACCTCGTACACCGACGGATACGCCGGCCGCTCCACATAACGACCCGCCCCAGGCTCCGCGCGCAGGTCGCCATCGGCCCAGAGCACCTTGCCCTGGCTGATGGTGTGGCTGGGAATGCCGCGCACGGTGCGGCCTTCGAAGATGTTGAAATCCACCCGCTGGTGATGGGTCTGGGCGCTGATCGTGCGCGTGCCCTGCGGGTCCCACAGCACCAGGTCGGCGTCGGCACCGACACGGATGGCACCCTTGCGCGGGAACAGGTTGAAAATCTTCGCGGTGTTGGTGGAAGTCAGCGCGACGAACTCGTGCATCGACAGGCGCCCGCTGTTCACCCCGGCATCCCACAGCACCGCCATGCGGTCCTCGATACCGGCCGTGCCGTTGGGGATGCGGCTGAAGTCGTTGCGGCCCATGGCCTTCTGTTCGGCGCAGAAGCAGCAGTGGTCGGTGGCCGTGGTGTGCAGGTTGCCCGACTGCAGGCCGCGCCACAGCGCCTCCTGGTGCTCGCGGGGGCGGAACGGCGGGCTCATCACGTAGCCGGCGGCGGTGGCCCAGTCCGGGTCGCGGTAGACACTGTCGTCCAGCAGCAGGTGGCCCGGTAGCACCTCGCCGTACACCGGCTGACCCTTGGCCCGGGCGTAGGTGATCTCGTCCAGCGCTTCGCGGCTGGAAACGTGTACCAGGTACAGCGGCGTGCCCAGCGTCTCGGCGATGCGAATGGCGCGGCTGGCGGCTTCGCCCTCGACCTGCGACGGGCGCGACAGCGGATGCGCCTCGGGCCCGGTCAGGCCCTGGGCCAACAGCTTCTTCTGCAGGTGATAGACGAGCTCGCCGTTCTCGGCGTGCACCGTCGGCACCGCGCCCAGTTGCAGGCAGCGTTCGAAGCTGGCCACCAGGGTGTCGTCGGCGGCCATGATCGCGTTCTTGTACGCCATGAAGTGCTTGAAGCTATTGACCCCATGCTTGGCTACCAGCTCGCCCATCTCCTCGGCGACCTGCTCGCTCCACCAGGTGATGGCGACATGGAAGCCGTAGTCGGACGCGCTCTTCTGTGCCCAGCCACGCCAGGTGTGAAAGGCCTCGAGCAGCGACTGCTGCGGATTGGGAATGACGAAGTCGATGATCGAGGTGGTGCCCCCGGCCAGGCCCGCCGCGGTACCGCTGAAAAAGTCCTCGCTGGCCACGGTGCCCATGAACGGCAACTGCATGTGCGTGTGCGGGTCGATGCCGCCCGGCATCAGGTACTGGCCGCTGCCATCGAGGATTTCACAATCGCTGGGGGTTTCGAGGTTGCTGCCGATGGCGCGGATCAGGCCATCGACACACAGGACATCTGCACGGTAGCTCTCTTCGTGGGTAACCACGGTGGCGCCACGGATCAACAGGGACATGCCGTTTTCCTCGCAGGCTGACCGGTCTTCAGGCCGGTTCTTGGAATTGTGCTTGGCCGGGCCTGGAGGGATATTTTCCAATCCTGTCAGACCTGACAAGAATCGAGGCTAGTATCTGTTCGGATATTGATCAAGAAAAAATATAAGCAAATATCTGAATTTATAACTTATTGATTAAAAACACTTTTTAAGTGAAATCACCAAAATGTGACACCCCTTCACCATTTTGACGCACTTGACAGGAAGCCAAATTGGTCAAGATTTTCTACGCAAAATCAGCTGTTTGAATCCAGGCAGGATGGCGCAGGCCGCGCCGGTGATTTTCCGGGCTGCACCCGTTTGAACCACAAGGGGTGCCGGACCTGCCGGACAAGCGGTACGCCACAGGGTTGACCGTGCCCTGTCGTGAACACGTCGAATGCGTTTGCAAGTCAGTGAGTTACCTCCGGTCGGCGGCGGCCCGCCGGGACGGCCCAGGCCCTCCCGGCACGTTTGTTGAAAACGCAGGCCACAACCGCCTGGCCGGACCGGAGGTGCAGTACTGGTGGTGTGTGTACTCCGGCCATCGCGTCAGCCCGATGAGCGACAACGACAAGAAAAAGACCTGGAGAACCCCATGCAACAGAGCAGATCGCAAGTGGTCGAGCAGCATGGCCTGTTCGAGCTCGACGCTGGCAGCGACGTCCTCGACAGCCCCCGCTACAACCACGACATCGCCCCGACCAAGGTGCACCAGCGCACCTGGAACAAGTGGCACATCACCGCGCTGTGGGTGGGCATGTCCATCTGCGTGCCCACCTACACCCTCGGCGGCGTGCTCACTGCCTACTTCGGCCTGAGCGTGGGCGAGGCGCTGCTGGCGATCCTGCTGGCCAACCTCATCGTGCTGATTCCGCTGACGCTCAACGCCTTCCCCGGCACCAAGTACGGCATTCCCTTCCCGGTGTTGCTGCGCGCCTCGTTCGGCATCTTCGGCTCCAACGTGCCGTGCCTGATCCGCGCCGTGGTGGCCTGCGGCTGGTTCGGTATCCAGACGATGTTCGGCGGACTGGCCATCCACCTGTTCCTCGGTTCGCTGTTCCCCGAATGGAAGGCGCTGGGCGGTACCGGCGAGGTGATCGGCTTCCTGCTGTTCTGGTCACTGAACCTGTGGGTGGTGCTGCGCGGCGCCGAGTCGATCAAGTGGCTGGAGACGCTGTCGGCGCCGCTGCTGGTGGCGGTGGGTGTCGGCCTGCTGTTCTGGGCGCTGCCGCACATGTCGATGAGCGAGCTGCTGGCGCAGCCGCCCAAGCGTCCGGAGGGCGCCAGCGTGGTCGGCTACTTCTGCGCCGGGCTCACCGCCATGGTCGGTTTCTGGGCCACGCTGTCGTTGAACATTCCCGATTTCAGCCGCTATGCGAAAAGCCAGAAGGACCAGATCCTCGGGCAGATCTTCGGCCTGCCGCTGACCATGTTCCTGTTCGCCTCGCTGGGCGTGATCATGACCGCCGCATCCGCCTCGCTGGTGGGCCAGACGGTATCCGACCCGGTGAGCCTGATCGGCCATATCCAGAGCCCCGGCTGGGTGGCCCTGGCCATGGCGCTGATCATCATCGCCACGCTGTCGACCAATACCGCGGCCAACATCGTCTCGCCCACCAACGACTTCCAGAACATCGCTCCGCGCCTGATCGGCCGCAGCCGCGCGGTGTGGCTGACCGGCTTCATCGGCCTGGCGCTGATGAGCCACGAACTGCTCAAGAAACTTGGCTGGATCGTCTCCGACCTGAGCCTGGAGAGCGTCTACTCCAACTGGCTGCTGGGCTACTCCAGCCTGCTCGGACCGATCGCCGGGATCATGGTGGTGGACTACTTCCTGGTTCGCCGCCAGCACCTGGACCTGGCCGGGCTGTACCGCGACGACGTGTACCCGGCCTGGAACTGGGCCGGGTTCGTCGCCTTCGGCGTGCCGGTGGCGCTGACCGTGATGGCCATCGGCAACAGCAGTTTCAGCTGGTTCTACGACTATGGCTGGTTCACCGGCTCGCTGCTCGGCGGCGGGCTCTACTACGCCCTCGGCGGCCTCGCGGTGCGCGGGCCGGCGCGGCTGGCCAAGCCGTTGCCGTGATGTTCCCTGTGGGAGCGGCTTCAGCCGCGAAGCAAGCAGCGCGGTGGATGGCACCGGCTTGGCCGGTGTTCGCGGCTAAAGCCGCTCCCACGGGTCCCTGCTAAATCGACAAGTGATGTGCAGTGCCATGAGAGCCGACTTGCCGGCGAACAGGGCCGAAGCATAAAACAGCCTGAGGAGACACCCATGACCACCCTCGCCAAGGAAGTCCTGCAATCGAGCAAGCACCACATCGACAGCGCCCGCCTGTGGCAATCACTGATGGACCTCGCCCGCCTAGGCGCCACGCCCAAGGGCGGCGTCTGCCGCCTGGCGCTGACCGACCTCGACCGCCAGGCCCGCGACCTGTTCGTGCAGTGGTGCCAGGCGGCCGGTTGCACGGTGAGCATCGACGCGGTCGGCAACATCTTCGCCCGCCGCCCCGGGCGCAACGCCAAGCTGCCGCCGGTGATGACCGGCAGCCATATCGACACCCAGCCCACCGGCGGCAAGTTCGACGGCTGCTTCGGCGTGATGGCCGGCCTCGAGGTGATCCGCACCCTCAACGACCTGGGCGTGGAAACCGAGGCCCCGCTGGAGGTGGTGGTGTGGACCAACGAGGAAGGCTCGCGCTTCGCCCCGTGCATGATGGGTTCGGGGGTGTTCGCCAACAAGTTCACCCTCGAAGAGACCTTGGCCAAGCGCGACGCCCAGGGCGTGAGCGTCGGCGAGGCACTGAACGCCATCGGCTACGCCGGCAGCCGCGTCGTGACCGGCCACCCGGTGGGCGCCTATTTCGAGGCGCACATCGAACAGGGCCCGATCCTCGAGGACCAGCGCAAGACCATCGGCGTGGTGCTCGGCGCCCTCGGGCAGAAATGGTTCGACCTGACCCTGCGCGGCGTCGAGGCGCACGCCGGTCCCACGCCGATGCACCTGCGCAAGGACGCCCTGGTCGGCGCCGCCGCCGTGGTCGAGGCGGTCAACCGCACCGCCCTCGCCCACCAGCCCCATGCCTGCGGCACGGTCGGCTGCCTGCAGGCCTATCCCGGCTCACGCAACGTGATCCCCGGCGAGGTACGCATGACCCTGGACTTCCGTCACCTCGAAGGCGAGCAGTTGGATGCGATGATCGCCGAAGTCCGCCAGGTGATCGAGGCCACCGTGGCCAAGCACGGGCTGAGCTACGAGCTGATCCCCACCGCCGACTTCCCCGCCCTGTACTTCGACAAGGGCTGTGTCGAGGCGGTGCGCGACTCGGCGCGCAACCTGGGCCTGGCGCACATGGATATCGTCAGCGGCGCCGGACACGACGCGATCTTCCTCGCCGAGCTGGGTCCGGCCGGGATGATCTTCGTGCCCTGCGAAGGCGGCATCAGCCACAACGAAATCGAGAACGCCGCCCCCGCTGATCTCGCGGCGGGCTGCGCGGTGCTGCTGCGGGCGATGCTGGCGGCCTCGGAGGCGATCGCCAGCGGGCGGCTGGCGGCCTAGCAAGCGATGAAAGGACTGCGTGGGAGCGGCGTTCCGACAAGCCCGCTCCCACGTTGCACATGCACCCTCCGTGAACCGTGGCTGGGCCCGGTGCAGGCTCCTTGGCGCAAAATCCCCGCGCGCGGCGGTATACTCGCCAGCCTTCGAACCTCGCCTGGGAAACCGCCATGCAGCAAGTCCTGCTCATCGTCGATGTGCAATCCACCTTCAGCCCCTCCGAGAAACTGGTGGATGGCATCCGCGTGCTGTCGGCGCATCTGCCCACCGTCGCCTCGATCGAGCTGCACGATGAGCAGGTCACCCCATTCCAGCGTCAGCTCGGCTGGCACCCCGCCAGCGAAGACATGGCCCTGGTCGAGGCCGACAAGGTGTTCGTCAAGCATGGCTATGGCCAGACCGCCGAAACCCTCGACTACCTCAAGAGCCTCGGTGCCGAGCGGGTGCTGGTCTGCGGGCTGCAGACCGAAACCTGTGTGCTGGCCGCAGGCTTCGCCCTGTTCGACGCCGGGCTCACGCCGACGCTGGTCAGCGACCTGACCATGGGTTCCTCGCTGGACCGCTCCGGACAACTGGGCATCGACCTGTGGAAACATCACTTCGGCCACGTCACCACCGCCGCCGAGGTACTCGCCGGGCTCAAGGGCCAAGGTCACCCTGCCCCTTGAACATCCGCTCGGCGATGAAGTCGACGAACACCCGGATCTTCGGCGACAGGTGCCGGCTCGACGGCCACAGCGCCCAGAACTGCCCCTGGTCCTGCATGTGTTCGTCGAGCAGTGTTTCCAGCGCTCCCGAAGCCAGGCCGTCACGGGCGAGAAAGTCCGGCATGTAGCCGATGCCATGGCCATCGAGGGTGGCCATGAGCAGGGCCTCCATGTTGTTCAGGACCAGCGCCGCCGGTAGCCGCAGCCGGGTAATGGCAGGATCGGCGCTCAAGCTCCAGTCCATGATCTTGCCGGTGGTCACCCAGCGGTAGCGTAGGCAATCGTGGGTTTCCAGCGCCTCCAGGGTACGTGGCCGACCCTTGCGCTGCAGGTAGTCCGGCGCGGCGCACAGCACGAAGCGGAAGGGACCGAGGCGACGCGACATCAACCGTGAATCCGCCAAGCCACCGCTGCGGATCACCACATCGAAGCCTTCCTCGATCAGGTCGACCAACTGGTCGTTGAAGTCCAGTTCCAGTTCGATCTCCGGATAGGCCTGGCGAAACGCCGGCAGCAACGGCAGCAGGAAGCGGTAGCCGATGGTCGGCAGGCTGACCCGCAGGCGGCCACGGGGCGCCTGTCGAGCGTGAGAAAGCATGGCCTCGGCGTCCTGCAGGTCGTCGAGGACGCGCCGGCAGCGCTCGTAGAACAGTTCACCCTCGGCCGTCAGGCTGACCTTGCGCGTGCTGCGCTGGAACAGTCGCACGTCCAGCGACGCCTCCAGCCGCGCCACGGCCTTGCCCACCGCCGAGGCGGAGAGGCCCAGGACGCGACCGGCGCCGACGAAGCTCAGGCAGTCGGCGGTCCTGACGAAGGCGAGCAAACCGTTGAGGTTGTCCATCGCATTAGATCCTTTTTGTCCGTTGTGATCGGAATTCTGGCCTGTTTATCCAGAATTAAGGCCGATCTAGATTCAGCGCTTCACAGTGCAACAAGCGGAAGGACCGCGCAATGGAGCAAATCACCCCCTCTGCACCCCGCCATCGCCCTGCGCTCGCGGCCATCTGCCTGGCCGCCCTGGTGCTGCCCCTGAGCTTCACCGGCGGCGCCGTGGCCACCCCGGCCATCGGCCAGGCCTTCGCCGCCAGCCCCACGGCACTGGCCTGGATCACCAACGCCTTCATGCTCGGCTTCGGCGGCCTGCTGATGGCCGCCGGCGCGCTGGCCGACCGCCATGGCCGCAAGCGCCTGTTCATTCTCGGCCTGCAGGCCTTCGTGTTGCTCGGTGTACTGCTGGCCTGCGCCGGCGACATACTCTGGCTCGACCTGCTGCGAGCCTTGCAAGGCATCGCCGCCGCCGCTGCCCTGGCCAGCGGCAGCGCGGCCCTGGCCCAGGCCTTCGAAGGCCAGGCCAGGACCCGCGCCTTCAGCCTGCTGGGCACCACCTTCGGCGTCGGCCTGGCATTCGGCCCGCTGGTCTGCGGGCTGCTGGTCGAACACTTCGGCTGGCGAGCGATCTTCCTTGCCGGCGCGGCGCTGGCCGCAGTGGCCTGGTGGATCGCCCACGACCACCTGGACGAGAGCCTCAACCCGGATGCCCAGAACCTGGACATCCCAGGCGTGGCCAGCTTCACCGGCATGCTGGTGCTGTTCACCTGCGCCGTCATTCTCGGCCCGCAGCAGGGATGGCGCTCGCCGCTGATCCTCGGGCTGCTGGCCGGATCACTGCTGCTGTTGCCGACCTTCATCCTCCTCGAGCTGCGCAGCAGGCAACCGATGCTCGACTTGCGACTGTTCAGGCACGGGCGTTTCATCGGTGTGCAGAGCCTGCCCATCGGCACCTGCTACTGCTACATCGTGCTGATCGTGCTGCTGCCACTGCGCCTGATCGGCATCGAAGGGCTGACGCCGCTGCACGGCGGCCTGCTGCTGCTGGCGCTGTCGGCGCCGATGCTGGTGGTACCGCTGCTGGCGGCCTGGCTGAACCGCTGGATCAGCGCCGGCACGCTCTGCGCCGTGGGCTTCCTGCTGGCCGCGCTGGGCCTGTACGCGCTGACGCGGGCCGGCGACGGCGAGCACCTGCGGCTGTGCCTGGCCCTGCTGCTGATCGGCACCGGCAGTGGCCTGCCCTGGGGGCTGATGGACGGGCTGGCGTTGAGTGTCGTGCCCAGGGAGCAGGCCGGCATGGCCGCCGGTATCTTCAACACCACGCGTGTCGCCGGCGAAGGGGTGGCGCTAGCCCTGACCCTGGCCGTGCTCACGGCGCTGGTCGATCACAGGCTGCAACAGCTGGCCTCGCCAGACCTCGCAGCCGAGCTGGCGCAGCGGCTGGCGCTGGGTGACCTCGGCCATCTCCAGGGGCTGGACCCAGCCCTGCTGCGCGCGGCTTACCTGCAAGGCTTCAACGGCCTGCTATGGATCCTCATCGGCATCACCCTGGCGGCGGCGGCCACAGCCCTCCTGCTGCTGCGCAGTCCTGCGGACGCCGCGTTGCCGGCAGCGGCCAGGCCAGACACTTCGCAGGCCTGAATCCCATGCTAAGCTGCGCCGCCATCCGGCCCAGCAGCGAGATCGTCGAGGAATCCATGACCCCCAAGCGCGTATTGATCGTCGAGGACGACGCCGATGGTGCAAGCATCCTGGAGGCGTACCTGAAGCGCGACGGCTTCGAGGTGGACATCGCCGAGGACGGTGCCCGCGGGCTTGCCCTGTTCCGCCAGCGCACGCCGGCGATCGTGCTGCTGGACATGATGCTGCCGAAACTCTCCGGACCGGAGCTGCTGAGCGAGATCCGCCGCGGCGCCGACACCCCGGTGATCATGGTCACCGCCATCGGCGACGAGCCAGACAAGATCGGCGCCCTGCGCTACGGCGCCGACGACTACGTGGTCAAACCCTGCAACCCCAAGGAAGTGGTGGCCCGGGTACACGCGGTGCTGCGCCGTTACGGCGCGCCGACCGACAGTCGCCAGCGCCTGGAGTGCCAGGGCGTCTGGGTCGATGCCGAGCGCTTCGTGGCCGGGGTGCGGGCCGGCGATGGCGAGGAGCAGGTGCTCGACCTGACCCGTTCGGAACTGCTTCTGCTCGCCGCGCTGCTGCGCACCCCGACCAAGGCCTTCAGCCGCGAGGAGCTGCTCGAATTGTGCATGCCCGAGAGCGATGCCCTGGTGCGCATCATCGACACCCATGTGCACAACCTGCGGCGCAAGCTCGAGGCCCTGGGCGTCAGCGGCGTGCTGGTGACCGTGCGCTCCGTGGGCTACCGGTTCCGCTGACCGCCATGCGCAAACGTCCGCTGTGGCTGTGGGTCGGCCTGAGAATGACCCTGCTCGCCGTCGGCGCGGTGATCACCATCACCGTGTGCATGTACCTGTACTTCTGGATCAGCGACTTCCTGGTGCTGCAGTCGATGCGGCCCGAGGACCGCGCCGCGATGCTGGCCGGCCTGGCCGATGTGCCGCGCCACGAAACCAGGCTGTGGCAGTTGCTGCAGACCTACTACGACATCCATGACTTTCTCCCCGGCCCCGGCAACAGCATCGACTGGCTGGTGCTGTACGGTTTCGTCATCGTGGTCATCCCGTTCACCCTGATGGTCGGCCTGTACCTGTCCAGGCCGCTGTCCCGGCAGTTCCGCCAGATCGCCGAAGGGGCGCGGCGGGTGGCCGAGGGCGATCTCGGCGTGCGGGTCAGCCAGCACCCGCGCCAGCCCAAGGAAATGCAGCGTCTTTGCACCGACTTCAACAAACTGGTCGAACGCCTGGCGTTGTACGAAAGCGAAGTGGCCGAGTCCAGCTCCAACCTCGCCCATGAACTGCGTACGCCACTCAACGCCGCCCTCGGCCGGGTGCAGGGCATGCTCGACGAGGTGTTCCCGCTGAACCCGGAGCAACTGCGCCTGGTGCAGAACCAGCTGTACAACCTCAACACCCTGGTGGGCGACCTGCACCTGCTGTCCCTGGCCCATGCCGGGCAGTTGCCCCTGCATATCAGCTTGTTCTCCCCGGCCCGGTTGGTCGAGGAGCGCCTGGCCTGGTTCGCGCCGCAGTTCGAGGCCGCCGCGATGCAGTTGCACACGGCGCTTGCCGATGACGTGGTGATCGAGGCCGATCCGGCACGGGTCGGCCAGCTGATCAACATCCTGATCGAGAATGCGCTCAAGTACGCCTCCGACGGTCGCGAGCTCAGCGTCGCCGTACGCCAGGCCAAAGGCTGCGTGCAGCTGGAATTCCTCGATCGGGGCCAGGCGGTCGAGCAGAAGGACCTGGGCAACATGTTCGTGCGCTTCTGGCGCGCGGAGCAGTCCCGGGCGCGGGTCAGCGGCGGGGGCGGCCTGGGCCTGTCGATCGCCCAGGCCATCTGCGAGGCCCATGGCGGCCACATCACCGCGCAGCGCCGGAGCGAGGGCGGGCTGGCACTGCAGGTGACATTGCCTCTGGTCACAACAGCCTGAAGGCTTC
>NZ_JAOCDM010000104.1 GCF_029840925.1 Pseudomonas sp. GD03858
GCGCGAAGCGCCCCCGGGACTCACATCAACGCGACAGGTAGACGGTCAGCGTCTGCCCCGGCTTGAGCGCATGCCCGCTGCGCGGATTCCAGCGCTTGAGGTGTTTCATCTCGACATTGAAGCGCTTGGCCACCAGGTAGTACGAGTCGCCCTTGCGTACCTTGTACTGGGTCGAGCGCTGCTTCGAATCGGCCACGCGATTGGCCGCCGCGCTCGGCGCGCTGCCGCCACGCAGGGCCAGTACCTGGCCAACCTTGAGGTTGTTGCCGCGAATGCGGTTCCAGCTTTGCAACTGCTTGACCGACACCCGGTTGGCCTTGGCGATGCTGCCGAGGTTGTCGCCACGCTTGACCCGGTAGCTGCGCGCCGCCGGCGCCTTGGCTTCGGCCAGGGCAGCCTGGAACACGGCCTTGTTCGGCTGCAGGCTGACCAGTTCCTCGGGCTTGAGGTTGGACATGCGATCGTTCAGTAGTTGCGCCTTGGCGGTCGGTACCAGCAGTTGCTGCGGGCCGTCCACGGTCATGCGCTTCTTGAATGCCGGGTTGAGCTGGATCAGCTCGTCTTCGTCGATGTCGGCGAAGGCGGCGACCCGCGACAGGTCAAGACGGTCGTTGATGGCGACCGCTTCGAAATAGGGTTCGTTGGCGATCGGGTTCAGATTGATCCCATAGGCCGCTGGGGTGTTGACCACCTGCGACAGGGCCAGCAGCTTGGGTACGTAGTCGCGGGTTTCCTGCGGCAGCGGCAGGTTCCAGTAGTCGGTCGGCAGGCCCAGGCGTTCGTTGCGCTCGATGGCGCGGCTGACGGTGCCTTCGCCGGCGTTGTAGGCCGCCAGGGCCAGCAGCCAGTCGCCGTTGAACATGTCGTGCAGGCGATTCAGGTAGTCCAGCGCGGCGTTGGTCGAGGCGGTGACGTCACGGCGACCGTCGTAGAAGTTGGTCTGGCGCAGGTTGAAGTGGCGCCCGGTGGACGGGATGAACTGCCACATGCCAGCGGCATGCGCACGGGAATACGCCATCGGGTTGTAGGCGCTCTCGATGGCCGGCAGCAGCGCCAGCTCCAGCGGCATGTCGCGCTCTTCGAGGCGCTCGACGATGTAGTGCAGGTAGAGGCTGCCGCGCTCGCCGGCGTTCTCGAGGAACGACGGGTTGCTGGCGAACCACAGGCGCTGCTGTTCGATGCGCGGGTTGACGTCCATGCCGTCCTGCAGTGTGAAGCCTTGGCGCATGCGCTCCCAGACATCCTGGGGCGGTGCCTGCTCCTTGGCCTTGACCACCAACGGTGCAGGCTTGTGCTTGAACCGCGCCTGGTAATTGTGCGCGCGAACGCTGTCGGATTCGTCGAGCTGACGGGTGCTCTGGCACCCGACCAGGGTGGCGGCCAGCGCCAGCGCACTGATCTGTGCCAGTCGCGTCAGGGCGACCGAATGAGCGGTTCTGCGGCTACGGGAAGACATCGGCGGGAACGGTTATCCGGGCAAAAAAGTTGGGCGATTCTAGAAACCGGTCCCGGCCGGGTCAACCTTTGGGGGTGCGCTGCGATATATCTCGGGGTTATCAGAACACGTCTTTCCAAGACCTCAAGGCAGCAAAAACAGTGGCTTGGCTTGGGTTGGAATGCCCCTTCCATTCGTCTGCTTTTTGTTTAACGGATGTTTCAGCGGTGCGCAGGAATGGATTGGTCAGTCGCTCCAGACCGATGGTTGATGGCAATGTGATGCGATTGTCGGCGCGCAGCCGGGTAACGTCCTCGAACCGTTGGTGAACGTGTGGGTTGTCGGGTTCGACGGCACAGGCGAAGCGCAAGTTGCTCAGGGTGTATTCGTGGGCGCAGTAGACTTCGGTTTCGCCAGGCAGGCCGGCCAGGCGTTGCAGCGAGTGGTGCATCTGCTCCGGGGTGCCCTCGAACAGGCGCCCGCAACCGGCGGCGAACAGGGTGTCGCCACTGAACAGTAGCGGCGTGGGCGATTGCGCAGTGTAATAGGCGATGTGCCCCAGGGTGTGGCCGGGCACGGCCATGACCTCGAACGTCAGGCCCAGTGCCTGGACCTGCGCGCCGTCCTCCAGGGCGATGTCGCGACCAGGGATACGTTCGTTGGCCGGGCCGTGGACCCGGGCGCCGGTGGCCTGCTTCAAGGCCTCGACGCCGCCGACATGATCATGGTGGTGGTGGGTGACGAGGATCGTCTCCAGCACCCAGTCGGGATGCTGGCCGAGCCAGGCGAGCACCGGCCTGGCATCACCGGGATCGACCACTGCGCAGCGGCGATTGGCAGTATCCTGTAACAACCAGATGTAGTTGTCGTTGAAAGCGGGTAGGGCATCGATCTGTATCATGTGCGGATCCGTATCGCCAAGCCTGGACATTGGGGGCATCTTAGCCGCGATGGCGCGGCCGGAGAACCTTCGAGGGAGAATGCAATGACCGACCAAGCCTTCGCCCAGGCCGACCCTGACTGGGTCGAACTCATCCGCCTGGCTCGCGACTGGTTCGATGGGCCTCTGGGGCAGTTGATGCTCAAGGAAGAGGAAAAGTTGCTCGAGGAAGAGCTGCGGCGCTTTTTCGGTGGCTACCTGGTGCATTACGGCCCCTGTGCCGAGCCCCCGCCCAATGCGCCGCAGGTGCAACGCAACGTGCGCCTTGGCGCGCCGCTGCCGGGCGTGGAGATCGTCTGCGAGGAACAGGCCTGGCCGTTGTCGGAGCACGCCGCCGATGTGGTGGTGCTGCAGCATGGCCTGGACTTCAGTCTTTCGCCCCATGGCCTGCTTCGTGAAGCGGCCAGCGCGGTGCGTCCTGGCGGTCACCTGCTGATTGTCGGCATCAATCCCTGGAGCAGCTGGGGCCTGCGCCACTTCTTCAGCCGTGGCGCGTTGCGCAAGGCGCGTTGCATCCCGCCGTCGCGGGTCGGCGACTGGCTCAACCTGTTGGGCTTCGCGCTGGAGAAACGCCGCTTCGGGTGCTATCGTCCGCCGCTTGCCTCGCCGGCCTGGCAGCAACGCTTGGCGGGCTGGGAGCGGGTGGCAGGCGGCTGGCAGAGTGCTGGCGGTGGGGTCTACCTGCTGGTGGCGCGCAAGATGGTGGTCGGCCTGCGGCCGCTGCGTCTGGAGCGGCGCGAGCCGATGGGCAAGCTGCTGCCGCTGCCGTTGGCCAAGGTCAACCGTAGCGCCACCCACCCCGATTCCGAAAAGCACTGAACACGAGTGGTACATGAGCGATAGCGTCGAGATCTACACCGATGGTGCCTGCAAGGGCAATCCCGGCCCGGGCGGCTGGGGCGTCCTGATGGTTTTCAAGGGCGTCGAGAAGGAACTGTGGGGCGGCGAGCGCGAGACCACCAACAACCGCATGGAGCTGATGGCCGCGATCGAGGGCCTGAAGGCGCTCAAGCGCGAGTGCGAGGTGATCCTGACCACCGACTCTCAGTATGTGATGAAGGGCATCAACGAGTGGATGACCAACTGGAAGAAGCGCGGCTGGAAGACCGCCGCCAAGGAGCCGGTGAAGAACGCCGACCTGTGGATGGCCCTCGATGAACAGGTCAACCGGCACAAGGTGACCTGGAAGTGGGTGCGCGGGCATATCGGTCATCCGGGCAACGAGCGGGCCGACCAGTTGGCCAATCGCGGGGTGGACGAGGTTCGGGCCCAGCGCTGAAAGCAGTTGCAAGCTGCAAGCGGCAAGCCACAAGTAAAAGCGGGTCTGATGTGCGGCTGCTCTTTACTTGAGCTTGAGGCTTGAGGCTTGCAGCTTGCAGCTTGCAGCTTGAGTTATACTCCCACCCCGAATTCAAGCACCGCCAGTTGGAGTCCCCCGCGTGGAGCAGCAAGACAAACGGTTCATCATCCTCGATACCGAGACCACCGGCATGCCAGTGGCCGAGGGCCACCGCATCGTCGAGATCGGTTGCGTCGAGGTCGTTGGCCGGCGCCTGACCGGGCGGCACTTCCATGTCTACCTGCAGCCCGATCGCGAGAGTGACGAAGGCGCGATCAACGTCCACGGCATCACCGATGCCTTCCTGGTCGGCAAGCCGCATTTCGTCGACATCGCCGACGAGTTCTTCGACTTCATCCAGGGCGCGACCCTGGTCATCCACAACGCAGCGTTCGACGTCGGTTTCATCAACAACGAGTTCGCCCTGAGCGGCCACCCCGAGCGGGCCGACATCACGCAGCACTGCACCATCCTCGATACCCTGATGATGGCGCGCTCGCGCCATCCTGGGCAGCGCAACAGCCTCGACGCGCTGTGCAAACGCTACGGCATCGACAACTCTGGCCGTGAGCTGCACGGCGCGCTGCTCGACTCGGAACTGCTGGCCGACGTCTACCTGGCGATGACCGGTGGCCAGACCAGCCTGTCACTGGCGGGAGATGGCGCGCAGGGCGAGGACGGGCAGGGCAGTACCGGCAGCGAGATCCGTCGGATTACCGGCCGTGCGGCGGGTAAGGTGATCATGGCCAGCGAGGAAGAGCTCGAGGCCCATGCAGAGCGCTTGGCGGCCGTTGCCAAGTCAGCCGGTGGGCCGGCGATGTGGCAGGCGCTGACCGAGGCCCCCGCCAGCTGATTTGCCAGCAGTACTGGCCCTTTCGCGGGTAAACCCGCTCCCACAGGCTATCCCCGAACCTGTGGGAGCGGGTTTACCCGCGAAGAGGCCGGCACTGACAACACCAGCCTCAACTACCCTGAGGGGAAAAGCCCCGCAGAGGTAGCCGCCCGATGTACAAGGACCTCAAGTTCCCCATTCTCATCGTCCATCGGGCGATCAAGGCCGACAGTGTCGCCGGTGAGCGTGTGCGCGGCATTGCCGACGAACTGGCCCAGGACGGTTTCGCCATCCTCGCCGCCGCCGACCAGGCCGAAGCGCGGTTGGTGGCCGCCACTCATCATGGCTTGGCCTGCATGCTGATCGCCGCCGAAGGCGCCGGCGACAGTTCGCACCTGTTGCAGAACATGGCCGAGCTGATCCGTCTGGCCCGTTTGCGCGCGCCCAATCTGCCGATCTTCGCCCTGGGCGAGCAGGTGACCCTGGAGAACGCCCCGGCCGAGGCCATGAGCGAGCTCAACCAGTTGCGCGGCATCCTCTACCTGTTCGAAGACACCGTGCCGTTTCTCGCCCGCCAGGTCGCGCGTGCCGCGCACAACTATCTTGACGGCCTGTTGCCACCGTTCTTCAAGGCCCTGGTGCAACACACCGCGCAATCGAACTACTCCTGGCACACGCCGGGGCACGGCGGTGGCGTGGCCTACCACAAGAGCCCGGTGGGGCAGGCCTTCCACCAGTTCTTCGGCGAGAACACGCTGCGTTCGGACCTGTCCGTCTCGGTACCCGAGCTGGGTTCGCTGCTCGATCACACCGGGCCGCTGGCAGAGGCTGAGGCGCGGGCGGCGCGCAACTTCGGTGCCGATCACACCTTCTTCGTCATCAACGGCACCTCCACCGCCAACAAGATCGTCTGGCATGCCATGGTCGGTCGCGATGACCTGGTGCTGGTGGACCGCAACTGCCACAAGTCGGTGGTGCATGCCATCATTATGACCGGTGCCATCCCTCTTTACCTGTGCCCGGAACGCAACGAGCTGGGCATCATCGGGCCGATTCCGCTCAGCGAATTCAGCCCCGAGGCGATCCAGGCGAAGATCCAGGCCCATCCGCTGGCCCAGGGGCGCCCCCCCAGGATCAAGCTGGCGGTCGTCACCAACTCCACCTATGACGGGCTGTGCTATCACGCCGGCCTGATCAAGCAGGCCCTTGCGGGCAGTGCCGAGGTGCTGCATTTCGACGAAGCCTGGTTCGCCTACGCCGCCTTCCATGGCTTCTTCGCCGACCGCTACGCCATGGGCACGCCGCGTGGCGACGATGGCCCGCTGCTGTTCAGCACCCATTCCACCCACAAGTTGCTCGCGGCGTTCAGCCAGGCCTCGATGATCCATGTACAGGATGGGGCCACCCGTGCGCTGGACCGCGACCGCTTCAACGAAGCGTTCATGATGCATATCTCCACCTCGCCGCAGTACAGCATCCTCGCCTCGCTGGACGTGGCCTCGGCGATGATGGAAGGGCCGGCCGGGCATTCGCTGTTGCAGGAAATGTTCGACGAGGCGCTGAGCTTTCGCCGTGCCCTGGCCAACCTGCGCGAGCACATCGCCGCCGACGACTGGTGGTTCAGCATCTGGCAGCCACCGCTGGCGCAGGGCGGCGAGCGGCTGGAGGCGGCGGACTGGCTGCTGCGGCCAGGGGACGACTGGCATGGCTTCGCCGAACTGAGCGACGACTATGTGTTGCTCGACCCGCTCAAGGTCACCCTGGTGATGCCGGGGGCCGGCGGTGGAGGGGGTGAGCAGGGCATACCGGCTGCGGTGGTCGGCAAGTTTCTCTGGGAGCGAGGACTGGTGGTGGAGAAGACCGGCCTGTACAGCTTCCTGGTGCTGTTCTCGATGGGCATCACCAAGGGCAAATGGAGTACGCTGCTCACCGAGTTGCTGGAGTTCAAGCGCCACTACGATGCCAATACCGCGCTGGCCGACTGCCTGCCCAGCGTGGTGACGGGCCAGCCGTCACGCTATCAGGGATTGGGGCTGCGCGACCTGTGCCAGCAGTTGCATGGGTTCTACCGCAGCAACGCCACCTCCAGGCAGCTCAAGCTGTTGTTCACCCGTCTGCCCGACGTGGCGATGACGCCAGCCGAAGCCTATGACCGGATGGTGCGCGGGGACGTGGAGGCGGTGCCGATCGAGCAGCTGCTTGGCCGGGTCGCGGCGGTGATGCTGGTGCCCTACCCCCCTGGGATTCCCTTGATCATGCCGGGCGAGCGGTTCACCGAGGCGACCCGTTCGATCCTGGTCTACCTGGATTGTGCTCGGGCGTTCGACCAAGGTTTCCCGGGGTTCGTCGCCGACGTGCATGGCCTGCAGCGCGAGGGGCCGCTGTACACCGTCGATTGCGTCAAGGAATGCGGATGATCTCGACGCCGGTCTGGGCCAGTTCGAAACGGTCGTCGCCCAGGTGATTGACGCGATCGCCGATGGCCAGTCGATAGCTGGTAATCGGCGCGCCGAGGGTGCTGCCGTCCGCCTGGAGGGTGGACTCCTGGAATTCGTGGACGGGGTAGATGCGGCCTTCGGCGTCTCGGGCGTGGAACTGGCCGACCATTACTGCTGCCATTTAGCTGGAAACCTCTGAATCGTGTAGGAAATGTCTGTAGGCATAGACAAGCGAAATGCTTCGGAAGTTTTCCGTCAGGTGGAAAAAATCCAGGGATACGAGGAACGGTCATCTATAACTAACAGGTCCCATTCCCTGAGTAGAGGTTGCAAAACGCCATGAGCCAGGTCTATTCGGTAGCGGTCGTCGTCGGCAGCTTGCGCAAGGACTCCTACAACCGCAAGGTGGCCCGCGCGCTGTCTGAGCTGGCGCCGTCCAGCCTTGCCCTGCGGATCGTCGAGATCGGCGACCTGCCGTTGTACAACGAAGATGTCGAGGCCGATGGGCCGCCAGAGGCGTGGACGCGTTTTCGTGACGAGATCCGTCGCAGCGACGCGGTGCTGTTCGTGACGCCGGAGTACAACCGTTCGGTGCCTGGCGGGTTGAAGAACGCGATCGATGTGGGCTCTCGGCCTTATGGAAAGAGCGCCTGGAGCGGCAAGCCGGCGGCGGTGGTCAGTGTCTCGCCCGGGGCGATCGGTGGCTTTGGCGCCAACCATGCGCTGCGCCAGTCGCTGGTGTTTCTCGACATGCCTTGCATGCAGATGCCCGAGGCCTATATCGGTGGGGCGGCGACGCTGTTCGATGACAGCGGCAAGCTGAACGACAAGACCCGGCCGTTCCTGCAGGGCTTTATCGACAGGTTCGCGTCGTGGGTGAAGCTGAACCGGGCAGTCTGATGGTTCTCGGTTGTCTGCACTGACGCCTTCGCGGGTAAACCCGCTCCCACAGGAAAATCACCGACTTCAAAGGCAGTGATATCCCTGTGGGAGCGGGCTTGCCCCGCGATGATTCTCGACATCAGGCGCTCTGCGGCATCTCTCCCTTGGCCAACCGCCGGTTGATATCGGCAATCACCTCGGGCAGCTCGTTGATGGTGTCGATCAGGTAGTGAGGGCGTGAGCCTGCGAACATCGCGTGAATGCGCGTGCGTTCGCTTTCCAGCTTCTGCGCGCTCAGTGCCCGGTAGCCTTCCCAGGTCAGGCCCAGGGCATTGCCCGAACACACCAGTGCCACGGTCCACATCCCGGCACGGCGGCCTTCGAGGATCCCCGGCACGGTGTCGTCGACCTTCACGCAGGCTGCCACATCGTCGATGCCCAGGGCGATCACGTTGGCCAGGGCCTGGGCCGGCCACGGACGACCGTTCGGCGTCTCGTCGGTGGCCACCACGTGGTCGGCGACGTAGCCGTTCTGCGCGGCCAGCTCGACCACCTTGTCCATCACCACTTTCGGGTAGCCCGAGCAGGAACCGATCTTCAGGCCGTCCTTGCGCAGCCCGGTCAGGGTCTCCAGCGCGCCGGGAATCAGCGCCGAGTGCACGGCGATCTTCTCGATCTGCAGCGGCATGAAGCGTTCGTAGATGGCGGTGACGTCGTCGTCGGTCGGCGTGCGGCCGAACACCTTGCGATAACGCTCGGCGATTTCCGGCACATCGCACAGGGTGCGAATATGGTCCCACTTGCCCATGCCCATCGGGCCACGAGCCTCCTCGATGGATACCTGCACATCGAACTCGGCGAAGGCCTCTACGAAGATCTGGGTCGGGGCGAAGGAGCCGAAGTCGACCACGGTGCCGGCCCAGTCGAGGATGGCGGCTTGCAGCTGGGTGGGGTTGCTGTAGTTCATGTGCGCGTTTTCCTTGAATTGGGTAGGCAGAGGGTCAGATGTCCAGCACTTCCATTTCCCGCAGCACCTCGGCCACGGCGTCCACGGCGGCTTGCATGCCGGCCGCGCCGACCACGCCGATGCAGCCGACGCGGAAGGTCTCGACCTGGGTCAGCTTGCCCGGATAGAGGATGAAGCCCTTGGCCTTGACCCGCTCGTAGAAGTCCTTGAACTGGTAGCGCGGATCTTTCGGCGCGTGGAAGGTGACGATGATCGGTGCCTGGATGTCGGCGGGCAGGAAGCTCTGCAGGCCGATGTTCGCCATGCCGTCGAGCAGGGTCTTGCAGTTGTCGGCGTAGCGCTGGTGGCGGGCGGGCAGTCCACCCTCTTCGTTGTACTGCTGCAGCGCTGCGTGCAGGGCGGCGACCACGTGGGTCGGCGGGGTGAAGCGCCACTGGCCGGTCTTGGCCATGTACGCGTGCTGGTCGTGCAGGTCCATGGCCAGGGAGTGGGCGTTGCCTTCGGCGGCGGCCAGCGCGTGCTTCTCGGCAAACACGAAGCCCATGCCCGGCACGCCTTCCAGGCATTTGCCGGAGGCGGCGATCAGCGCCTCGAAGGGAATCTCGCGGGCGTCGATCGGCAGCGCGCCGAACGAGCTCATGGCGTCGATGATCAGGCGCTTGTCGTGGCGCTTGATCACCTGGGCGATCTCGGCCAGCGGGTTGAGGATGCCGGTGCTGGTCTCGCAGTGGATCAGCGCCACATGGGTCACGGCAGGGTCGGCGGCCAGCAGGCGGTCGACGTCGGCGGCGGTGGTCGGCTGGTCCTCGGCGGTTTCGAAGGTGCTGTAGCTGCGGCCCAGCACCTTGCAGATCTTGGCCAGGCGCTGGCCGTAGGCGCCGTTGATCAGTACCAGCACCTTGCCGTCACGGGGCACCAGGGTGCCGATCGCTGCTTCGACGGCGAAGGTGCCGCTGCCTTGCAGGGGTACACAGTGGTGGCTGGTGCCGCCATCGATGATGGCCAGCAGTTGCTCGCAGACGCTGGCGGTCAGCTGGTTGAAGTCGCGGTCCCAGGAACCCCAGTCCACGAGCATGGCCTGGCGGGTGCGGATCGAGGTGGTCAGGGGACCGGGGGTCAGCAGGATCGGGGCGTTGCTCATTCCGTGGTTCCTCACTTGTGGTGGGCTGGAAAACTATGGAGGCTAGGTTGCAATTCGCTGACTCATCAATCAAATTGTTTGTAGATATGCCAGCCATAAGTAAGGCCGATAGATATGAATCTGTTCCAGCTCCGTGCTTTCGATGCCGTGGCCCGTGAGGGCAGCTTCACTCGTGCCGCCGAGCGTCTGTTCATCAGCCAGCCCGCGGTGACCGGGCATGTGAAGGCGCTGGAGGAGCACTACCAGATCACCTTGCTGCGCAGAACCGCCAGGCGGGTGGAGTTGACCGAAGAGGGTACGCGCCTGGCGGCCATCACCCGGGCCATGTTCGGCCTGGCCGAGGAGGCCCAGGCGATGCTCGAGGCCAACCGTCAGTTGCTGACCGGGCGCCTGGAGGTGGCCGCCGATGGACCGCACCGGGTCATGCCGATGCTGGCGCAGTTACGCGAACGCTACCCCGGCATCACTGTCAACCTGCGGCTGGGCAACGCCCAGGAAACCTTGGCCGCATTGCTGTCGGAACATGCCGACGTAGCAGTGCTGACCGAGATCGAACCGCGCAAGGGACTGCACCTGCAGAGCCTGTGCCAGTCGCGTCTATGCGCTTTGCTGCCGGCGGGGCACGCCTGGGCGGCTGGCGAGGCGGACTTGCCGCTGGCCGAGCTGGACAAGCAGATCATGGTGCTGCGCGAGCCCAGCTCGACCACCCGCCGGACTTTCGACAAGGCCTGTGTCGAGCAAGGGGTGCAGCCAAGGGTGTTGCTGGAGCTGGACAGTCGCGAGGCGGTTACCGAGGCGGTGGCGGCGGAGCTGGGCATCGGCGTGGTGTCGTCCACCGAGGTAGCCCATGACCCGAGAGTGGTGGCGCGTCCGCTGAGCGGTTCGGGTCTGGTCAATCAGCACATGGTCGGCTGCCTGGAACGGCGCCGCGATTTGCGCCTGATCCAGGCATTTCTTGGCCTGGCGGCTGCCGCGTGATGGCTGTTTCGAGCGCGGCGGCCTAAGATGGCCGGCACACAGCCGACTGGACCGTCGATGAGCGAGAAAGACACCATTTCCATGCAACTGGTGCGTGAAGCGCTGTTGCAGAGTTGCCCGGCGGGCCAGCCCGATGTCGGCTTGCTGGCCCGGGCGGGCATCGAGATTGGTCAGCTCGACCTGCCCGAGGCGCGGGTCAGCGCCGAGGCCTATGCCCGGCTCTGGCGCTTGTTGGCGCGTCGTTGCAACGACGAGTTCTTCGCCATGGACCCGCGCGGCCTGCGCAGCGGCAGCCTGGCCTTCATGTGTCGGGCGAGCATGGCGCAGCCCACCCTTGGCGCGGGTCTGGAGGTCGTGCTGGGGTTTTTGGCGCTGATGCTCGAAGACCTGCAACCGAGTCTGGTCCGCCAGCAGAGCCTGGCAGAGATCGTCATCAACGAGCCGCGCGAGCAGCCGCGACGCGCGTTCACCTACTTCACCTTCTGGATGATCGTGCATGGCGTCGCGTGCTGGCTGGCCGGCCGGCGGATTCCGATCCTGGCCATCGAACTGCGTTGCGCAGAGCCGCCGTTCTGTGACGATTACCGGGTCATGTTCTCGCAGAACCTGACGTTCGAGCGCCCACGCACGCGCATGATCATCGCCGCCGATAGCCTGGCCCTGCCGATCCGGCGCACGCCGCAGGAGTTGCAGCGGTTCCTGGCCGAAGCGCCGGGCAACATCCTGGTCAAGTACCGTGATCCCGGCAGTTTGGCGCTACGCATTCGTAGGACTTTGCTGGAGATCGAGCCAGGCGCATGGCCGGATGCGCAGACGGTAGCGCAGAACCTGTGCATGTCGGTAGCCACTTTGCGGCGGCGCTTGTCCGAGGAAGGGCACAGTTACCAAGGCATCAAGGACAGCCTGCGTCGGGAGTTGGCGATCGCCTGGTTGGCAGAGGCAGGGCTTGGCCTTGGCGATGTCGCGCAACGCCTGGGTTTCGCCGATGCCAGCTCGTTCTACAAGGCGTTTCGCAAGTGGTTCGGCTGCAACCCGGGTCATTACCGCAACCTGATTGTCCAGGGCGAGACGCTGCATCGGCCGGGGTCGCTTCCCTCTGGGATGGGGGCGTCGAGCTGACTAGTGTCGAGCGTCCTCAAAACAGCAGGATGCTATTTTCATGTCAGCGACTACAACGCCCCAATCAACAGCGGCTATCACGCCGCACGCGCTCACGGACGACTTCATCAAGGCGCAACTGCCTGATTGGCTGAAGAACGCCAAGGCGGAGCAGCTCGATGCCTTGCGCGATTGTCTCAAGGCTCACGATACCAGCGCTCGGCAATTGTCCCAGGCCACCATTGGATTGCTGTCGCCACAGCAATTCGCCGAACAGGTGTTCAAACCGCTTCTGGATGGTCTCGACAAAGGGGGACACGACGTCAAGGCCCTGCAGTGGCTGGATATCCGGCGAGGTGTCTCGACGGTGATCAGCACGCCTTACTACGAGCAGCGGGAAGTGCGTTTTCCCGCGCTTTTACGCCTGATGCAGGGGTTCGCCCAAGGGGCGCGGTTCTTCGATGGCAGTGGCGTGGTACAGCCTGGCAGCACCACGGTGCTGTCCGGCGACGCCGATGACTTTGCCGCGCGTTGTCGGGCATTGGATGCCGGCAGGCAATACCAGGACCTGCTGGACCGGCAGCTCAGCGCGACGACGCTGGCGCTGCTGGCCACTCACCAGCGCAGCGGATTTGCCCTGGCCTGCCAACAGGCGCTCATGCAAGGTCATCTGACCGAGCAGCAGCACACCGCACTACGGTGCCTGAGCAACGACTTGCCCAGCCCATCGGGGGCGCCGCTGCGCGCCAGCGCCGGGCAGTTGCGCATGCTCGATTGCACGCTGGTCAACGCCCTGCTGATCCAACTGTACGATCACAACGACAATGAGGCTGGTGTGCTGCTGTATCTGCCGTTCGATCATGAGCGGCCGCTACGCCGCTTCGAATCATTCGGCCTGCTGACCCAGTACCTGGCAGTGGCGTTGCACGCCCAAGACTACAAGGGCAATGTACGTGGTTTGGTGCGTCTGAACGATCAGCCAGGCTTTCTCGCAACCTTGAGCAAGCGGTTGTCCGACGATGTGACCGACCTCGATCTGGACAGCATTGCCGCGCCGGACAATGTGTTCGCCTTGCTGGCGCGCAGCCAGGTGGCGCGACTCAGGGCTGATGGCAGGCTGATGTTGGTCTCCGCCGCCGATGCCGATCACCAGGCCGCCGAGCGCCGCATCAAGCGTTGGGAGGAAATCGGCCTGGGTTTGCTGGGTGTCGCGGGCATGGCGGTACCTGCCATTGGCGTGGTGCTGCTCGGCAAGCTGCTGATGGACACCCTTGGTGAGGTCTATGCCGGGGTGCGGGACTGGCGGCAGGGCCATCAGCACGAGGCCCTGGATCATATGATCGAAGTGGCCAAGACGGTCGCGGTGACGGCGGTGACGGCAACCGGTGCGGCGTTGGTCGCGCGCGGTTTCGCCGGCAGCGCTTTCGTCGATGCGCTGGAACCCGTCGAGCTCGACGGTGGCAAGCAACGGCTGTGGAATCACGATTTGAGCGTCTACGAGTCGACGCCCGAGCAGCCGGTGCTGCAGGAAAACGGCCTCTATGCGTCCCGTAGCCGACACTGGTTGCGCGTGGACCAGCGTTACTACGAAGTACGGCAGGCGGCCCCTGAGCAGCCATGGCGCCTGTGCCACCCCGAAGACCAGGCGGCGTTCGCGCCGAGGGTCGAGCATAACGGCGAACGTTGTTGGCGCATCTGCCTGGAGCGTCCGCAGGAATGGGATGATAGCTGCGCCATGCTCAATCGCCTGTGGCCTCATCAGTCGCCGCTGGACGTGGAGCGTACCGAGCAGATCCTGACGGTGGCGGGCGTCGACCAGGACGAGCTGCGCGGTGTGCTGGTACAGAACCGGCCCGCGCCGGTCAATCTGCGTGACACGCTGCGTCGATTCGAGGCCGATGCGAGAATTACTGCTGTGTTCGAGGCCGCGAAGGCCCCGAACGCGACGCTGGAGGATGCCGAGGTGCTGGCGTGGTGCCGTACCCGGCCAGGTACGCAGACCGTGGATGCGACTGACGCAGCGGCGTGGCTCGCCGATCGGCAAGGTGAATTGCAGGGGATGCTTCTTGAGCATCTGACGCGCATCGCTCACCCGAGCAATTCGTTGTTCGCACTGGTAAAACGGGATTTCCCCGGCTTGCCCGATGCGTATGCCGAGGAAGCGGTGAGAGATGGCGACGCGGTGGTCGAGCAGGTGGCCAGGGTCGAGGCACGCGTGCCGTACACGGTCGCCACTCGGGCACGTTCGCTGTTACAGCTGGCGCGGCTGAACCGGGCGGTGGAGGCTCTGTACCTGAACAGCGTCTATTGCGAGGATGCTGGCCTCCTTGTCATGCAACTGCTCAGAAATCTGCCGATGTGGCCGAGCCGTGTCGGCCTCGAACTGCGCGCGCAGGATGGTCGGATGCTGGCGATCACCAATCCGGCGGTGGCGAGCGACGCGAGAATCGTGCTCACCCGACGTAATGGTGAGTTCCGCTTGTATGACGCGCAAGGCAGCGAGCGTGACCTCGAGGTGGCCGCGCCGGGGGATCTCTTCCAGGCAATCGTCGCCGCGCTCGACGCGGACCAGCGCAGCGCGCTCAAGCTCGACCCGAGCGACCCTGCGCAATCGTTGCGCCTGGCGTTGATCAAGGCATTGCCGGCAAAACGCAGCGATTGGTACCCGTTGCTTGACATGCAGGCGTCCACGCCATGGTTCAACCCCGGAAAAAGGTTGCCCGACGGCCGGGTCGGTTACCCGCTCGGCGGGCGATCCTCGAGAAACGCCACGCGCAATGGCGCCCGCATCCTCAGAGAGCGCATTCGCGCACTTTATCCGGTCTTCGACGATGCGCAGGTCGAGAGCAAGGTCGCGCAACTGCAACGTGATCCGCTGGGCAGGGGAGCCCTGCAAGCGTTGTTGTTCGAGGAGAACAATTACAACTTGCTCGACAACGCGCTGCGTGGATGGGCGCAAACGCATTCGCCGTCGGTATCACCGGCATTGCGTGGCATCGTGGCCAGGCGCTTGCGTGAGGCGTGGCGCTATGAAAGTGAGGTGATCTACAACAGGGAGGGGGAGGTGCAAGGCAGGGTGCTCGACCTGAGTAATTGCCGAATTCAGGAGCTGCCGACACTGCCGGAACAGGTCGACCTCACGCACATCACTAACCTGGTGATGTGCCGAATGGAGCTGCGGGAAGTCCCCGGCAGATTCCTGCGGTGTTTCGATGGCTTGCGTTTCCTGAATGTGAGCAACAACCAGCTGATCGCTCTGCCGCCAAGCATCGCACAGTGCGAGAACCTGATTGAACTGCGGGTTTCGGGCAATCGCATCGAAATGGACGCGGCGGATGAGCAGTTGCTTGCGCAAATGCCCCATTTACGGACAATCGACCTCAGCCATAACCCGATTCGCGTACTGAACCTGCGTTTCAATGAGCCGACGCAATTGCGGCGCCTGTACGTGAGCCGCTGCCGGTTGCAGGCGATGCCTGCCGGATTGCAAAACTGCGCTTTCCTGTCGTTTGCCGACCTCAGTGGCAACCAGATCCAGACGGTGCCTGGCGAGCTGCTGAGCATGCCGGCGGAGTTCAGGTACCGGCTGCGCACGGACTTCAACCCGATGTCAGCGCAGATGCGCCGAGAACTCTATTGGATGGACCCGGTTCACAACCATGGAGCGGAAATTGTCCGCGAACTCATCCCTACGTCTGCCAAGGAGCGCTGGATCGCGCTTGCGCCCGAGGCCGAGCGAGGGAGTAGCAGGGCACTGTGGGAGCGCCTGGAAGGCATGGCGGACAGTCGTGAGTTGTTCCGTTTGCTGAGCGCACTCACCGAAACGGCGGACTTCGGTTCTGCCAGCGAATACCTCGCCGGCCAGCTGTGGGAGTTGTTGCAGGCCATCGACGGCGATGCGACCTTGCGTGAGCTGATTTTCGCCAACTCCAGCGAGCCAGGCGAGTGCGTCGACAGGATCGCTGATCGCTTCAGCGGACTATTGATCCAGAGGATGGTGCACCAAGCCACGACGAAGGCTGCAACCGGCAAGGGCGGGGAAGAACTGCTCAAGTTGGGCCGGCAGCTGTTCCGGCTGGAGCAAGTGGACTTGCTGGCCAGGGATGAGGCAGCGCGAAGGGCGGTGGGGGGCGCATACGTCGATGTGCTCGAAGTGGTGATCGGCTATCGCATCGCGCTGACCAAGGAGCTGGATTTGCCAGGGCAGCCAAGGAACATGCAGTTCGTGTCGTTGGCGGACGTCACCGACGCTCTCAAGCAGTCGGCATTGGCGGCGGTGAAGGCAAGCGAGACGGACGAGGCGCTGGCGAAGAGCCTCGCGGGGCGTGAGTTTTGGCGCAAGTATGTGGACGCACGGCACGCGGCGGTATTCGCCGAGATACTCGAGCGCTTCGGCGCAGAAGGCACGAAGCTCGACGAAGACAAAAGCCTGAGCAGTGCGGAGTATGACCGTCGTTGGCGTGTGCTCAAGGTCAGGCGCGAGCAGGAGGAACATGCCGTGACGATCCAGTTCGCCCACGAAGCCCTGAATATGCAAGCCGCCGGGCAGGCGCTCGATTCGGTCGAATCCGCTCAGCCTGATTGACAGCTTTGGCCATTGCCGGATGAGCTGACCGGCGCGAACATCGTCAGACCGATGTGTACTCCAACAATAAGAAACCAGGAGTCTGACGATGCGCGATTACGCCGAGGCCGCACGCTCGTTCGACCATGCCCGGGCCGCTGCCGCGGCGCTGCATGGCAACCTCGATGCCCTCAATGCCTGTGTCGAGTGCTGCGACCGCCACAGCGGCAGCGACAAGCCCGCCCTGATCTGGGTAGACCGTGATGGCAATGGTGGGCGCCATACCTTCGATCAACTGCAGGACTTGGCCGCACGCTTTGCCAATGTGCTGAAGGCTCAGGGTGTCAAGGCTGGCGATCGGGTCGCCGGGCTCATGCCGCGCACGCCCGAGCTGCTGGTGACCATTCTCGCCACCTGGCGCCTGGGCGCGGTGTACCAGCCGCTGTTCACCGCCTTCGGGCCAAAGGCCATCGAGCACCGCCTCGAGCAGTCCCATGCCAAGGTAGTGGTCACCGACCGCAACAACCGCTCCAAGCTCGATGAGGTAGCGGGCTGCCCCTTCATCGTCACGGTCGGCGCCGCCGAAGGCGAAGCGGACTTTCATCGCAGCCTCGACGCAGCCGCCCGCACTTGCGAGCCGGTGATGCGAACCGGCGATGATCCCTTCCTGTTGATGTTCACCTCGGGCACCACAGGCCCCGCCAAACCGTTGGAAGTACCGCTGCGCGCGATCGTCGCGTTTCAGGGCTACATGCGCGATGCCATTGGCCTGCGTCCGGATGACAGCTTCTGGAACCTGGCCGATCCCGGCTGGGCCTATGGCCTCTACTACGCGGTGACCGGGCCACTGTCCCTGGGGCACGCCACCACCTTCTACGACGGCTCGTTCAGCGTCGAAAGCTGCGCGCGGGTCATCGACAAGCTGGGTATCACCAACCTGGCGGGCTCGCCGACGGCCTATCGTCTGCTGATCGCGGCAGGCAGCGCATTCTCGGCACCGATCAAGGGGCGCCTGCGGGTGGTCAGCAGTGCCGGCGAACCGCTCAATCCCGAGGTGATCCGTTGGTTCGCCGACGAGCTTGGGGTGACCATCCATGACCACTACGGCCAGACCGAGCTGGGCATGGTGCTGTGCAACCACCACGCGCTGGCGCACCCGGTGCATCTTGGCTCAGCCGGCTTCGCCATTCCCGGGCACCGCATCGTGGTGGTGGACGAGCAGGGCAACGAACTGCCTGCCGGTCAGCCCGGCATCCTCGCGGTGGACCGTGAGCAGTCGCCGCTGTGCTGGTTCGCCGGTTATCACGAGCGGCCGACCAAGGCCTTCGTCGGCAAGTACTATCTCTCCGGCGACACCGTCGAGCTCAACCAGGACGGCAGCATCAGCTTCGTCGGCCGCAGCGATGATGTGATCACCACTTCGGGCTACCGGGTCGGCCCGTTCGATGTGGAGAGCGCGCTCATCGAGCATCCGGCCGTGGTCGAGGCGGCGGTGGTTGGCAAGCCTGACCCGGAGCGCACCGAGCTGATCAAGGCCTTCGTGGTCCTGGCCCAGGGCTTCGATGGCAGTCCCGAGCTGGAGGAGAAGCTGCGCCAGCACGTGCGTCAGCGTCTCTATGCCCACGCCTACCCACGTGAAATCGAATTCGTCGGCGAGCTGCCCAAGACCCCGAGCGGCAAGCTGCAACGCTTCATCCTGCGCAACCAGGAAATCGCCCGACAACAAGCCGCGCAGCCGATCGCTGCGGGCGCCTGAAGGAAAACAATCATGCACATTGCGAACAAACACTTCATCGTCAGCGGCGCGGCCTCGGGCCTGGGCGCCGCCACCGCGCAAATGCTCATCGAGGCCGGCGCCAAGGTCATGCTGGTCGACCTGAACGCCGCCGCCGTCGAGGCCAAGGCCACCGAACTGGGTGCCAATGCCCGCTTCGCGGTAGCCGACATCAGCGACGAACAGGCCGCCCAGGCGGCGGTCGACGCCGCCGTCGGCGCCTTCGGCCGCCTGCACGGGCTGGTCAACTGCGCCGGCATCGTCGGCGCCGAGAAGGTCCTGGGCAAGAATGGCCCGCACGCCCTGGGCAGCTTCGCCAAGGTCATCAACGTCAACCTGATCGGCAGCTTCAACCTGTTGCGCCTCGCCGCCGCGGTGATGGCCGAGGGGCAGGCCGACGAGGGTGGCGAGCGAGGCGTGATCATCAATACCGCCTCCATCGCGGCCTACGATGGCCAGATCGGCCAGGCGGCCTATGCCGCCTCGAAGGGCGCCATCGCCAGCCTTACCCTGCCGGCCGCCCGCGAGCTGGCGCGCTTCGGCATCCGCGTGATGACCATCGCCCCTGGCATCTTCGAGACCCCGATGATGGCCGGCATGACCGACGAAGTACGCGCTTCGCTGTCCGCCGGCGTGCCGTTCCCGCCACGCCTGGGGCGCCCGCAGGAATACGCCGCGCTTGCCCGCCACATCATTGAAAACAGCATGCTCAACGGCGAGGTGATCCGCCTCGACGGCGCGCTGCGCATGGCTGCCAAGTAAGGAGAACCGAACATGAGCCTGAACCACGATCCGATTGTCATCGTCAGCGCCGTGCGCACGCCCATGGGCGGCCTGCAGGGCGACCTCAAGAGCCTGACCGCGCCGCAGCTGGGCAGCGCGGCGATTCGTGCCGCCGTCGAGCGTGCCGGTATCGACGCCGCCAGTGTCGAGCAGGTGCTGTTCGGCTGCGTGCTGCCGGCCGGGCAGGGCCAGGCGCCAGCCCGCCAGGCTGCGCTCGGTGCCGGCCTGGACAAGCACACCACCTGCACCACCCTGAACAAGATGTGCGGTTCGGGCATGCAGGCGGCGATCATGGCCCACGACCAGCTGCTGGCCGGCAGCGCCGACGTGATCGTCGCCGGTGGCATGGAAAGCATGACCAACGCCCCGTACCTGCTGGACAAGGCCCGTGGCGGTTACCGCATGGGTCACGGCAAGATCATCGACCACATGTTCATGGACGGTCTGGAAGACGCCTACGACAAGGGCCGCCTGATGGGCACCTTCGCCGAGGACTGCGCGCAGAAGGGCGACTTCAGCCGCGAGGCCCAGGACGCCTTCGCCATCGCTTCGCTGACCCGTGCGCAGGAGGCGATCAAGAGCGGCCGTTTCGCCGCCGAGATCGTTCCGGTCGAAGTCACCGAGGGCAAGGAAAAACGCGTCATCAAGGATGACGAGCAGCCGCCCAAGGCACGCCTGGACAAGATCCCGCAGCTCAAGCCAGCCTTCCGCGAAGGCGGCACCGTCACCGCGGCCAACTCCAGCTCGATCTCCGACGGCGCCGCCGCGCTGGTGCTGATGCGTCGCTCAGAGGCTGAGAAACGTGGCCTCAAGCCGCTGGCGGTGATCCATGGCCACGCGGCCTTTGCCGACACCCCGGCGCTGTTCCCCACCGCGCCCATTGGCGCCATCGACAAACTGCTCAAGCGCACCGGCTGGAACCTGGCCGAGGTGGACCTGTTCGAGATCAACGAGGCCTTCGCCGTGGTCACCCTGGCGGCCATGAAGCACCTCGACCTGCCCCATGAAAAGGTCAATATCCACGGCGGCGCCTGCGCTCTGGGCCACCCGATCGGCGCCTCGGGCGCGCGCATTCTGGTGACCTTGCTGTCGGCGCTGCGCCAGAACAACCTGCGTCGCGGCGTGGCGGCCATCTGCATCGGCGGTGGCGAAGCGACGGCCATGGCGGTCGAGTGCCTGTACTGAGGTGGAACATGCTGGTAACTGAAGAGCAACAACAGATCGCCGACGCCGTGCGCGACTTCGCCCAGGAGCGCCTGAAGCCGTTTGCCGAGCAATGGGACAAGGAGCATCGTTTCCCCAAGGAGGCCATCGAGGAGATGGCCGGCCTGGGCCTGTTCGGCATGCTGGTGCCGGAGCAGTACGGCGGCAGCGACACCGGCTATGTGGCCTATGCCATGGCCCTGGAAGAGATCGCCGCCGGTGACGGCGCCTGCTCGACCATCATGAGCGTGCACAACTCGGTGGGCTGTGTGCCG
>NZ_JAOCDM010000105.1 GCF_029840925.1 Pseudomonas sp. GD03858
CTGGGCCAGGGCGCGCAGGCCATGCTTGGCCCCGGCGAAGGCGGCGAAGCCGGCCGCGCCACGGGTACCGGCGGTGGCCCCGGTGAAGAGGATGGTGCCACGCGCGCGGGTCACCATGCGCCGGGCGACCGCCTGGGCCGTGAGGAACCCGGCGAAACAGGCCATTTCCCAGATCTTGAAGTACTTGCGCGGCGTCTCCTCGAGAATGCTGCAAGGGACGTTGGCGCCGATGTTGAAGACGAAAGCCTCGATCGGGCCGATATCGCGCTCGATGGTTTCCACCAGCTCGGCCACCTGCTCTTCCTTGCGCGCATCGGAGCCGAAGCCATGGGCCTGACCGCCCTCGGCGCGGATCTCGTCGAGCAGTGGTTGCAGCTTCTGCGCCTCGCGCCGCGTCACACAGGCGATATAGCCCTCGCGGGCGAAGCGCTTGGCGATCTCGCCACCGGTGGCGTCACCCGCGCCGATCACCAGCACGACCTTTTGTTGTTCTGCCATGGACCGCTCCATTGATGAATGATCGTTTAGTAAACGAACGCTATGCTACGATGCCGTCATCGTCAAGCCCGCAGCACGAGGTTCCGCGGATGCGCTACGCCACCGACCACAAGCAACAGACCCGCGAGAAGCTGCTGGCCAGCAGCGGCGCCCTGGCCAAGCGCGGCGGCTTCGCCGCCACCGGCGTGGCCGGGCTGATGAAGGCCATCGGCCTGACCGGCGGCGCCTTCTACAACCACTTCCCCTCCAAGGACGACCTGTTCAGCGAGATCGTCCGCCGCGAACTGGCCAACAGCCCATTGGCGCGCCTGGTGGAGCGCGGCAGCGACCGCGCCCGGCTCAAGCGCCTGCTCGACCAGTACCTGAGCCTGGCGCACCTGCACAATGCCGAAGGCGGCTGCCCGCTGCCGCCGCTGGGGGTGGAGATCGCCCGCGCCGAGCGGCCCGTGCGCGAGCAGGCCGAGCACTGGCTGGTGGCGCTGCACCAGGCGTGGAGCGAGACGCTCGACGACCCGGAACTGGCCTGGGCCTTGCTCAGCCAGTGCGTCGGCGCCCTGGTGGTGGGTCGCATGCTGGCCAGCGAAGCGGTGCAGGCACAGGTGCTGGAGGCGAGTCGCACGCTGATCGACCGGGTCTTCGATGAAGCTCGCTAGCGCGCTGCTCGGGCTGTTGCTGACCCTCCCCGCCTTCGCCCAGGACAGTTGCCCGGCCGGGCAGTACCAGGTTTGCCTGGTGGTGTGCTTCTGCGCCCCCATCGACCCCAGCCAGGGCGGCCAGGTGCTGCAGGATGTCGAGCGCATGGCCACCGGCAGCCTGGTGTTCGCCCTGCGCCAGGCCCGTGACGAGGCCGTGGCCAGCGGCAGCGCGCCGATTCCGCTGCACATCCGCGCCCAGCTCGAACCCTGGTACGACTTCGCCGTGCTCGACGCGGCGCGCTACCGGGTGGGGGATGAACGACAGATCAGCGCCGCCAATGCGCTGCTGCAGAATCCGGACGTGAATGCGGTGACGCTGATCGACACCATCATCTTCCGTCGCCCCGCCGATGCCGAGGACAACGTGGCGCTGTGGGCCCATGAGCTCAAGCATGTGCAGCAGTATCAGGAGCTGGGGGTGGAGGAGTTCGCCCGGCGCTATACCCGGGATTACCAGGCGCTGGAAGGGCCGGCCTACGAGATCGAGGCGCAGGTGGCCAAGGCGTTGCGCGAAAAGACATTCGGCGGACCGCGCTGACTGCCGAATTACATCATCCCCCTGTGTAGGAGCGGCCTTGCCGAGGCGTCGGACCGGCCGGAAAGGGCTGCAGAGCAGCCCCGGCGATATATGCGTCAACGCTGAAACCCGGGGGCTGCTGCGCAGCCCTTTCGCGACACAAGGCCGCTCCTACAGGGGATGATGCCAGCCTGAAATCATGCGTCCGGATCGATGACGGCATCCGACATATCATTGCTCGTGATAATAACCTTCGCTGCATTCGATTCGTGCGCCACGCGCAAGGCACTCACACTCCGCCCACTACTAATACTTTGGCGGAGTTCTCCATGGATCACTCACTCAAACCCTTGCGCTTCCCCCTCGCTGCCCTGGCAGTGGTGGTGCTCAGCGCTTGTGGTCGCACCCCCGACGCTGTGCAGGCTCCCGCCGCGCCCAAGGTCAGCGTGGCCAAGGTCATCGAGCAGCCGATCAACGAATGGGACGAGTTCACCGGGCGCCTGGAAGCGCCGGAAACCGTAGAGGTTCGCCCACGCGTCTCCGGCCAGGTCGACCTGGTGGCGTTCACCGAAGGCGCCCAGGTGAAAAAAGGCGATTTGCTGTTCCAGATCGACCCGCGCCCGTTCCAGGCTGAAGTCCGCCGTCTCGAAGCCCAGCTGCAACAGGCCAAGGCCACCGCCATCCGCAGTGCCAACGAAGCCCGTCGTGGCGAGCGCCTGCGTGACAGCAACGCCATTTCCGCAGAACTTGCCGAATCGCGCAGCAGCGCCGCCGCCGAAGCCCGCGCCGGGGTCGACGCGATCCAGGCGCAGCTCGACCTGGCCCGCCTGAACCTGAGCTTCACCCGGGTCACCGCGCCAATCAGCGGCCGCGTCAGCCGCGCCGAGTTCACCGCTGGCAACATCGTCACCGCCGACGTCACCCCGCTGACCAGCCTGGTCTCCACCGACAAGGTCTACGCCTACTTCGACGCCGACGAGCGCGTGTACCTCAAGTACACCCAGCTGGCCCGCGACGGCCAGCGCGGCCAGAGCACCCCGGTGTACCTGGGGCTGACCAACGAAGCCGGCAACCCGCACCTGGGCCAGATGAACTTCGTCGACAACCAGGTCAACCCGCGCACCGGCACCATCCGTGGCCGTGCCGTGTTCGACAACCGCGATGGCCAGTTCACCCCCGGCCTGTACGCACGCCTGAAGCTGGTCGGCAGCGCCCAGTACGATGCCGTGCTGATCAACGACGAAGCGGTCGGCACCGACCTTGGCAAGAAGTTCGTGCTGGTCATGGACAAGGACAACAAGGCCACCTACCGCGCCGTGGAACTCGGTCCCAAGCTCGAAGGCCTGCGTATCGTGCGCAACGGCCTGGGCAAAGACGACCGCATCGTGGTCAAGGGCCTGCAGCGCGTACGTCCAGGCTCGCCGGTAACCCCCGAGGAAACTCCGATGGCCAGTGAACAGACCCTCGCCGCCCTCGCCCAGCAGCGCCAGGCCCTGGAGGCCAGCAATCCGGCGCCCAAGGTTGCCGGCGCCAATGTCAAAGTCGCCAGCGCCCAAGCGCCACGCGGTTAAGGGACAACACCGATGAACTTTTCGAAATTCTTCATTACCCGGCCGATCTTCGCCGCGGTGCTGTCGCTGGTGCTGCTGATCGCGGGCTCGATCTCGCTGTTCCAGCTGCCGATCAGCGAATACCCCGAAGTGGTGCCGCCCACCGTGGTGGTGCGCGCCAACTTCCCCGGCGCCAACCCCAAGGTGATCGGCGAGACCGTCGCCGCGCCGCTGGAGCAAGCCATCACCGGCGTCGAGAACATGCTGTACATGTCCTCGCAATCGACCGCCGACGGCAAGCTGACCCTGACCATCACCTTCGCCCTGGGCACCGACCTGGACAACGCCCAGGTGCAGGTGCAGAACCGCGTGACCCGCACCCAGCCCAAGCTGCCGGAGGAAGTCACGCGCATCGGTATCACCGTCGACAAGGCCTCGCCCGACCTGACCATGGTCGTGCACCTGACCTCGCCGGACAACCGCTACGACATGCTCTACCTGTCCAACTACGCCATCCTCAACATCAAGGATGAGCTGGCGCGCCTGGGCGGCGTGGGCGACGTGCAGCTGTTCGGCATGGGCGACTACTCGCTGCGCGTGTGGCTCGACCCGAACAAGACCGCCTCGCGCAACCTGACCGCCAGCGACGTGGTCGCGGCGATCCGCGAGCAGAACCGCCAGGTCGCCGCCGGCCAGCTGGGCGCCCCGCCCGCCCCCGGCTCGACCAGTTTCCAGCTGTCGATCAACACCCAAGGCCGCCTGGTCAACGAGGAAGAGTTCGAGAACATCATCATCCGCGCAGGCGCCGATGGCGAGATCACGCGCCTGAAGGACATCGCCCGGGTCGAGCTGGGCTCCAGCCAGTACGCCTTGCGCTCGCTGCTGAACAACCAGCCGGCCGTGGCCCTGCCGATCTTCCAGCGCCCTGGCTCCAACGCCATCGAGATCTCCGACGAAGTGCGGGCGAAGATGGCCGAGCTGAAGAAAGACTTCCCGGAAGGCATGGACTACAGCATCGTCTATGACCCGACCGTGTTCGTCCGTGGCTCCATCGAAGCGGTGGTGCACACCCTGTTCGAAGCCCTGGTGCTCGTCGTGCTGGTGGTGATCCTGTTCCTGCAGACCTGGCGCGCCTCGATCATCCCGCTGCTGGCCGTGCCGGTCTCGCTGATCGGCACCTTCGCGGTGATGCACCTGTTCGGCTTCTCGCTCAACGCGTTGTCGTTGTTCGGCCTGGTGCTGGCCATCGGTATCGTGGTGGACGACGCCATCGTCGTGGTGGAAAACGTCGAGCGCAATATCGGGCTCGGCCTGAAACCGCTCGAGGCCACGCAAAAAGCCATGAGCGAGGTGACCGGCCCGATCATCGCCACCGCCCTGGTGCTGTGCGCCGTGTTCGTACCGGCGGCATTCATCTCCGGCCTGACCGGGCAGTTCTACAAGCAGTTCGCCCTGACCATCGCCATCTCGACCGTGATCTCGGCGTTCAACTCGCTGACCCTGTCGCCGGCCCTGGCCGCCGTCCTGCTCAAGGAGCACCACGCGCCCAAGGACCGCTTCTCGCTGTTCCTGGAAAAACTGCTGGGTAGCTGGCTGTTCGCCCCATTCAACCGCTTCTTCGACCGCGCCAGCCACGGCTATGTCGGTGGCGTGCGCCGGGTCATCCGCTCCAGCGGCATCGCCCTGTTCGTCTACGCCGGCCTCATGGGCCTGACCTACCTGGGCTTCTCGTCGACCCCGACCGGCTTCGTCCCGGCCCAGGACAAACAGTACCTGGTGGCCTTCGCCCAGCTGCCTGACGCCGCCAGCCTCGACCGTACCGAGGCGGTGATCAAGAGGATGAGCGAGATCGCCCTCAAGCAACCGGGCGTGGCCGATTCGGTGGCCTTCCCGGGCCTGTCGATCAATGGTTTCACCAACAGCCCGAACAGCGGCATCGTGTTCACCCCGCTCAAGCCGTTCGACGAGCGCAAGGACCCGAGCCAGTCGGCGGCGGCCATCGCGGCGGCCCTGAACGCCCAGTTCGCCGATATCCAGGACGCCTATATCGCGATCTTCCCGCCTCCGCCGGTCCAAGGCCTGGGCACCATCGGCGGCTTCCGCCTGCAGATCGAGGACCGCGGCAACCTGGGCTACGAAGCGCTGTACAAGGAAACCCAGAACATCATCGCCAAGAGCCACAACGTACCGGAACTGGCAGGCCTGTTCACCAGCTACCAGGTCAACGTGCCACAGGTCGATGCCGCCATCGACCGGGAAAAGGCCAAGACCCACGGCGTGGCGATCAATGACATCTTCGACACCCTGCAGGTCTACCTGGGCTCGCTGTACACCAACGACTTCAACCGCTTTGGTCGCACCTACCAGGTCAACGTCCAGGCCGAGCAGCAGTTCCGCCTCGATGCCGAGCAGATCGGCCAGCTGAAGGTGCGCAACAACCTGGGCGAGATGATCCCGCTGGCGACCTTCCTCAAGGTCAGCGATACCTCGGGCCCCGATCGGGTGATGCACTACAACGGTTTCATCACCGCCGAGATCAACGGTGCCGCGGCCCCCGGCTACAGCTCCGGCCAGGCCGAGGCGGCGATCGAGAAACTGCTCAAGGAGGAACTGCCCAACGGCATGACCTTCGAGTGGACCGACCTGACCTACCAGCAGATCCTCTCGGGCAACACCGCGCTGTTCGTGTTCCCGCTCTGCGTGCTGCTGGCCTTCCTGGTGCTGGCCGCCCAGTACGAAAGCTGGAGCCTGCCACTGGCGGTGATCCTGATCGTGCCGATGACCCTGCTGTCGGCCATCACCGGGGTGATCGTCTCCGGTGGCGACAACAACATCTTCACCCAGATCGGTTTGATCGTGCTGGTGGGCCTGGCGTGCAAGAACGCGATCCTGATCGTCGAGTTCGCCAAGGATGAGCAGGCCAAGGGCCTCGACCCGCTGGCCGCGGTGCTGGAAGCGTGCCGCCTGCGTCTGCGCCCGATCCTGATGACGTCGATCGCCTTCATCATGGGTGTGGTGCCGCTGGTGTTCTCCTCCGGCGCCGGTGCCGAGATGCGTCACGCCATGGGTGTGGCGGTGTTCTCGGGGATGATCGGGGTGACCGTGTTCGGCCTGTTCCTGACCCCGGTGTTCTTCTTCCTGATTCGCCGTTTCGTCGAGCGTCGCCAGGCCCGCAAGGCCAAGCACGTCGTAGCGCTGGAGAACCATGCATGAAGCTGCTCAAACCCCTGACCCCGAGCCTGCTGGCCCTGGCCCTGGCGGCCTGCGCCGTGGGCCCGGACTACCAGACCCCGGCCACCGAGCCTGCGCAGCTCGACAGCAGCCTGCAAGCCAAGGCCTTCGACCGCAGCCGCTTCGAGAGCGTGTGGTGGAAGCAGTTCGACGACCCGGTGCTCAACCAACTGGTGCAGGCGTCGCTGAACGGCAACCGTGACCTGCGGGTGGCCTTCGCCCGGCTGAAGGCGGCGCGGGCGATTCGCGAGGATGCGTCCAACGACCAGCTGCCGGTGGTCACCAGCCGCGCCAGCAGCGACCTCGGCAAAGGCCAGGTGCCCGGCCAGACCGAGCGCCGGGTCAACAGCGAGCGCTACGACCTGGGCCTGGACATGGCCTGGGAGCTTGACCTGTTCGGCCGCATCCAGCGCCAGATCGAAGCCAGCGAAGCCCAGGAAGCGGCCGCCGAGGCCGACCTGCAACAGCTGCAGGTGAGCCTGATCGCCGAGCTGGTCGATGCCTATGGCCAACTGCGCGGTGCCCAGTTGCGCGAGAAGATCGCCGTGGCCAACCTCAAGACCCAGCAGGAGTCGCGGGATATCACCGTGACCCTGCGCGACACCGGGGTCGGCAACGAGCTCGATGTGGTGCGCGCCGATGCACGCCTGGCGGGGGTCGAGGCGACCGTGCCACAGCTGCAGGCCGAACAAGTGCGGGCAAAGAACCGCATCGCCACCCTGCTCGGCCAGCGTCCGGACGCACTGACGGTCGACCTCTCGCCCAAGGCCCTGCCGGCCATCGCCAAGGCCCTGCCAGTAGGCGACCCCGGCGAGCTGCTGCGCCGCCGCCCGGACATCCGCAGCGCCGAGCGCCAGCTGGCCGCCGCCACTGCCAATGTCGGCGTGGCCACCGCCGACCTGTTCCCACGGGTGAGCCTCAGCGGCTTCCTTGGCTTCACTGCCGCGCGTGGCTCGCAGATCGGCTCTTCGGCCGCCAACGCCTGGGCGCTGGGCCCGACCATCAGCTGGGCGGCGTTCGACCTGGGCAGCGTGCGGGCTCGCCTGCGCGGCGCCAAGGCCGAGGCCGATGGCGCCCTGGCCAGCTACGAGCAGCAGGTACTGCTGGCCCTGGAAGAGTCAGCCAACGCCTTCAGCGACTATGGCAAGCGCCAGCAGCGCCTGCTGGCGCTGATGCGCCAGAGCGAGGCCAGCCGCAAGGCCGCCGAGCTGGCCTCGGTGCGCTATCGCGAAGGCACGGTGGATTACCTGGTGCTGCTCGACGCCGAACGCGAGCGCCTGAGCGCCGAGGATGCCCAGGCCCAGGGCGAGGTCGAGCTGTACAGCGGGATCGTGGCGATCTACAAGGCCCTCGGCGGTGGCTGGCAACCCGAGGCGGTGGCCAGCGCACAGTGATCGCCGGATGAATTGAAGACTCCTTTGGTTGGTTCCTCCCCCAACCACTTTGCCCCGCTGGCCTTGGCCCGCGGGGCTTTTTTATAGAGCATGTAGCAAGACGACGAACACGCTGAAGGTTCTAGGCTCTGTACGAAAAGCCTTGATACTCGGTGATGCTGCGTTGAAAACAGCCTCGGAATGCTCATTTACAACCCGTAAAGTCGAGCGCGACTCCGACCGTTCCTCGGCTGTTTTCGCCTTGCCTGACCTTCGTCTCAAGACTTTTCATACAGAGCCTAGGTATCCGCGGAGCCACCATCAGCCACAGGAAACCAGCTTGCTCAAGTTCTCGTTGAGCCCTTGGCTTAAAGGGAACTTCATGGGCTGGAGATTGTGCAGCCTGTTTGCATGCTCCAATGCCTGCTCGAGCCGAATTTTCGCGCCATCCAAAGCTTGCTGTATCACCGCAGTCGGCACGTTATTTCTCAAGAGCAGATCGATGAGTTTCACGAAAGCGATCGAGTCTTCATGAAACGCTTTCAAGCAGTCCTCGACCGTTGGCTGTGTGTCAACGGCCAGGTTGTACGTACCCTTGTTCAATGGCGGTGCCCAGAACACCCTGCGTAGCGCGAGCTCGATGCGTGCACGGTCCCAGTATTGCCTGTCGAACGTCTGAATCGATCGCATTTCCTCACAGGCACGGAATAGATCCATGAACAGCTTCGTCAATGTATCGCCACTCGAAGCAGCGCCCGCGCCGCTGACAATGTAATCAAGTATCGAGAGCCCGAGGTCGAAGGCCACGACCGTCAGATGTTCTGCAGAGGCTCGCTTACGCCAGCCGCTCTCGTCGTCAGGGTCACCGAACTCGGTAATCTCGCGAAGTACAAGTGTCCGCTCCCACAGGGACACCCAGTTTTCGTGAGGAGCACTTGAATGCACGAACGGCAAGGCGAGCAAACGACTCGCCAACAGATTGCGACGCTCCTGCCTGGCCATGAAGTCGGCGGCCTGGGACTCTAACCAGCGACCTGCCGTCTGCGACCAGTTGTCTGCGTCTATATCCCAATCGGTGAGTACTTCTGCAGCAACCGGAAAATCGCCATGTCCTTCGAACGCCAGCCAGGTTCTGAGGGCGCGATAGCGCCAGGCAATCTCGTGCTCAGGGTCCTCATGGGGCGCCACCCCAGGATTGAGACGCGCGGCGTGGGGGCCGATCGCAAGAATGAGCGACGTATAAACATGGATGGGGGAAGGGGTTTGCTGGCTACTTGGGTCATCCTGAGCAATAGCCCTCTTGATCAGCAATGCTCCCCACTGGGTAATCAGCCACGGAAAGTCATCACGCCGAGCCAGGGTGTCGATGATCAGGCGACTGAAACTGTCCATTTCCTCAAGCAGTTGATCTTTCTCGGCAGAGGACTTCTGCCTGGTGACTTCCGACATACCTTGGGCTTGTTGTCGCAAGGCGATATCGAGCAGGAGAATGACGCCAAGGTCTCCATTCCAAATGCCATCCACCGTAAAGCTGGGGCGCGCGCTTTCCAATACCTTCGTCCACTGGCTGAAAGACTGATCGGTTCGCCCTGCCAGCAGTGCCGCCTGAACCGCGTTGGGCTCGGGAAACACGTTCAGCATCTGGGTGTACGTCTCCAGATCAAGGTAGGAAAGAATCTCGAACTCCATTCTGTTCCACAGGTGCCAATAGTGATCTTCTGCCGCCCAGAAGTGATGCGACCAAACCACTGTCAGCGATTTCTCCTCCTGCCAGACCTCCCGGGATGCCAGATATGATTCTCGGGCTTTTTGGCCGCATAGCGGGCCCTCGGTCGCGGCCTGGTTCAGAGAGGCCGTCATCAGCGATATGAATGGCTGCGCCCAGTCCGGCTCTACTCGCACTTGTGCCACCAGCGCCAGCGGGAGAATAAATCCTACTCGTTCATGCGATGCGCAGATGCCCGACACGGATCGCCAGGTATCCAGTGCCGGATAGCGTGCCAATGCCTTAATGCAGGCAAGCGCCAGCAGCAAATACTCTGCAAAATTGCATATGTTGGACTCTCGACCATCGCTGATGGATCGGAGATCACACTCCAGCCGTTCTATCAGTGCCTGCGCGGACTGCTCCGCGCGCGCATGGAAGTGAGCAATCGACTCCACGCAGGCCTCGAACACCTCGGTACTCAGCGCTTCAGATTCGACGATGAAATCCTGAAACCCGGAAATGACGTCCTCATCTTCAGGGCCGTTACGATACTGGAAACGCTCAGCAAGCCACTTCATCTTCTTTTCCCAACTTTCTCGTCATGGTCCCAGGCAAGACAGAAGAACTCTGCTGCCCCATGCTCGGCTGCCGACCAGCCTCGCGTGGTCGCGTTTACCTGGCGGTGCAACCCTCCCACAGCCGCACCGAAATGCCACAGTTCGTCATCGACAATAGCGAAACGGTCATGGACGTAAGGGAAGTTCGTTTGCAGCGAAAATCGCACATCTATCTTGCATCGCTCGTTCCGTCTGAACGAGTTTATCTCCCGGGTGCGCTTGTCGAATGCCTCCTTGTATTCAGCATCCACGTGCGTCCCCGCACTTTTGGTCAGCAGTCGAATGTCACCAGCCGCTAAGCCTATCGGAAACCATTCCAACAGTTGTTCGAGCTTGTCGACTTCCATCTCACCAGAGGCCTTGAATAAATAGTCATCCAGCAACCAGACACGCATCCGCGCCTCGGCGATCGCCTGTACGAAAGAAGACAGCGGTTGCAAACGCGATGCGCCATGTCGCGCCTTGATCGCCTGCAACTCAGGAAACCTGCTGGCATCGTCCAAGCCCCACAGGCTCGGCCAGAGCATTTGCTTGTCCTTGACGAGCGGCTCAACCGGCGCTTCCACAATAAAACCGGGGACGCTATCTAGCATGGACATGCTCACGCGCCTCCTGTTCGCTTCGCACGATCATCGAAATCGCGAAGATACTTCTCGAAGGAGGGAGCACTCTTGGTCAAGGCGAACAATTGCTGAATGACCTCATCCGCGTTCGGCACCTTGAGTATCAAGGCGGGGGCATCGCCTAAAGAACTGAAGGAATGGCCCATGAACCAGACGTCGTCGTCCACGACAAGGAAACGGTCGTGCAACTTGGTCTTCCGACCTGTGAGCACATAAGCCTGCATCTCGCCACGGAGCAGGTTCTGGGTTTCGTTCAGGATCGTTTTGAATTTTTTGAGCTTCGCTGATGAGTTCTGTTTCTTCCGCTTTTCCCTCAGTTGCTCATACTCCTCGAGCGTCATGTCCTTTCGTACGCTGTCTTTCGGAAGTGTACCCAGGTCATCGAATGCGGTTCGAGATGTGATCACGATGACGCTCACCTGCTGGCTGCTCACCTTCGGCGCAAATTGAGCGATCTGCAGAGCCCCGAAATAAGGATCCGCCATGATGACGCGCCGGCGGGCATGCTCTATCCGGTCATGAATGAAGTCAATCGCCGCCTCGCGCTCATCATCGCCGAACCAGCGCTGGTCAAAACGCTTCGTCTCGCCTTGCTGCCGGCGGCGCTCAGCGCCCTGTGCGACACGCATCGATGATGAGACGGCCACCTCCCCCCAGGTCGAGGGCGCAAGCGGCTCATTGCGATGGCGCATGTAGGATTTCACTGGGGCGTCTAACTTGTCACGCAGGGGCACAGCCACTTTTGTTGGCGAGGACATGACGTTCATTTGCACGCTCATGCGTCGCAGGTAGTTGGAAAGGGGCTGATACGCCAGCAATTTATGTACCTTGTGGCTGATCAGAAATCCGCTACTTGCCATTTCCGAGGCCCGATCATGCAGCACGACCCCGTCCTCCGGAATGTCGCGTGTATAAAAACGACTGAGCAGATTCGCACTTCTCTCAAAAAATGTGATCTGCAGATCGCTCAGACTTTTCCCCGTCCTGGCGACGAGTCTGATACACGCCTGTTCCGCGCTGTCAGGTGTAGCCGGCACCAAGTAATTGTCGATACGTTCTATGACAGGGTCGGGAACAATCAGGGCCAACGAACCTAGGTACTCGCTGTATTCTGCGATATTGAAATGAATGCGACGCTGCAGAAAACGAATGCAGTCCTTGTCCTTGAGCACGGCCTCAAAGCCATTGCCATCACCAAACCGCCTATGCACCCTGGCTCCTGCATCCCCTCGAAAAGGAGCGGGATCCTCCCGCCCGGTCAGACCAGAAAGGATTTCTCCGGTAAAGGGAATACCCAACTCCGGCCACACCGGGTTATCTTCGAAACCTGTGCAATCCACGGGCACGCCATCGAATTTTTCTTCAATCGCTTCCCGCTGCATGGGCAAAGGGGTTGCGAAATTATCTGGCGCAGCTGAGCGGTACCACCGGAGCGCTGCTTCGGCGGTCATGACGATCCGCCGAAAATGTACTTGGGCCTTTGCGCCACGAAGCGGCCACGTGTGGATCCCCGTCATACCTTTCTCCGGTGAACGACCGGATGCCAACAGGGAGACACTGCCGAACAAGAGCTTGGCGGGTACACCGGCGGTCGCTTGAAAAGTCGTCAGCCTAACGACGGCATGATTGTATTCACGAGCAAGTTCATGGACATCGACAGTATTCAAGCAACCACTCCATGGAAATAATATGGCAATTGGCCGGCAGCCTCACAGAGCGCCCCATGGCAAGTCAAGCCAAACCATCAGCCTCAACACCTCAAGTTGGCGAAACGCCAGACTTTGAAATACCGGGAAGCTTGAAGTAATACCTTCATCCTGTTCTCTGTGTTGACGCCGCCAGTCGCCCCAGTAGCATTCACCCCTTGATGGCCTTCTCGATGACGGCGATATCGATCTTGGTCATCGTCATCATGGCGTCGAACGCGCGCTTGGCCGCCGCCCGGTCGGGGCTGGCGACGGCCTGGGTGAGGACGCGCGGGCTGATCTGCCATGACAGCCCCCATTTGTCCTTGCACCAGCCGCACACGCTCTCCTGCCCACCGTTGCCGACGATGGCGTTCCAGTAGCGGTCGGTTTCCTCCTGGCTGTCGGTGGCCACCTGGAAGGAAAACGCCTCGCTGTGGGTGAAGGCCTTGCCGCCGTTCAGACCGATGCAGGGAATGCCCATCACGGTGAATTCGACCGTGATCACATCGCCCGCCTTGCCCGACGGGTAGTCGCCAGGGGCCTTGTGCACGGCAGTCACCTGGCTGTCCGGGAAGGTCCGGGCGTAGAAATTGGCCGCCTCCTCGGCATCGTGGTCGAACCAGAGGCAGATGCTGTTCTTCGGGGTCATGGTCATGGCTCCTGTGGCCTGCGCGATGCCACCGAGTCTAGTCCGGCGATCCCCCCGGCTTGTGGGCCTGCGATCAACGGTGAGGCCAGCGCCCCGATAAAGCCGCTCCCACGGGGCAGAGGTAAACCACGAATACTCTACAGGCCAGTTGCGCCCCACATCATGCCCCCGATGAGCAAGCGAATGCCTGGGCCAGCTCCGGATCACTGGCAATGCTGCCGGGATGCGCCTGGCGATACTCACGCAGCGCCTGCTCCAGCCGCGCCCCACGCAGGCGGCCCTCGGAGGCGATGAACTGCAGCGCATCGTCGCGCGCCGCCTGATAGGTGCGCGCGGGACGGCTGGTGGATCCGCTCACTGCGGCGGTACCGAGGCTGGAGCCAACGGTGAAATGGTCGGTGGAGTTACCTTTGCCGTCCATGCCCCAGGCCTGGGTGGTGAACGCCAGCCAGGCCAGCAGCACGCTGCCGGCGCGCGTCAAGAGACCGCCCGTGAGTCGCTGAAAGCCAGGAAATAGCCGTTGCAATCGCGCACCCCGAACTCCCGCGAACCATAGCTCGTGTCTCGCAGTGGCCAGGCGATGTTCGCACCCGCCCTGACTCGCGAGTGATAACCCTCGACATCATCAATCACCAGATAGAACGTCCCCGAGCACCCCGGCGACTGTTGCCACAGGTCCGCCTGCGTGAACAGCAGGCGGCAGTCCTGCAACTGCACGGTGAGCGTCGATTCGGCGCTATCGGTAACGGTGAAGCCCAGTACGTCCCGATAATGAGTACGGGTGGCTTGCAGATCGGCGCAATAGAGAATCGGGGCGATGGGCATGCTGGCCTCGTCGGTGAGCGTGGCGAATGTCGCGGATCATCGCCGCATTCGTCCTGGCCAGCAAGCGCACTGTATGCCGTGTTTGCCGGCCATCTGTATCTGACGCCCGGTCGCCGACGGCCCTAGCATCGAACTCCCGATCCAAGGTGCCTGTCATGAACGATATCCCTGCCACGCTCTATCTGCACGGCCTGGCCGTGCGCCCTCTGCAACCCAGCGACCTGGAGATGATCTGCGCCCAGCGCGAGGCCATGTTCCTCGAGGCTGGCGGTGATCCTGCACGCCTGTGCACCATGCGCAAACACTTCCGTCCGTGGCTGCGACCCCGCCTGGCTGATGGTCGCTACTACGGCTTCGCCCTGGTGGACGCTGGCCTGCCCGTGGCGGCGATCGGCCTGATGGAGATCGAATGGCCGCCCCACCCCGCTCACCCGAGCGAGGACCGGCGCGGCTATGTGCTCAACGTCTACGTCCAGCCCTCGCATCGGCGTCGAGGCCTGGCCTCGAGCCTGATGCGCCTGGCCGAGGCCGAGTTCATCCGCCGGGGCGTGGGCTTTGCAGTACTGCATGCCACCGAGGTCGGCAGGCCGGTCTATGCCGGGCTTGGCTGGGCAGCCACCACGGAAATGGCCAAGGTGCTGTGAAACCCTGACAGTTTTACCAGTTGCGCACACCGGGTCACGCTTGCACAGTCATCGCAGGGCCACACGGGGTGCATGGGTTTGACGTGTGCCGGCATAACGTTCAAGGTCGGGGCTGCGCACACCCACGACCCGATACTGCATGGAGCCTGTGATGCATTTCGACCTGATCCAGACCTTGAGCCTGGCCGGCAAGTCCGGCGTCCCCAACGATGACCGCATTGGCTGCGCCGAGCGCCATGCCTGGGTCATCGACGGCGCCACCGACCTGGGAGAACCTGGTCTGCTGGGGGAGCGTGGCGGTGCGGCCTGGCTCTCATCGACGGCGCAACGGGCCTTCTGCGCCGCGTCTGGTTCGTTGTCGGGTATTTGCCACGACGTGTTCGAGAGCATCGCCAAAGCTTACGAGAATGAACGCCGCCGCGAGCCGTTCGGTAGCTGGGAACTACCGCGTGCCGCCTTTGCCGCGGTTGCCCTGGAGGGTGTCGAACTGGTCTGCGCGCATCTGGCCGACTGCGTGGTGCTGCATCGCGGCACGGATGGCGTACGCTTCCTTACCCCTGCGCCGGATCACGATGACGAATGCGCTGCCGCTGCCGCCCTCGGTGCCGGGATTGGTGCTCATGGCGTGCGCCCGCCTGCCGTGCTGGAGGACCGCCGTGCTGCGCGCATGCGTGCTCGGGAGGTGCTCAGCGTCGATGCCGCCTGCGCCCGTGAGCATACCCGCTACACACGCCACCCCGTCTCTCGAGGCGACGATATCGTGCTGATGAGCGATGGCCTGGCGGCGTTGCTCTCACCCTACAGGGTCCTTGAGCCCGATGGTTTCATCGATCAGTTGCTGTCCGACGGGCTGGACGAACTGGCCCGCCGGCTGCGCGCCATCGAGCGGGAAGATGCCGCCTGCCTGCGTTACCCGCGTTTCAAGAAGAGCGACGACGCTTCGGCGATCTGGTTGCGTGTTGCCTGAGGCGTCCATCCGAACGCATCCTGCCCCACTCAATCGACATATATTTTTGTATACACCGTTGATTCCAATCGTCAGTCGGCGCTAGGATTGCCCGGCTTGGCAACGCTCCCTTTATATGTCAAGTGAAAGTAGACCCGTCGATGCCCTGGGGAGGGTGAGTCGACGGGTTTTTTATCGTCCATCGCTGTATATAAAAATCTATAACGAGGCCGCGCGCCGTCACCGGCATGGCCCAGCAAGGAGCCGACATGAAGTCGCTAGCCCCCCGCCTGTCCCTGGCCGCGCTCGCCGCCATGGCCACCTCTCCCGCGTTCGCCGACGAGCAGGAAAAACCGTTCACCCTCGGCGAAATCCGTATTTCCGCGCCGCAGGACGACAAACTGGCCACCGGCAGCTCGGTGGTCGAGGCCGCCGACATGCGCCTGCATGATCGGGAGACGGTCGACAAGGCCCTGGCCCTGGCACCCGGCGTCAACCTCGCCTATATCGGCGGGCGCGCCGAGCAGGTGGTCTTCGTGCGCGGCTTCGATCGCCTGCAGGTGCCGGTGTTCATCGACGGCATTCCCACCTACGTGCCCTACGACGGCAATATCGATCTGGGTCGCTTCACCACCTACGACCTGTCGCGCGTCGAAGTGGCCAAGGGCTTCGCCTCGCTGCTGTATGGTCCCAACACCCTGGGCGGCGCGATCAACCTGGTCACCCGCCGCCCGACCCAGGCCTTCGAGGGTGAAGTGGGCGGCGGCCTGGAGCTGACCGACCACGGCAACGTCAATGCCTACCGCAGCTACGTCAACGCCGGCTCCAACCAGGGCAACTGGTGGATGCAAGGTGGCGTGTCCTATGTCGACTACGACTACACCCTGCTGCCCGACGACTTCAAGCCAACCAACAACCAGCAGGGCGAAGGTCGCCGGGAAAACAGCGACAAGCGCGACGGCAAATTCAGCTTCAAGCTCGGCCTGACCCCCAACGACACCGATGAGTACGTGCTCGGCTATGTCCAGCAGCAAGGCCGCAAGGGCCAGCCGCCCTATGCCGGCGACCTGCCCGCCACCGGGCAGCGCAAGCGCTGGTGGGAGTGGCCGACCTGGGACAAGACCAGCCTGTTCCTGGCCACCCACACCCGCTTCGGCGAGCACGGCCTGAAGACCCGGGTCTACCACGACACCTTCAAGAACTCGCTGGAGAGTTTCACCTACAACAACGGCATCGTCGGCCCGCTGCAATCGGGCTTCCCCAGCAAGTACGACGACGAATCCAGCGGTTTCTCCATCGAGGGCGACCTCGCCCTGGCGGCCAGCAACCGCCTGGGTATCGCCTACCACTTCAAGGAGGATGTGCATCGCTCCCGCGATGGTGGCGACCCGTGGACGCATTTTCGCGACCAGACCCAGTCCATTGCCCTGGAAGACACCTGGAAGCTCGACGAGGTGTTCAGCGTGGTCGGCGGCGTGTCGTACAACTACCGCAAGAGCCTGGATGCCGAGAACTTCGGCACCAACACGGCCTCGCCACGGGTCAAGACCCTGTACGACGAGCCCACCGGCAGCGACGATGCGGTCAATGCCCAATTGGGCCTGTTCATCAACACCGGCCCCCTGCTGGCCATCGACCACGACGGCCAGGTGCGCCTGACCGTGGCGCGCAAGAGCCGCTTCGCCACCATCAAGGACCGCTACTCGACCCGCTTCGGCACGGTGATCCCCAGCCCGGACCTCAAGTCCGAACGCGCCACCCACTACGAGCTGGGCTACGCCGGTTCGCTCAGCGACCTGTGGTCGCTGGATGCCGCGCTGTTCATCAGCGAGATCGAAGACTCCATCCAGCAGGTCACCGTGGCGCCGCAGCCAGGCTGCGCGGCCCCTTGCGGGCAGTACCAGAACATCGCCAAGGCGCGCAACCAGGGTGTGGAGCTGGGCCTGAAGGGCGACATCGGCGACTGGCAGCTGGGCGCCAGCTACACCTACCTCGACCGCCAGAACCGCAGCAATCCGGACATCCGCCCGGTGGATACCCCGCGCCACAACCTGTTCGCCTCGGCCACCTGGAACCAAGGGGCCTGGCGTCATACCGGCAGCGTCGAGGCCGCCTCGCGCCGCTACAGCGCCTCGGACGGCACCCAGGTCGCCAACGGCTACGCCATCTACAACCTCAAGACCGGCTACACCTTCGCCAACGACCTGCGCATCGAGGCCGGCGTGCGCAACCTGTTCGACCGTCTCTATGAATACACCGAGGGCTATCCGGAAATGGGCCGCAACTACTTCGTGCAGTTCAATGTGCCGCTGTAAGCCATGGCTGCTGGCCCTCGCCCTGTGGAGCGGGGCCACGCAGGCGCAGCCGGTGGTGGTGCTGACCAGCTATCCCGAGGCGATGATGACCCGCTTCGAGGACGCCTTCGCCCAGGCCCACCCCGAACATCGCCTGCAGCTGGTGTGGCGCCAGGGCTTCGATGCCCTGCCCTTCCTGCTGCAGCCCGACCAGGGCGGCGTCGACGTCTACTGGGCGCCGTCGCCCGGCAACTTCGCCCGGCTGGCCCAGGATGGCGGCTGGCAACCACTGGGTATCGATCTCGCCGGGCTGCCGGCGAAGATCGCTGGCATGCCCTTGCGTGACCGCGACCAGCGTTACCAGGCCACGGAACTTGCGGGTTACGGCTTCGCCATCCAGCCTTCGTTGCTGCGGCAACTGAACGTGCCGGCGCCACAGGACTGGCCCGACCTGCTTGACCCACGCCTGCGCGGGCGCGTTGCCCTGCCCGATCCAGGCCGTGTCGGCTTTGCCCCGGTCATGCTCGATATTGTGCTCGATGCCTATGGCTGGGAGCGTGGCTGGGCGCTGTGGAGCGAGCTGGCCGGGCAGTCGCGCCTGGTCAGCCGGGGCGGCACGCTGGTGAGCGACGAGGTCGCCAGTGGCCGTGTCGCGGTGGGGCTGTCGATCGACTTCTTCGTCGCCGCGGCGATCGCCAATGGCGAAGACGTGGGCTTCGTCTACCCGCGTCATGGCGGGCTCAATCCCGCGCATATCGCGATCACCGCCAAGGCCCGGCATGTGCAGGGCGCAAGGGACTTCGCCGCGTTCGTGCTGTCAGCGGACGGCCAGAAACTGCTGGCCGATCCCGAGATCCGCAAGCTGCCGGCGCGCCCAAGCGTATACGCGCAGCTACCCGGCGACTATCACGACCCCTTCACTGCTGCGCGCCAAGGCGCCTACCGCTATGGCAACGACGCCTCGCGCGAGCGACTGGGACTGGTGAGCGCGCTCTTCAGCCAGTGGCTGAGCCTCTCTCACGAGCGGCTGAGCGGCTTGTGGAGCCGGGTCCATGCCGGTGAAAACGCCGGCCACGACCTGCAGGCCGTGCGCAACCGGCTCACTCAACCGCCGATCAGCTCGGCGCAAGCGCGCTCGCCCGAACTGTTGAGGCTGTTCGCCCTGCGCCAGGACCATGGCGCGCAGACATCGCCAACAGACGCGCTGGGCCGCCGCGAAATCGACTGGCAGTTCCAGGCCGCCTTGCGCTTCACCGAGGCCGAACGCTTGCTCGACGGGATGGGGCTGTGAAGCGGGCTTGCACCGCGCTGCTGATGCTGCTGTGCAGCGCTGGACACGTCTGCGCGCAACCTGCCCGTACCGCCTTCGCCCAGCCCATGCCCGGGCTGGTCGAGGATGCGCAGCTGGAGCGCTTCTTTCGTGGTCGCGGCCTGTTCCACCAGGCCTGGGTGATCGCGCCGTCACTGGACAGCGCTGTCGACGGCCTGGGCCCGCTGCACAATCGCATCACGTGCATCGCCTGCCACCCGCGCAATGGCCGTGGCCAGGCGCCGGCTCAGCCCGGCGAACCGATGCGCAGCCTGTTGGTGCGGCTGTCGATCGAGGGCCTCGGCGAGCACGGCGAACCCGCGCCGCACCCGGTCTATGGCGACCAGCTCAACGAGCTGGGGATTCCCGGCGTGCCGGGTGAAGGCCGGGCACTGCTGAGCTGGGAGGAGCACCCGCTACGACTGGCCGACGGTGAAGTGGTCATGCTGCGCAAGCCGAGCCTGCGCTTCGAAGCATTGGCTTATGGTGCACTGGGACCAGTGCGCACCTCGGCCCGGGTGGCGCCTGCGGTGTTCGGCCTGGGACTGCTCGAGGCCATCGAGGCCAGCACCCTTCAGGCGCTGGCCAACGCAGCGAAATCCGATGGCGTGAAAGGCCGGATCAACCAGGTGTGGAGCGTCGAACGCAAGCGCCTGGAGCCCGGTCGCTTCGGCCTCAAGGCCAACCAACCCGACCTTCGGCAGCAGATCGCCAGCGCGATGCACGGCGACCTGGGCATCACCTCGCCGCTGTACCCGCGACAGAACTGCACCCTGGCACAGACAGCCTGTCGACAGGCGCCAGGTGGCGGCGAACCGGAGCTCGATGGCCTGCAGCTGGCCGACCTGCATTACTACTTCGCCCACCTTGCCGCCCCGGCGCGTCGCGACCGCGACAAACCCGAGGTGATCGACGGTGAGCGGCTGTTCGCCGCCATCGGCTGCACAGGCTGTCACGTCCCCGTGGTACAGACCGGCAGGCATGCGGATTTTCCCACGCTACCGGCCCAGCGGATCGCGCCCTACAGCGACTTGCTGCTGCATGACATGGGCGAGGGGCTGGCCGACGGTCGCGCGGACTTTCTCGCCACGGGGCGTGAGTGGAAAACGCCGCCGCTCTGGGGGCTTGGCCTGAGCCAGATCATCGCCCCCGGCAGTGGCTACCTGCATGATGGCCGGGCCAGGAACCTGAGCGAGGCGGTCCTCTGGCATGGCGGCGAGGCCGAGCCGGCCCGCGAGCGCTACCGGCAGCTGCCCGGCGCGGCACGGCGAGCGCTGGAGGCGTTTCTGATGTCGCTCTAGGCATAAGTCCTTCATCGCGTGTTGGCGGCGAGGTGCTTGCCGCAACCTTTGCAGCGCCTGTG
>NZ_JAOCDM010000106.1 GCF_029840925.1 Pseudomonas sp. GD03858
GCTGTGTTTGCCTTCAACGGCGGGCAAAGCGCGCCAGGCGTTGTTCGTCCAGGGTCAGGCCCAGGCCGGGAGTGGCCGGCACGTGCAACTGGAAATCGCGGTATTGCGGCGCCTCGTTGACGATCTCCTCGGTCAGCAGCAGCGGGCCGAACAGCTCGGTGCCCCAGGTCAGCTGGCGCAAGGTGAGGAAAGCGTGGGCCGAGGCCAGGGTGCCGACCGAGCCTTCAAGCATGGTCCCGCCATACAGGGCGATGCCGGCGGCCTCGGCGATCTGCGCGGTGCGCAGCACGGCACGGGGGCCGCCGTTCTTGGCGATCTTCAGGGCGAAGATGCTCGCGGCCCCGTGGGTGGCCAGGCTGAAAGCGTCCTCGACGCTCTCGATGGACTCGTCGGCCATGATCGGCGCCGGACTGCGCTGGTTGAGGCGCACCTGGCCGCCACGGTTGCCGCGCGAGATGGGCTGCTCGATCAGCTCGATGCCGTTATCGCCGAGCACCTGGCAGGCACGGATAGCCTGGGACTCGTCCCAATACTGGTTGACGTCCACCCGCACACTGGCGCGCTCGCCCAGTTCGCGCTTGATCGCCAGCACATGCTTGAGGTCGTGCTCCAGCGGATTGGCGCCAATCTTCAGCTTGAATACGCGGTGACGACGAAGCTCGAGCATGTGCTCGGCCTCGGCGATATCCCGGGCGGTGTCGCCGCTGGCCAGGGTCCAGGCCACCTCGAGGCTGTCGCGCACACGCCCGCCGAGCAGTTCGCTGACCGCCAGCCCCAGGCGCTTGCCCTGGGCATCGAGCAGCGCGCTCTCGATGCCAGACTTGGCGAAGGTGTTGCCCTTGGCGATCGTGTCCAGCTTGAGCATGGCGGCGTTGATGTTATCCGCTGGCAGGCCGATCAGCGCCGGGGCCAGGTGCGCGTCGATGTTGGCCTTGATGCCTTCCGGGCTTTCGTAGCCATAGGCCAGGCCGCCGATGGTGGTGGACTCGCCGATGCCTTCGCTGCCGTCGCTGCAACGTAGGCGCAGGATCACCAGGGTCTGCTGCTGCATCGTGTGCATGGCCAGCTTGTGCGGGCGAATGGTCGGCAGGTCGACGATGATCGCCTCCAGCCGGTCGATGGTCGGGCTTGTCATGCCAGGCTCCAGTTCAGTCAGTGTTCGATTCAGGCCGCCGTGGCCAGGCCATGACGCCGGCCGCTGGCCAGGTGCAAGGCCATGGCCAGCGCGGCGACGGCGCCGGGAATGGCGAAAGCGATGAAGTTCAGTTGCAGCGGCAGGTTGACGCCCATCAGCGCGCCGCCGAGCAGCGGGCCGACGATGGCGCCGTTGCGGCCGATGCCAGAGGCCCAGCCAAGACCGGTGGAGCGCACCGACAGGCCGTAAAGCTGGGCGGCGCCGGCATACAGCAGGATCTGCGTGCCGATGGTGGTCGCGCCGGCGACGAAGATCAGCAGGTACAGCACCGGCATCGGGCTGTTGACGCCCAACAGGCTGATCGACAGCGCGGCGGCGATGAAGAACGCCACCTTGACCTTGACCAGGTTGTAGCGATCGCCCAGCCAGCCACCGAGGATCGCTCCGGCCATGCCACCGAAGTTGAGCGCCAGCAGGAACGACAAGCTCGAACCGAGGCTGTAGCCGGCATTGGCCATCAGCTTGGGCAACCACGAGCTGAGCGCGTAGACCATCAGCAGGCAGCAGAAGAACGCCAGCCACAGGGCCAGGGTGCGCACCGCCAGACCGTCGCGAAACAGCTCCAGCACCGAGGCGCCCTTGCCCTGCTTGTCCAGCGCCTGCAACTGATCGTCAGCCCGCACATCACAGTGCGGATCCAGGCGTTTGAGCAGACGGCGGGCCTCGTCCACCCGGCCTTGGCGCACCAGGAAACCGATGGATTCGGGCAAGTAGTACAGGATCACCGGCAGCAGTAGCAGCGGCACGGCGGCGGCGAAGAACATCGACTCCCAGCCCAAACGCGGCAGCAGGAAGATGCCGATGCCCGCCGAGAGCATCCCGCCCAGGGAATAGCCGCTGAACATGATCGCCACCAGGGTGCTGCGCAGGCGCTTGGGCGCGTACTCGTTCATCAGCGCCACGGCGTTGGGCATCAGCCCGCCGCAGCCCAACCCGGCGAAGAAGCGATAGACACCGAATTCGCTGGGGCTGGTGGCGAAACCGTTGAGGATGGTGGCCCCGGAAAACAGCGCGAAACACAGGGCGATGCCCTTCTTGCGCCCGATGCGATCGGCCAGGCTGCCGAAGGCCAGGGCGCCGAACATCATGCCGAACAGCGCGTAACTGCCCAGGGCGCCAGCCTGCAGCGGGGTCAGCGCCCACTGCTGCATGATCACCGGCAGCACCACGCCGTAGATGAACAGGTCGTAGCCGTCGAAGATCAGCAGCAGGCCGCACCAGGCCATGACCATCCAGTGGAAAGGGCTGAAACGGGCATTGTCGATGATCGGGTGGATGTCGAGTGTGCGCATGGCATGTGTCTCTTTTGTTTTTGTTGTGTGAAGAGAAAACCTTGCCGGGGCGGCCTTCAGCCGAGGTCGCCGCCGCCCACCGGCAGGGTCACGCCGGTGATGTAGGAGGCCTCGTCGCTGGCCAGGAACAGGATCGCGCCGACCTGCTCGTCGAGCGTGCCGTAGCGCTTCATCAGGCTGCTGGCGACGGTCTGGTCGACGATCTGCTGGTACCAGTGCTTTTCCTGCGCGCCCTGCTCGACCTCGTTGCGCGGGATGCGCCGTGGTGGTGCCTCGGTACCGCCTGGAGCGGTGGCGTTGACCCGAATGCCGCGTCCGGCGGTCTCGAACGCCAGGCACGCGGTGAGCGCGTTGACGCCGCCCTTGGCCGCGCCGTAGGGCACGCGGTTGACGCCACGGGTGGCGATCGACGAAACGTTGACGATGGCGCCGCTGCCGCGTTCGAGCATGTAGGGGAGCGCGGCGTGGCAGCACCACAGGGTGGGGAACAGCGAACGGCGCACTTCGGCCTCGATCTGCTCGACTTCGTAGTATTCGAAGGGTTTGGCCCAGAGGGTCCCGCCGACATTGTTGATGAGGATGTCGAGGCGGCCGAAAGTCTCGACCGCCTTGGCCATGACCCGCGCGCAGTCGGCGTGCCGCTCGAGATCGGCGGTGAGCGTCAGTACGCCCTCGCCCGCCAGTTCGTGGACCAGCTCGGAGCGGTCCACCGCCACCAGCTGCGCGCCTTCGGCCTTGAGCCGCCAGCACACGGCGCGGCCGATGCCCTGGGCGGCGCCGGTGACCAGGGCGACTTTGTTGTGGAATCTTGCATTCATGCTGACTTCTCCAATTCACCAGCGTGGGAGCGGGCTTGCCCCGCGATCGCAATCGCGGGGCAAGCCCGCTCCCACGAAGGCGAAATCACGCACCGGATAAAAAGGAGGCCACCCTCACCCGCACGATGCGGGCAGCCCCGTGAAACTTCAGGCCGCCGCGGCGAACTTCTCGTAGTAGAAGTTGACCGGGGTGATGCCCTGCTCGCGGATGTACTGGCTGACCGCCTCGACCATCGGTGGCGGGCCGCACAGGTACACGTCGACGTCGCCCTGGTTGAGGTGGCGCGGCTCGATATGCTGGGTCACGTAGCCCTTCTGCGGATACTCGCTCTCGGGGTTGGCCACGCACGCGCTGAAGGTGAAGTTGGCAATGCGCGCGGCCAGGGCTTGCAGGCGATCGAGCTCGACCAGGTCGAAATCGTTGGTCACCCCGTAGATCAGGTGCAGCGGATACGCGCTGCCCTGCTCGGCGATCTTCTCCAGCATCGCCGTGAACGGCGCCAGGCCCGTGCCGCCGGCCAGCAGCAGCAGCGGACGCTGGATCGGGCGCAGGTAGAAGCTGCCCAAGGGCCCTGCCAGGTTCAGGCTGTCGCCGGCCTTGGCCAGCCCGGTGAGGAAGCTGCTCATCAGGCCGCCCGGCACGTTGCGGATCAGGAAGCTGACTTCGCCGTCCTTCTGCAGCGAACTGAACGAGTAGGCGCGGCTCTGTTCGCTGCCCGGCACCTTCAGGTTGACGTATTGCCCCGGCAGGAACGCCAGGCGACTCAGCGCCTCGCCCTTGATCGACAGGGCGATGGTACTGGTCGACAACTGGCGCACATCGCTGATCGCCGCCTCGAAGCTGGCCTGTTCGGTCTTGCACAGCTGCGAGGAGGCCGGGATACGCACCACGCAGTCGGATTCGGCGCGCATCTGGCAGGTCAGCACGTAGCCCAGGGCGATTTCCTCGTCGCTCAGGGCGTCCTCGATGAAGTTGTCACCCAGCTCGTAGCGCCCGGACTCGGCCTTGCACTTGCAGGTGCCGCAGGCGCCGTCACGGCAGTCCAGCGGGATGTTGATGCCCTGGCGGTAGGCGGCGTCGGCCACGGTTTCGTGGCCGTCGGTCTCGATGAAACGGGTGACCCCGTCCTCGAAATTCAGTGCGATCTGGTAGCTCATGGTGCACCTCGCGGGCGAGCCTGGCCGCGGCGCGCCCTGGGGCACACCGACAGGCTCGGCGGTGAATCAGATGTGGTAGATGTCGATGACCTGGCGAACGTAGTCGTTCTTCAGCACCACCTTCTTGGCCGTGATCAGCGGCTGCTCGCCACGCAGGTCCAGGGTATAGAAGCTGGTGCCGAAGTAGCTGTCGGTGGTCTTGTAGCGAAAGCTCAAGGTGTGCCAGTTGAAACGCACCTGGCAGCTGCCCTCGCCGACCTCGACGATCTCGATGTTGCCGAGGTTGTGCGAGGTGCGGGTGTCCGGCACCGTGGCGCTGGAGCGCTCGGTCTTGATGCGAAACACGCGGTCTTCCAGGCCGCCACGGTTGCCGTACCAGATCAGCGAGATCTCGCTCTGCGGATCCTCGGTGAGGCGGTCATCGTCGTCCCACGCCGGCATCCAGAAGGTCGCGTCGCTGGCATACAGCTCCAGCCACTGGTCCCACTGGGCATCGTCCAGGTAGCGCGCCTCGCGGTAGAGGAAGTCGCGCACGGTGTCATGCAGGCTCATTGCACGGCCTCCACGGGGATCAGCCGCTGCTCGTCCTTCAGCGCCTGGATCATGGTGTCCTGCCAGTACTTGTGCTGCAGCACGAACAGGCCTTCGTCTTCGGTGCGCAAGCCCGACAACAGTGGCGCGAGCTCGATCTCGCGGGCCGCCTCGTCGGCACCCTCGACCCAGTGGGTCGCGCCACGGGACATGTCGTTCCAGCCCTGGCCCGCGCCATAACCGGTCTGGCAGGAGCGGAACTCTTCGAGGTCGTCCGGCGTGGCCATGCCACTGACGTTGAAGAAATCCTCGTACTGGCGGATCCGGCTGGCCCGGGCCTCGGCGCTCTCGCCCTTGGGGGCGATGCAGTAGATGGTGATCTCGGTCTTGTTCACCGAGATCGGCCGGGCGATGCGGATCTGCGAGCTGAACTGGTCCATCAGGTAGACGTTGGGGTACAGGCACAGGTTGCGCGAGTTCTCGATCATCCAGTCGGCCCGGGCCTGGCCGAAGTCGGCGGCCAGCTGCTCGCGACGCTCGTAGGCCGGACGGTCCTCGGGGTTGGCCCAGCGGGTCCAGAGCAGCAGGTGGCCATGATCGAAGGAATAGAAACCACCGCCTTGCTTGGCCCAGGCGCCGGCGCTCATGGTCTTGATCTCGTCGCCCGCCTCGCGCTGCTTGCGCTGGTTCTGGGTGGCGGCGTAGTTCCAGTGCACGGAGCTGACGTGGTAGCCGTCGGCGCCGTTCTCGGCGGTCAGCTTCCAGTTGCCTTCGTAGATGTACGAGCTGGCGCCACGCAGCACCTCCAGGCCCTCGGGCGACTGGTCGACGATCATGTCGATGATCTTCGCCGACTCGCCCAGGTGCTCGACCAGCGGCTTGACGTCGGCGTTGAGGCTGCCGAACAGGAAGCCTCGGTAAGACTCGAAACGGGCGACCTTGGTCAGGTCATGGGAGCCTTCGCAGTTGAAACTGTCGGGATAGCCGGCGTTACCTGGGTCCTTGACCTTGAGCAGCTTGCCGCTGTTGTTGAAGGTCCAGCCGTGGAACGGGCAGGTGTAGCTGGCACGGTTGCCGCGCTTGTGCCGGCAGAGCATGGCGCCGCGGTGGCTGCAGGCATTGAGGAAGGCATTGAGCTCGCCCCCCTTGTTGCGCGCGATGAAGACCGGCTGGCGGCCCATGGTCAGGGTAAGGAAATCGTTGTTCTGCGGGATCTGGCTTTCATGGGCCAGGTAGATCCAGTTGCCCTCGAAGATGTGCTTCATCTCCAGGTCGAACAGGCGCGGGTCGGTGAACATTTCCCGCTTGCAGCGGTAGACGCCGTTTTCCCGGTCATCCTCGAGCAAGGCGTTGAGATAGTCGAATCCCAGGGACATGGCCAGGGCCTCCGTTGTTATTGTTCAGGCCAGGTCAGGTTATGCCCGTGGATGAGGCACCGATATCCGGATCGTGCAGAGTGCTATCCGTTTTGTGCAGGCATGGGTGGCAACCTTCTGTGTCGCCTTGTCCCTGTGGGAGCGGGTTTACCCGCGAATCAGGCGACACGGTAAAAGGGGCTATCGCCGCGATAGCAATTACCCATTGAACGCCAAGGCCAAGGTGCAGTAAGCTCGGGCTCATTCACTGGAGAGCAACATGTCGAAACAATCCTGCAACCACGCCAATCACACCGGTCGCACCGCGCGCCCTGTGCTGGCCGTTGCCGGTCGCGACGCCGTTGCCAGCTTTTATTTTGGGTATTGGTTTAGCCACTAGGCGCCGATCACCCATCCGGCGCCCACCTTCGAGGGGCCGCCGAACATGAGAATACTCAAACCCCCGGTCGGCTCCCCGACCGGGGGTTTTGCTTTTCCGGGCTTTCGAAAACACCGATTCACATTGAGGACAGATTCATGAACTACGCCACCTACTACTACCCAAGCACCTTTGCATGGCGATTTAGCCAGTGCCGTTCGGGCCAGCCTGCCGCCTCCGTTCGGTCGATTTCCGGTGGCGAAGCCGCACAAACACAGCTTTTGACAATCTGTCGAACACCTCGATAGGGCCGACCGCGCGGGCCAGAACCCGCCGTCCGCCCAAGGAAGAACACGCCATGCAAGCCTCGAACCTCGCCCTGCCCCTGAGCCAGCCGCAAGCGGCCAACACCCACGTCAGCCAGCGCCTGCCCAGCCCGCACCTGCTCAAGCAGCAAATGCCGCTGTCCGCCGAACTCACCCAGCAAGTCCATGCCCACCGCCAGGCGATCCGCGCCATCCTCGAAGGCCGCGACGAGCGTCTGCTGGTGGTGGTCGGCCCCTGCTCGATCCATGACCCGCGCTCGGCCCTCGAATACGCCGACCGACTCGCCGCGCTCAGCCGCGAGGTCGACGACCAGCTATTGCTGGTGATGCGCGCCTACGTGGAAAAACCCCGCACCACGGTCGGCTGGAAAGGCCTGGCCTATGACCCGCACCTAGACGGCAGCGACGATATGCACGCCGGCATCGCCCTGTCCCGTGGCCTGATGCTGGGCATGCTCGAGCGCGGCCTGCCGATCGCCACCGAGCTGCTGCAGCCGATGGCTGCGGGCTACTTCGACGACCTGCTGGGCTGGGCCGCCATCGGCGCGCGCACCACCGAATCGCAGATCCACCGCGAGATGGTCAGCGGCCTGGAACTGCCGGTGGGCTTCAAGAACGGCACCGACGGCGGTATCGGCATCGCCTGCGACGCCATGCGCAGCGCCGCGCATCCGCACCGTCACTTCGGCATGGATGCGCAAGGCTACCCGGCGATCATCGAGACCTTGGGCAACCCGGACACCCACCTGGTGCTGCGCGGCGGGCACAAAGGCCCCAACTACGACGCCACGAGCGTTGCCCTGGCGCGCCAGGGCCTGGCCAAGGCCGGCCTGGCGCCACGGATCATGGTCGATTGCAGCCATGCCAACAGCGGTAAGGACCCGATGCGCCAACCGGCGGTGTTCGAGGAAGTCCTGCAGCAGCGCCTGGCTGGCGACCGTTCGCTGGTCGGGGTGATGATCGAGGGGCATCTGTTCGACGGCTGCCAGGCGTTGGGCAAGGGCACGCTGAAATACGGCGTGTCGATCACCGACGGCTGCCTGGGCTGGGAAAGCACCGCCCATCTGCTGCGCCAGGCTGCCGTTGCGTTACGCGGATAGCTCAGTACTCAGGCGTCTCTCCCTGGGGCAGGATCGCCGACATCGGCAGGATCGGTGGCCTCTCCTGCAGGTACTGGTCGGCGGGCAGGTAGCTGAAGACCTGTCCGCCTGCGGCAAGATTGACCCGAACCAGGGGCATGCGCCTGCCGGTTTCCCTGAAGTAGTCCCACTGGATGTACTGGGCGCCGGCCAGGCTGGCGCTGCCGCTGGGGAAGTAGATCGCCTGGATGGGCAACTGAGCGGGTATGTTCTGCGGCCAGGCGCCGATGATGATCTCGTTGTGCGCTCCCCCGCTGGCCCTCACATCGATGTTCAACTGGTACTGCGCCGCATGGGGCGTGGGTTCCATGCTGAAGGCGCAGCTGGAACCAGGGCTGCTGCCGTACCTCGACCGCCAGGCTGCCACCGTGGTGATGTTCTGAGACAGGCAACTGGCACGACAGCTGTTGGCAATGCCGCTGGTCCCGGCATTGGCCGGATAGGCGCAGCGCAACCTCACGGCATGGGTGAACGGCTGGTCGAGGCGATCGAAGATCAACCCAGAAACGTTGCTCTCCAGTCGAAGTATTCCAGTGTCGGCACGCAGGTAAGTCAACGACACACCGTCACGTCCGATGGAGTTGGCCGTCGGGTTCCAGGAGTGGTAACTGGTCGCGGCGTTGGTGGCGCGAATCAACACACCGTTGCAGTTGTAGCCAGGGCTGCCCTCCACACATACTGCCACTCGGCGAGTGGCGCACGCCCGATGGTGGCATTGCTCTGAGCAGGCGCGACTCGACAGCAGGAATCCCATGACGCAGAGCCTGGCAGAACGGTGACAGAACCGCCAGGTTGGTTGCTTGCGGAATTTGCGCGGTCGCGCCCTTGCTCGGGTCCAGCACTCAGCCCTCGGCCTGCAAAACGGTTGGCGCTGGCAAGTCGAGCTCCTGGCGTCCACCAATCTGCAGCTCCAGGATCTCGGAAACGCGGTTCGGCTGCTCGGGTTCTTTCACGATGTAGCGTACCTGCACGACGCCACCATCATTCGCCATTAACTGGGAAGCTCCGATGTGGAACGAGGTTTCCTGACCTGGGGATACGGGTATGTCGTCGTAGAACGGCCCGCCCACCGTTGACGTCCACTCCAAGTACAGGTCCTGCCGGGCATTCATGTTCGGGTAAGCCAACGCGACTACCTCGATGCCGCCGAGGTGGTCCTTCGGGTCCACCTTGCCACTAGGGAAGTGCGGCCGGGTGATAGGAGCCGGCAGCGCGGCACGTGCCTCACCCACTTGCAGCACCTCATGCGCGGACTCCAATGGCTTGCCCAAACCGGCACGCACAATCTGGTAGCTCAGATCGAGGGTGCCACCATCCAGCGGTGCCAGGTTGGCAAGCCCGTCGACCAGGAAGTTCAGCGCCCTGCCGGCGCCATTGGTACTGACCGTCTTGGTCTGCTGGTACAGCACTGGGGTGTTGTTGGCACGGGTGCCCAGCCAGACCAGCGTCACCTTGTCACCCCGTTGCAATAGCGCCGAGGCAGGCACCTGCACGGTGGCAGTGGGCAGTTCGGGGTCCAGTGTGCCATTGTCCGCGTCGATGGCGAGCGGCTTGGGCAACAATTGCACTGCGCCGGCAATGCTGACGAACGCACGCTTGGAGGCGACGGCTGCACCGCCACGCGTGCGGGTATATGACGCCACGCCACGGCCGCCGCCGAGGGCAAGCAGCGTTGCATTGGGGATGCTGAAGACCAAGGTGCGTCCTGGACGGACCACCTTCTGCATGTCAGTTTCGACTGGCACTGTTTCGCCGTTGGCCGTGGTTCCGCTCCAGGTGACGACTATTTCGTCACCCGCGCTGAAATCAGACGCAGGGGTGTCCACCTCGATCTCCAGATCGGCGGCCCCCAAAGCCTCCAGCTCGATCACATCGGCAGGATCCGCGTTCGGGTCGGGGTTGACGATGAAGGGCGCCATCAACAGGCCGGCCCCGATTTCCACCTTCACGCTGCCACGCTCCGACCAGTCACTGGCCTGGTTATGCACCTCGTCGATCAACAGGTAGGTCAGCACTAGCGCATCGCTGTCGCCCGCAGCCCGGATGGTCGCTTCCGTCACCGTGATGACCACGTCCTGGCCAACCTCGCCTGGCAGAACCTCGTGTTCTTCGAACTCACCGCCCCAGCTCAGGCGAATGCGGTCATATTGACGCATGTTCGGGTAAGCCGGAATGGTGACTTCGACACCGGCCTTGGCTTCCTCTTCGCCGATCACACCCGAGGAGGGAACCTTGGCTACCGGCGGCTTCAGCGCCTGGTGGCCGGGTTTGTCCGGCTCGGGGTCGGTACCGCCTGGGAAGATCTGCCGAACCAGCACCGCCAGTCTGAGAGACTCTTCGTCGTTGCCTCCACCTGCCCGACTCACCCTGCACCACAAGCGGTGCAAGCCATCCTTGACCCTGCCGGACGGCACGAACATCGGAACGTTCTGGCCGATGTGCTCATCCAGCACGCCGATGGAAGCGGCCGGTACGGTCTCATCGTTCCAGAACACCTCAATCCAATCGCCAGTACTCATGTTCGAGTAACGCTGGATCATGATCAGCAGGCCACTGAAATGGCTGCGAACCATGTTGTGGTTGACCCCAACCTCGGCGTCCTCCGTCTTTAGGGGCATGATCTGCCCGGGAATGAAAATACGCTCCAGCGCCTGTACCTCGGCCCCGAAGGTGCCAACTCCGCCGCCACTCGTTTTCTGATCGCTAGTCTTCGCCAGTTGCTGGTTGAATACTCTGATCATCTCGTCAAGGGTCAGCACGAGGGCACTTCCCTCGTCGACTGGCTCGGCAAACTGTGCGTCATTTGGCATGGCTGTCTCCCCTTCGGTACGACCCGATGTTGTAGGTCAGCTTATTGAAGGGGCAGTACCGGCGCCGCACAACTGACAGAAATGCCAGGTGACAGCGCTGCGTTTCGCTATCAAGAATGACGCGTGGATGGCTTTGCGCTAGGCTTGCGCCTTTACCTCCAAGGAGCATTACCCATGGCCCGCGCCACTGCCCGTCACATCCTTGTCAGCAGCGAAGACAAGTGCAACGAACTCAAGGCACAGATCGAAGCCGGCGCCGACTTCGCCGAAGTCGCCAAGGCCAACTCCACCTGCCCGTCCAGCCGCCAGGGCGGTGACCTGGGCTCGTTCGGCCCAGGCCAGATGGTCAAGGAGTTCGACACCGTGGTGTTCAGCGCGCCGCTGAACGTGGTGCAAGGCCCGGTCAAGACTCAGTTCGGCTACCACCTGCTCGAAGTGACCAGCCGTCAGGATTGAGGCGTTCTTGATCGCCCGCCCTGTGGGAGCGGGCTTGCCCGCGAATGCGTCCGAACATGCAACGGCGTTGCGTGAGCAGACGCATTCGCGGGCAAGCCCGCTCCCACAGCTGCTGTGTTGGCTCGTGCTGGCATGCATGGGTCCGCTGGCCAATGCCGCCCCCAGCCACGCCCTCACCGTCTACGGTGAAGCACCCCGCTATCCCGAACACTTTCGCCACTTCGACTACGTCAACCCCGACGCCCCCAAGGGCGGCAGCCTGCGCCGCTCGGCCATCGAGATCGGCCAGTTCGACCATATCCTGCCGTACATCGACAAAGGCATCGGCGTCAGCCAGGTCGACGGCTGGCTGTACGCGCCATTGGCCATGCGCTCGCTCGATGAGCCTTACACCGTCTATGGCCTGATCGCCCGCCGCATGGAGCGAGGCCCGGACGATGCCTGGCTGCGTTTTCATCTCGACCCACGCGCCACCTTCGCCGACGGCAAGCCGGTGCGCGCCGAGGATGTGCGCTTTACCTTCGAGCTGCTGATGAGCAAGGGCAGCCTCAAATACCGTACCCAGTTCGCCGACGTCACCGGGGTGACGGTCGAAGGTCCACGCCAGGTGCGCTTCGACCTCAGGCAGCCACACGCGCGAACCCTGGCGCTGGACCTGGCCACCCTGCCGGTGCTGCCTGAGCACGACTGGCAGAAACGCGATTTCGCCAACGGCGCGGGCTTCGACCAGCCGGTAGGTAGCGGCCCGTACCGCATCAGCCGAATCGACAACGGCCGCAGCATCACCTTCGAACGCAATGCCGACTGGTGGGCCAGGGATCTGCCGGTGACGCGCGGCCTGTATAACTTCCAGCGCCTGCGCATCGAGTACTTCGGCGACACCGAAGTGGCGCGCCAGGTGCTCAAGGGCGGCGGCTACGATTACAACCGCGAGTTTTCCGCCACCGCCTTCACCCTGGGCTACAACGGCGCTCAGCTGGACGACGGCCGCCTGCGGCGCGCCCACCTGGGGCCGGCCAAGCCACAAGTGGCCCAGGGCTTCGTGTTCAATCTGGACAAACCGCAGTTCCAGGATCGCCGCGTGCGCCAGGCGCTGGGCATGCTCTGGGACTTCGAGTGGAGCAACCGGCAGATGATGCGCAACCTGTACATCCGCCAGCAGAGCCTGTTCTCCAATACCCCGCTGGCGGCTCGTGAGCTGCCCGACGCCGAGGAGCTGAAGCTCCTGGAGCCGCTACGCGGCCAGGTACCTGACGCAGTGTTCGACCAGGTCTTCACGGCCCCCGTCACCGATGGTTCAGGCATCATCCGCCCCCAGCAGCTACAGGCGCTGGCTCTGCTCCTGGAAGCCGGATGGCGCCCTCAGGGCGATCGTCTGGTGAACGCTCGGGGCACACCGCTGAGCTTCACCTTCCTCAACGGCCAGTCGGGCCTGGAGCGCCTGCTGCTGCCCTGGAAGCGCAACCTGGCACAGATCGGCATCGAGCTGAACATCCGCAACGTCGATTCGGCGCAGTACGTCAACCGCTTGATGGCCCGCGACTACGACATGATCGTCACCGGCTACCCAGTGACGCTGTCGCCTGGCAGCGAGCTGTACAACTACTTCGGCTCCGCCGCCGCCAACGATCCTGGCTCGAACAACCTGATGGTGCTCAAGGACCCGGCCGTGGACAGTCTGATCGACGGCCTGGTCCGCGCCGGCACACAGGCCGACATGCTGCGCCATGCCCATGCCCTGGACCGGGTGCTGCAATGGAACTACTACTGGATCCCCAACTACTACCCGCCCGGCAGCTCGACCGTGTGGTGGAACCGTTTCGGCCTGCCCAAGGTGCAGGCCGCCTATGACGAAGGCCTGGACACCTGGTGGGAGGTCAGCCCCAAGGCGCTGACCAACCAGCAGATGCGCGAATTGCTCGGGACGACGCCATGACCGCCTACATCCTGCGCCGCCTGCTGCTGATCATCCCCACCCTGCTGGCGATCCTGCTGGTCAACTTCGCCATCGTCCAGGCCGCGCCCGGCGGCCCGGTGGAACAGGCGGTGGCGCGCCTGCAAGGCATCGGCGGCGGCGCGCCGGGCGCCAGGGTCGAGACGGTGCAGGGCGAATCCCGCGCCACGCGGGGGCTGGACCCGAAGCTGATCGAGGAAATCAAGCGCCAGTACGGCTTCGACAAGTCCGCCCCCGAACGCCTGTGGCTGATGCTTGGCCAGTACGCCCGGCTGGACTTCGGTCAGAGTTTCTTCCGCGGCGCCAAGGTCACCGAGCTGATCCTGGAAAAGCTACCGGTCACCCTATCCCTGGGGTTCTGGGCCACATTGATCACCTACCTGGTGTCCATCCCCCTGGGCATCCGCAAGGCCGTGCGTCATGGCAGTCGCTTCGACGCCTGGAGCAGCGCGCTGATCGTGATCGGCTACGCCCTGCCCTCGTTCCTGTTCGCCCTGCTGCTGATCGTGCTGTTCGCCGGCGGCACCTCGCTCAACTGGTTCCCGGTGCGCGGCCTGGTGTCGGATGACTTCGACCAGCTCAGCCTGCTGGGCAAGCTGGCTGACTACTTCTGGCATCTGGTACTGCCGGTCGGCGCCCTGGTGATCGGCGGCTTCGCCACGCTCACCCTGCTGACCAAGAACGCCTTCCTCGACGAGATCTCCCGCCAGTACGTGGTCACCGCCCGCGCCAAGGGCCTGAGCGAGCGCCGGGTGCTGTACGGCCATGTGCTGCGCAATGCCATGCTGCTGGTGGTGGCCGGGGTGCCCCAGGCGCTGATCACCGTGTTCTTCGCCGGCTCGCTGCTGATCGAAGTGATCTTCTCCCTCGATGGCCTCGGGCGCATGAGCTACGAGGCGGCGGTGTCGCGGGACTATCCGGTGGTGTTCGGCACACTGTTCATCTTCACCCTGGCCGGGCTGCTGATCCGCCTGGTCGGCGACTTGTGCTACACCGTGCTCGATCCACGCATCGACTTCGACGCGAGGGCCCGCTGAATGCTCTCGCCGATCGCCCGACGCCGCCTGCGGCGCTTTCGTGACAACCGCCGCGGCTGGATTTCGTTGTGGCTGTTCGCCGGGCTGCTGGTACTCAGCCTGGGCGCCGAGCTGGTGGCCAACGACAAACCCCTGCTGCTTGGCTATCAGGGCGAGCTCTACACCCCTGCGCTCAAGCGCTACACCGAACAGCAGTTCGGCGGGCAGTTGCCGTTCCAGCCCGACTACCGCAGTCAGTACGTGCGCCAGCTGATCGAGGGGCAAGGCGGCTGGATGCTGTTCGCGCCGATCCCGTTCAGCGCCGACACACCCAACTATGACCTGCAAGTACCCACCCCCAGCCCACCGAGCACGAGCAACTGGCTGGGCACCGATGACCAGGGCCGCGATGTGCTGGCGCGGGTACTTTATGGCACCCGGGTGTCGTTGCTGTTCGCCTTCGCCCTGACCCTGGTCAGCGTGTTGATCGGGGTGACGGCCGGCGCCCTGCAGGGCTATCACGGCGGCTGGGTCGACCTGCTCGGCCAGCGCCTGCTGGAGGTGTGGTCAGGGCTGCCGGTCCTGTACCTGCTGATCATCCTGTCGGGCTTCGTCGAGCCGGACTTCTGGTGGCTGCTGGGGATCATGGCGCTGTTCTCGTGGCTGACCCTGGTCGATGTGGTGCGCGCCGAGTTCCTGCGCGGGCGCAACCTCGAGTACGTCAAGGCCGCCCGCGCCCTGGGCCTGCCGGACACCCAGGTGATGCTGCGCCACATCCTGCCCAATGCCATGAACGCGACCCTCACCTACGTGCCGTTCATGCTCACCGGAGCGATCACCACCCTGACCGCGCTGGATTTCCTCGGTTTCGGCATGCCGGCGGGAAGCGCCTCACTTGGCGAGTTGGTGACCCAGGGCAAGCAGCACCTCGAAGCGCCCTGGCTGGGCTTTACCGCGTTCTTTGCCCTGGCGTTGATCCTGTCGTTGCTGGTATTCATCGGCGATGCGCTGCGCGAGGCGTTTGACCCTCGTCGCTGAGCGCGGATCTGCGTTGTACGCCGCGAATAGCCATGATGCGCCCTACCAACTCATCGTTGGAGACAGCGTAATTTGCATAATCCTCAGCGATTGCGGCCACTTGATGGGCCTCATACGCACTTTGCACAAGGGAAGATCCCTGAACGAACCAGGAAGTCTGCACTTTCTCCACATAACTGGAAGCATCAGCTATCGACTCACGCCAGACAATGTCGTGCCATCCACTGTCCGCAATGCGCGACATGTCGACATGGAACTGGCGCAAGTAAGCGCTCTGCTTGCGCACCTCCTGATGAAATCCGGCCAACCCAGCCATGTCCCTCACCAGATGAGTCACCGCGCCTCCTACCTGGCTCGGAGCAGGGAGAGGATCGGAGCGCCGGAGCTTGTTCCGCAACCAACTGATCGGTCCCTCTCCCGAGGGGTCCAGGTAATTGGTCGGATCACCCTGGCAGTATGCATAGCCATTGATACCACCGTGCTGGAATGGGCTTTTGTCGTCAAATGACAGGAAACACATGAGGCTCGGCTTGAATGCGCGGTAGCCATTGCCCAAGACATACGCCTGGCTGAAAGGGTCATGCCACTCGCCGTTGAACCCTAGGCCGACGACGCCCCGGGCGAAGCCATAGGGTGTATAGGCAACTAGCCGCAGCGAACCACCATGCAGACGCACCAGCACACTGCCCTTCGCGTCACAGCCCAGCAACTGCAAACCGTCACCTGCTTGGGGGGCGAACGGTTTCCCCGATGCACCGAAAAGCCCCCGGACGCCACGTACCCTTTCCATACGCCTGCTCCACTCTCCCTGGCGCAGAAATTTAGCGCTCCCCTGATGCATGCGCCACTGTCAGAATTGCTAGCTCGCCGAAGGTCCTTGGCGTGCAGCCGTCGCCGCCCGACTTGTTGTGGCATACCCCGGATATCCGACTCGAAGGCTCGAGCCATGCATGAAAGCGACAACCTCAAGAACTACCCCCAGGTCCGCCAACTGGCCATCCACTCGCTGTTCGAGATCATCGAGCAGTCCAGCGAAGGCACGGTCATCGTCGACCGCCAGGCGCGCATCGTCTGGATGAACGAGCGCTATGCCCGACGTTTCGGCCTGCAGGATGCCGCCAGCGCGATCGGCCAGCCCTGTGAGACGCTGATCCCTGGCAGCCTGATGCGCGAGGTGGTGAGCAACGGCAAGCCGATCCTGCTGGACATGCTAGATACGCCCAACGAGCCACTGGTGGTGATGCGCCTGCCGATCCATGACGACCAGGGCGCTCTGATCGGTGCCATTGGCTTCGCCCTGTTCGACGAACTGCGCAGTCTGTCGCCGCTGCTCCAGCGTTATGCCAGCATGCAGCAGGAACTGGCCTCGACCCGCTCGCAGCTGCGCGCTCGCCAGGCCCGCTACAGTTTCGCCCAGTTCGTCGGCACCAGCCCCGCCTGCCTGGAGGCCAAGCGACGCGCCCGCCGGGGCGCGGGCAGCGACTCGCCGATACTGCTGCTGGGCGAGACCGGTACCGGCAAGGAGTTGCTCGCCCACGCCATCCACGCCGCCTCGCCACGGGCGCACAAGGCGTTCGTCGGCATCAACAGCGCGGCGATTCCCGAGGCACTGCTCGAGGCCGAGTTCTTCGGTACCGCCCCTGGCGCCTTCACCGGCGCCGACCGCAAGGGTCGTAGCGGCAAGCTGCAACTGGCCGAGGGCGGCACGCTGTTCCTCGACGAAATCGGCGACATGCCGCTGGCGCTGCAAAGCAAGCTGCTGCGGGTGCTGCAAGAGAAGGAGTACGAGCCGGTGGGCAGCAACCAGATGCTGCGCAGCGATGTGCGCATCATCGCCGCCACCTCCATCGACCTGCAGGCGGCCATGGCCAGGGGCACCTTCCGCGCCGACCTGTATTACCGGCTGAACGTGCTGCCGATCGACGTGCCGCCGCTGCGTGAACGGCTGCAGGACCTGCCGGCGCTGTGCGAGGCGATCCTCGCCGAGCTGGGCAGCCAGTATGAGCTGGAGGCCGAGGCCCAGGCGCTGCTGGAGCGCCACGGCTGGCCGGGTAACATCCGCGAGCTGCGCAATGTGCTGGAGCGCGCGACCTTGCTGGCGGATCAGCCGCGGTTGACGGTGCATGACCTGTCGAATGCGTTGGGGCCGCTGAGCCCGGTAGTGGCGCAAGCCGCGCAGCTGGATTATCGCCAGGCGTGCGCGCAATTCGAACGCGGCTTGATCGTCGATGCCTTGGCGCGCAGCACCTGGAATGTACCGGAGGCAGCGCGGGCTTTAGGGCTGGGGCGGTCGACGTTGTACAAGAAGATGGTGGCGCTGGGGATAGAGTCTCAATAGAGAGATTCTAATCTCAAAATAGGGATCATAGGAGCAACTGTCTTTGTAGGAGCGGCCTTGTGCCGCGAAAGGGCTGCGCAGCAGCCCCAGGGTTTCAGCGTGGATGCGTCAATCGCCGGGGCTGCTGCGCAGCCCTTTCCGACCGGTCCGACGCCTCGGCAAGGCCGCTCCTACAGCGGACGTGCAAGCCCGCTCCCACGCAACCGTGTCTCAAGATAGAGACTTTTAATTTAGCGAATTAAATTTTCTACTTATAAATCAATTAGTTAGAAATCTGGCACGATTCCCGCTATTCGCATTTCCAACCATAAAAACAACAGTTGGAGACCCCCGATGACCGTGCTCATCGCCCTCGCCGCCCTGGCCCTGCTGATGCTCGCCGCCTACCGCGGCTACAGCGTGATCCTGTTCGCCCCCATCGCCGCGCTCGGTGCCGTGCTGCTCACCGATCCGGCCGCCGTGGCCCCGGCGTTCACCGGGGTGTTCATGGAGAAAATGGTCGGTTTCATCAAGCTCTACTTCCCGGTGTTCCTGCTCGGCGCGGTGTTTGGCAAGCTGATCGAACTCTCGGGCTTCTCGCGCTCGATCGTCGCCGCCGCCATCGGCCTGCTTGGCACGCGCCAGGCAATGCTGGTGATCGTGCTGGTCTGCGCCCTGCTCACCTATGGCGGCGTCTCGCTGTTCGTGGTGGTGTTCGCGGTGTACCCGTTCGCCGCCGAGATGTTCCGCCAGAGCGACATCCCCAAGCGACTGATCCCGGCCACCATCGCGCTGGGCGCCTTCTCGTTCACCATGGACGCCCTGCCCGGCACGCCGCAGATCCAGAACATCATCCCCAGCACCTTCTTCAACACCACCGCCTGGGCCGCGCCCTGGCTGGGGCTGATCGGCACGCTGTTCGTGTTCTGCGCCGGCATGCTCTACCTGCAGCGCCAGCGCAACAAGGCGCAACGTGCTGGCGAGGGCTACGGCAACAACCTGCGCAACGAGCCGGAAACCGCCGACGACATCGACTTGCCCAACCCATGGCTGGCGCTGGCGCCGCTGATTCTGGTGGGGGTGATGAACCTGTTGTTCACCCACTGGATACCCCACTGGTACGGCGCCAGCCACACCCTGCAGTTGCCGGGCATGGCCACGCCGGTGCAGAGCGACGTGGCCAAGCTCACGGCGATCTGGGCGGTACAGGCGGCCTTGCTGGTGGGCATCCTGATGGTGCTGGCGTGCGCTTTCGCCACGATCCGCCAGCGCCTGGCCGAGGGCACCAGAAGCGCAGTCAGCGGCGCCCTGCTGGCGGCGATGAACACCGCGTCGGAATATGGCTTCGGCGCGGTGATCGCCTCGCTGCCGGGCTTCCTGGTATTGGCCGACGCCCTGCGCGGCATCCCCAACCCACTGGTCAACGAAGCCATCACCGTTACCCTGCTGGCCGGCATCACCGGCTCCGCCTCGGGCGGCATGAGCATCGCCCTGGCAGCCATGAGCGACAGTTTCATCGCCGCCGCCCATGCCGCCGACATTCCCCTCGAAGTGCTGCATCGGGTGGCGGCGATGGCCAGCGGCGGCATGGACACCCTGCCCCACAACGGCGCGGTGATCACCTTGCTGGCGGTGACCGGGCTGACCCACCGCGAAGCCTACAAGGACATTTTCGGTATTACCCTGATCAAGACCCTGGCCGTGTTCGTGGTCATCGCCACGTTCTACGCCACCGGCATCGTATGAAGGAGAACGGCATGACGCTCAAAGGCAAGACCGCGCTGGTCACCGGTTCCACCAGCGGCATCGGGCTGGGCATCGCCCAGGTACTGGCCGAGGCCGGCGCCAATATCCTGCTCAACGGCTTCGGCGACCCGGCCGCGGCCATCGCCGAGATCCAGCGCCACGGCGTCAAGGTACGCCATCACCCCGCCGATCTTGGCGATGTGGCGCAGATCGAGCAGATGTTCGCCACGGCCGAACGCGAGTTCGGCGCGATCGACATTCTGGTAAACAATGCCGGCATCCAGCATGTGGCGCCGATCGAGCAGTTCCCGGTCGAAGCCTGGGACAAGATCATCGCGCTGAATCTGTCGGCGGTATTCCATGGCTGCCGCCTGGCCCTGCCGGGCATGCGTGCCCGGGGCTGGGGGCGGATCGTCAACATCGCCTCGGTGCATGGGCTGGTGGGTTCCACCGGTAAGGCCGCCTACGTGGCCGCCAAGCATGGCGTGGTCGGCCTGACCAAGGTCATCGGCCTGGAGACCGCCACCAGCAATGTCACCTGCAACGCCGTCTGCCCAGGTTGGGTGCTGACCCCGCTGGTGCAGAAGCAGATCGACGACCGTGCCGCCAACGGCGGTGACCCGCTGCAGGCGCAGCATGACCTGCTGGCGGAAAAGCAGCCGTCCCTGGCCTTCGTCACGCCCCGCCATCTTGGCGAGCTGGTGCTGTTCCTGTGCAGCGAGGCCGGCAGCCAGGTGCGTGGCGCGGCCTGGAACGTCGATGGCGGCTGGCTCGCCCAGTAAGCGACTAAAGTGGTGTAAGGACACCCTGACGCCGGATGATCAGGGTTACGCGCTTCTTTGTAGGAGCGGCCTTGTGTCGCGAAAGGGCCGCA
>NZ_JAOCDM010000107.1 GCF_029840925.1 Pseudomonas sp. GD03858
CCTCCAGATACCTCATCGCCAACTGCTCCGCCGCCTTGCGCGCTGGCGCCTGCAAGTGTGGCGCCACCAGCATCATCACCTGGTACACCACCACGCCCACGTCGCCCTCGCGCCCCAGCACCCGCTGGTAGTCCAGCGAGCACATCAGTGTCAGGGTGATCTGCTCGACCAGTTGCCCCAGCGCCAGGGTTTCACTGGTTACCTGGCCCTGGCTCTTGAGGCTGGCCAGCAGCGCGGCCAGGGTGCGCTTGAGGGCGTTGATCAGGCTGCGCATGCCCCGGGCCAGCTTGGGCAGGCGCCCGGTCAGGTTGGACAGGTCCTGGAACAGGAAGCGGTACTGGGCCATGCGCTCGACGATCAGGTGCAGGAACAGCCAGTAGTCCTCGGCGTCCAGGCGCACGTCCAGCGGCGGGTCGAGCAGCGGCATCAGCGCCTCTTCGAAGCGCTCGAACAGGCCGATCACCAGCGGCTCCTTGCCGTGGAAGTGGTAGTACAGGTTGCCCGGGCTGATCCCCAGTTCGTTGGCGATCTCCAGGGTCGAGACGTTCGGCTCGCCCTGGCGGTTGAACAGCTGCAAGGCACATTCGAGGATACGGTCGCGGGTCTTCATCCGGTCAGCGCGCCAATACGTAGCTGCCTGGTGCCGGGCCCAGCGCTGGATAGGTGGCGTTGCCCAGTTCCTCGCGTGGCGCCTTCAGCGTGCCGGAGCGCTCGCTGATCCATTCCAGCCACAGCGGCCACCAGCTGCCGTCGCGGCGCCGGGCATCGTGGAACCAGGCCCGTGGGTCGCTGGAGAGCTTGGGGTTTTCCAGGTAGTAGGCCTTGGGGTTGCCGGGCGGGTTGATGATGCTCTGGATATGCCCGCTGTTGGCCAGGACGAAGCGTCGGTCGCCGCCGAGCAGCAGCGCCGAGCGGTAGACCGCGTCCCACGGCGTGATGTGGTCGTTGCTGCCGGCCACGGTGAAACTGTCCAGGCCGACCTGCTTGAGATCGATCGGCGTGCCACACACTTCCAGGCCTTCGGGGAAGGTCAGCGGGTTGAGCTTGAAGAAATCCAGCAGGTCGCCGTGCAGGGCCGCGGGCAGGCGGGTGTTGTCGGCGTTCCAGTAGAGGATGTCGACGGCCGGTGGGGTCTTGCCCATCAGGTAGTTGTTGACCCAGTAGTTCCAGATCAGGTCGTTGGGGCGCATCCAGGCGAAGATCCGCGCCACTTCGCCGCCGTCGAGCACGCCGCGCTGGTACGAGCGGCGCTTGGCCGCCTCGATGGTCTGCTCGTCGGCGAACAGGCTGGCGGGGCTGTCGAACTGGCTGTCGAGCAGGCTCACCAGGTAGGTGGCGCTGCGCACCTTGCGCAGTTGTTTCTTGGCTTGCAGGTGGCCTTGCAGGGCAGCCATGGTCAGGCCGCCGGCGCAGGCGCCCATCAGGTTGGGGTCGCGGTTGCCGCTGATGCTGCGGCAGGCATTGAGCGCTTCCTCCAGGGCCTGCACGTAGCTGGACAGGCCCCACTCGCGGTGGCGGGGATCGGGGTTGCGCCAGCTGACCATGAACACTTGCAGGCCCTGCTTGAGCATGTACTGGACGAAGCTGTTGGTCGGGCCCAGGTCGAAGATGTAGAACTTGTTGATCTGTGGCGGCACCACCAGCAATGGCCGGGAGTACTGTTTCTCGCTCATGGGGCTGTATTGGATCAGCTCCAGCAATTCGTTGCGAAACACCACCGCGCCCGGTGTGGCGGCCAGGTTGCCGCCGACCTCGAAGGCCCGTTCGTCGACCTGGCGTGGCAAGCCGTCGTTGTGGCGCAGGTCGTCGAGCAGGTGGCTGGCGCCACGCAGCAGGCTCAGGCCTCCGGTGTTGAGCAGCTCCTTGACCGCCAGCGGATTGAGCAGCGAGTTGCTGGGGGACAGGGCGTCGCTGACCAGGTTGAACAGGAATTGCGCGCGGGCGCGGTCATCGTCGGCCAGGCTGCTTTGCTCGATCCACAGGCGGGTCTGCTTCTGCCAGGCCAGATAGGCCTGCAGGCCGCGGCGGTAGAACGGGTTCTGGCTCCAGGTCGGGTCGCTGAAGCGGGCGTCGCGTGGGTGGGGCTGGTAGGGGCTGTCTCCGATTAGCACGCGGCCCAGCTGGCCGCCCAGGCTCAACAGGTGGTGGGCGGTATGCAGTGGATTGCGCAGGCCTATCCGGCCGACCTGGCGCAGGGTCGAGATAAGGTCGCGACCGCGCAGGCCGGTGATGGCGTTCTGCACGTTCATGCTGGTGGCGGGCACCGGTTTGTCTTTCATGCCAACACTCCATCGTTTAGCAATCGGGCCGATCGCGGGCAAGTCCGCTCCCACGCTAGGTTTCCTGGGGCCGTGGGAGCGGGCTTGTCCCGCGATCGGCATCAGGTGCGCGCAGCGGGCCGTGGGTGCATGACCGCGCGTTGGCGTTCCTGCTCGAGGAATTTCATGATGATCGGCGCGACGGCCTCGGCCCGGGTGATCAGGAACAGGTGGCCGTCGTCGATTATGTGTAGCTGGGCATTGGGAATTCGCCAGGCCAGCAGGCGCATGTTGATCAAGGGGATCAATGGGTCGTCGTCGCCGGCCAGCACCAGGGTTGGCTGCTGGATCTTGTGCAGCCAGTGGATGCTGGTCCAGCCGAGCCCGGCGAACAGCTGCCAGTAGTAGCCCATCTTGCCGCCGGAGCGCACCTTCGAGGCATGGTGCATGGCCAGGTCCGGGTCGCGGCGAAAGCCGCCGCCGTAGATCAGCGGGGCGATGCGGATCACGTGGGACGGCTGCACATAGCGCCGAGGGCTGGCCATCATCCACAGCACCTTGGGCTTGCCCGGCACCATGACCGCGCCCGCGGCCGTGGCGGCCAGCACCAGCTTCCTGCAGCGCTCTGGGTAGTCGTAGGCGAACTGCTGGGCCAGCGCGCCGCCCCAGGAGACACCGATGACATTGACCTGGCCGTAGTCCAGGTAATCGAGCATGCGCGCGGTGAGCTTGGCCAGCCCGGGGAAGCGGTAGGGGTGACGTGGCGTCGACGAGCCGCCGACCCCGGGGACGTCGAAGGCGATGACCTCCAGGTCCGGGTCCAGCGCCTCGATGAACGGAAACACCAGCTCCAGGTTGGCGCCGATGCCGTTGAAGATCAGCAGCGGCGTCAGGTGGGGCTTGCCCGGGCGGACCGCGGTGCGGATGGACTGGTTGTCCAGCTCGACGGTCCTGAAGATGTACGGTTGCGGCATGCGCGTGACTCTGTGGTGAAGGTAGCGTCGCGACACCTCCGTGGAGGCGTCGCGACGGTTTTGCTCAACGCTCGTGAACGTAGGTGCCAGGCGCCGCCTCGCCTGCGGCGTAGGCGCGATTGCCCAGGCGGTTGGGGGCCTTTTTCAGCTCGCCGGCGCGCTCGCCCAGCCAGGTCTGCCAGTGCAGCCACCAGGAGTCGGCGTGCTTGATCGCGTTCTCCTGCCAGGCCACCGGATCGTCCGGCCGGTCCTCGCCGGTCATGAAGCGCGCCTTGGGGTTGCCCGGCGGGTTGAGGATGCTCTGGATATGGCCGCTGTTGGACAGCACGAACTCGATCTTGCCGCCGAACAGGTGCGCCGAGCGGTAGCAGGATTGCCAAGGGGTGATGTGGTCGGCGGTGCCGGCGACGCTGTAGATATCGCAGTCGACTTTCTTCAGGTCGATGGCGGTGCCGCACACCTCCAGGGCATCGGAGCGGGTCAGCGGGTTGTTCTTGAACATCTCGATCAGGTCGCCGTGGAAGGCGGCCGGCAGGCGCGTGGTGTCGTTGTTCCAGAACAGGATGTCGAACACCGGCGGCTCGTTGCCGAGCAGGTAGTTGTTGACCCAGTAGTTCCAGATCAGGTCGTTGGGACGCATCCAGGCGAACACCTTGGCCATGTCGCTGCCTTCGAGCACGCCGGCCTGGTAGGAGTGGCGCTTGGCGGCCTCGAGGGTCTGTTCGTCGACGAATAGCGCGACCTGGGTGTCGACCGTGGTGTCGAGCACGCTCACCAGCAGGGTGAGGGCGTTGACCTTCTTCTCGCCGAGCGCGGCGTAGTGGCCCACCAGCGCGGTGCAGGTGATGCCGCCGGAGCAGGCACCGAGCATGTTCAGGTCCTTGCTGCCGGTGATCGCCAGCACCGCGTCGACCGCCTCCTTGAGCGCGTCGATGTAGGTCGACAGGCCCCACTCGCGCTGGGCCTTGGTCGGGTTGCGCCAGCTGACGATGAAGGTCTGCTGCTGCGAGCGCAGGCAGAAACGCGCCAGGCTCTTCTCCGGGCTCAGGTCGAACACGTAGAACTTGTTGATCTGCGGCGGCACCACCAGCAGCGGGCGGCTGTGCACCTGTTCGGTGATCGGGCGGTACTGGATCAGCTCCAGCACATCGTTGCGGTACACCACCGAGCCTTCGCTGGTGCCCAGGTTCTTGCCGACCTCGAAGGCCTCCATGTTGACCTGGCTGGGCATGCCGCCATTGTTGACCATGTCCTTGGCCAGGTTGGACAGGCCGTCGAGCAGGCTCTTGCCGCCGGTCTCGAAGAAGCGCTTGACCGCGGCGGGGTTGGAGAGGGTGTTGGTGGGAGCCATGGCCTCGGTCATCAGGTTGATGACGAACTGCCCGCGACTGATGTCCTGCGGCGACAGGTCGCTCTCGGCGATCCAGTCGTTGAGCTCCTTGCGCCAGGCCAGGTAGGTCTGCAGGTAGCGGCGATACAGCGGGTTCTTGCTCCACGCCGGATCGCTGAAGCGACGGTCGTCACCTTCGGGCTGCAGGGCCGACTTGCCCAGCAGCACGTTCTTCAGTTCCAGGCCGAAATGCGCCACGTGCTTGGCGCTGTGCAAGGGCTGGCGAATGGCCTGGCGCAATACCGTGCGCGCCGAGGTCAGCAGATCCTTGCGGCGAATGCCGATGACCGGGTTCAGCCCCAGGGTGTTTTCCGAGGCCTGCCGCTGCAACTCATCGTTGTTCTTGTTACTCATCTACGACGCTCCGTTGTCCTGAGACGAGTACCGGTGTGCTGTGACAGCCCGGTACTGCTACTCGGGTGACCAGTGATAAGGAACAGCGGTGCTGCGACCGGATGCGTGTCGATGATGAGCTGCGGGGGTTTCTGCGTGTGAAGACAACCTGCTTTCGCTCGCGACCTCAACATACCGGCCTGGCCCTGCTTGCTCGAAAAGCGATGCAGGGAACTTGCCAGCTCCATTGGTTACCCGACTTTCATGTAATGCGCAAGACAGCCAGTCTTTGGCGGCCATTGAAGCATTCAAGCAGATGAGATTAGAAAATGCGCTCTAAAGCCTCGGGGGCTTGAGCTAGAGCATCAGTTTCACCACCGATTCGGACGGGTCGCGGGATTTTCCGGCCTTGTGCAGTTCGTCGAGGTACTCGGCCCACAGCTGTTCCTGGCGCAGGCACAATTGCTCGAGGTACTCCCAGGTGAACAATCCGGAGTCATGACCGTCGTCGAAGGTCAGTTTCAGTGCGTACTGGCCTGCCGGTTCCAGGCCGCTGAGGCCGACGTTGATCTTGCCGAATTGCAGGATGGGGTTGCCGTGGCCCTGGACCTCGGCGGACGGCGAATGCACCCGCAGGAACTCGGCGGGCAGGTGGTAGACCTCGCCGGGGGCGTAGGTGAGGGTGAGGGTTTTCGAGGCTTTGTGCAGGTTTATCGCGGTGGGGAGGCGGGCCATGGGCTTGGTCTCAGGGAAGCGGATGGAGCTAGCTTCGAGAGATTCCGGCCAATGTGCAAGGGGGCTGCTGCGCAGCCCAATCGCGACACAAGGCCGCTCCTACAGGGAAACGCGATCCTCTGTAGGAGCGGCCTTGTGTCGCGAAAGGGCCGCGCAGCGGCCCCATGCGGTCTTACAGGATATAGCGCGACAGGTCTTCGTTCTGCGCCAGCTCGCCCAGGTGGCTGTTCACATAGGCGGCGTCGATGTGGATCGGCGTCTCGTCATGGGCGCTAGCCAGGTCACCGGCGCTGAACGACACCTCTTCGAGCAGGCGCTCAAGCAGGGTGTGCAGGCGGCGGGCACCGATGTTCTCGGTCTTTTCGTTGACCTGGAAGGCGATCTCGGCCAGGCGCTTGAGGCCTTCGTCGGCGAACTCGATGTTCAGGCCCTCGGTCTTGAGCAGGGCGCTGTACTGCTCGGTCAGCGAGGCGTGCGGTTCTTTCAGGATGCGCTCGAAGTCTTCCGGAGTCAGGGCCTTGAGCTCGACGCGGATCGGCAGGCGCCCCTGCAGCTCCGGCACCAGGTCGCTCGGCTTGCTCAGGTGGAACGCGCCGGAGGCGATGAACAGGATGTGGTCGGTCTTGACCATGCCCAGCTTGGTGTTGACGGTGCAGCCTTCGATCAGCGGCAGCAGGTCGCGCTGCACGCCTTCGCGCGAGACATCGGCACCGCCGACGTTGCCACGCTTGGCCACCTTGTCGATCTCGTCGATGAACACGATGCCGTGCTGCTCGACCGCTTCCAGGGCCTTGGCCTTGAGCTCTTCCTCGTTGACCAGGCGGCCGGCCTCTTCGTCGCGGACCATCTTCAGGGCGTCCTTGACCTTCAGCTTGCGTGCCTTGCGCTTGCCCTTGCCCATGTTGGCGAACAGGTTCTGCAGCTGGTTGGTCATCTCTTCCATGCCGGGCGGCGCGGCGATCTCGACGCCCATGCTCTCGGCGACCTCGATCTCGATTTCCTTGTCGTCCAGCTGGCCTTCGCGCAGGCGCTTGCGGAACAGCTGGCGGGTGTTGGAGTCGCCGCTGGACTGCTGGGCTTCCTCGCTGAAGCTGCTGACCCGCGCCTGCGGCAGCAGGGCGTCGAGGATGCGGTCTTCGGCGGCGTCTTCGGCGCGGTGGCGCACGCGGACGATTTCCTGCTCGCGGAGCATCTTCAGCGCGGCGTCGGCCAGGTCGCGGATGATCGACTCGACGTCACGGCCGACGTAGCCGACCTCGGTGAACTTGGTCGCCTCGACCTTGATGAACGGCGCGTTGGCCAGCTTGGCCAGGCGGCGGGCGATTTCGGTCTTGCCGACGCCGGTGGGGCCGATCATCAGGATGTTCTTGGGCGTGACTTCGGCACGCAGCTCGGCGGGGAGCTGCATGCGCCGCCAGCGGTTGCGCAGGGCGATGGCGACGGCGCGCTTGGCGTCGTCCTGGCCGATGATGTGGCGGTTGAGTTCGTGGACGATCTCGCGGGGGGTCATGGACATGATGAAAATGGTCCTCGAGCAGGGTGATCAGTGTGGAAAAGTCCCGCTGCGAGCGGGACGCCAGAACAACTGATTCACTCGGCCAGGTCCTGCTCCTCGATGGTCAGGTTGTGGTTGGTGAACACGCAGATGTCGCCGGCGATGTTCAGGGCGGTCTCGGTGATTTCGCGGGCCGAGAGGTCGGTCTTGTTCAGCAGGGCGCGGGCCGCGGCCTGGGCGTAGCCGCCGCCGGAACCCATGGCGATCAGGCCGTCCTCGGGTTCGACCACGTCGCCGTTGCCGGTGATGATCAAGGATGCGTCCTTGTTGGCCACGGCCAGCATGGCCTCCAGGCGGCTCAGGGAGCGGTCGGTGCGCCATTCCTTGGCCAGTTCGACGGCGGCACGCACCAGGTGGCCGGAGTGTTTCTGCAGCTGGGCTTCGAAGCGCTCGAACAGGGTGAAGGCATCGGCGGTGGCACCGGCGAAGCCGGCGATGACCTGGCCGTTGTACAGGCGACGGACCTTTTTGGCGTTGCCTTTCATCACGGTATTGCCGAGGGAAACCTGGCCGTCGCCGCCCATGACGACTTTGCCGTTACGGCGGACAGAAACGATGGTAGTCAAGGGAGAGTCTCCACGCAGCGGGGCGAAAATGCCTGATGCAGACTCATATGGGGGGAGGGGGGAAGGATTTCAACCGGGGGGGATGAATGGTCGATGCTCTCCAGGCCTGCACGCGAACCTTGTAGGAGCGGCCTTGTGTCGCGAAAGGGCTGCGAAGCAGCCCCAGGATCTCGGCATCATGCATGAATTGCTGGGGCCGCTGCGCGGCCCTTTCCGACCGGTCCGGCGCCCCGGCAAGGCCGCTCCTACACAAAGCGGATGTGCGCTTTGTCAGGCCTCGTGGCAGACGTGCCCGTCGACCAAGGTATAACGCACCGCGCCCGGCAGGCAGTGACCGATGAACGGGCAGTTCGCGCCGCGAGAGAACCACTGCTCGCCGGCAACAGTCGACGCTTTCGGATCGAACAGCACCAGGTCCGCCGCGCCGCCCACCTTCAGCTCGCCCGCCGGCAGGCGCATGGCCGCGGCCGGGCCGTGGCTCAGGCGTGCCAGCAGGGTCGGCAGGTCGAGCAGGCCGTCTTCCACCAGGGTCATGGCCAGCGGCAGCAGCAATTCGACGCTGCTGATACCCGGCTCGGTGGCACCGAACGGCGCCAGCTTGGCGTCGCGCTCGTGAGGCTGGTGGTGGCTGGAGATGGCCTGGATCACGCCCGACTTCACGGCCTCGCGCAGGCCGTCGCGGTCGGCGGGCGTGCGCAGCGGCGGTTGCACGTGGTACAGGCTGGAGAAGTCGCGCAGGGCTTCGTCGGTGAGGATCAGCTGGTACAGCGCCACATCGGCGGTGACCGGCAGCCCCAGCTGCTGGGCCTGGGCGATCAGCCGGGCGCCACGGGCGCTGGTGATCTGGCTGAAGTGAGCGCGCACGCCGGTCTGCTCGACCAGCAGCAGGTTGCGCGCCAGGGCCACGGTCTCGGCGCTTTCCGGGATGCCCGGCAGGCCGAGGAAGCTGGCCATCGGGCCTTCGTGGGCCAGGCCGCCCTGGGCCAGGTCACGGTCCTGGGAGTGGAACACCACGGTCAGGTCGAAGGTTGCCGCGTACTCAAGCGCGCGGGCCAGGGTGCGGTTGTTGGGAATCTCTTTCAGGCCATTGCCGAAGGCCACGCAACCGGTGTCGCGCAAGGCCACCAGCTCGGCCAGCTGCTCGCCGTCCAGGCCCTTGGTCAGGGCGCCGATCGGGTAGACCTTGCTGTTGGCCGCCTCGCGGGCGCGGTCGAGAATCAGCTCGGCTACCGCCGAGGTGTCCAGTACAGGCTTGGTCTGCGGCGGGCAGCACAGGCTGGTGACGCCGCCGGCTACCGCTGCGCGGGTTTCGCTGGCGATGTTGCCTTTGCGGCTGTAGCCCGGCTCGCGCAGGGAGACGCCGAGGTCGACCAGGCCCGGAGCGGCCACCAGGCCGTCGGCCTGGATCGTGCGGCTGGCGCTGAAGCCGGCCGGCGCCGCGCCGATGGCGGCAATGCGCCCGCCGTCCAGGTGCAGGTCGGTGATGCGGTCCAGGCCGCTGGCAGGATCGATGACCCGGGCGCCGATGATACTGATGGTCACTGGGCGTTCTCCTGCTCGAATTGACGTTGCGCGGTCTGTCCGCTCATGGCCATGGACAGTACGGCCATGCGCACGGCGATGCCGTAGGTGACCTGGTTGAGGATCACCGAGTGCTGGCCGTCGGCCACCGCCGACTCGATCTCCACGCCACGGTTGATCGGGCCTGGGTGCATGACGATGGCATCGGGCTTGGCCCCGGCCAGGCGCGCGGTGGTCAGGCCGAACAGACGGTAGAACTCGCCTTCGCTGGGCAGCAGGCCGCCGGCCATGCGCTCACGCTGCAGGCGCAGCATGATCACCACGTCGACGTCTTTCAGGCCTTCGGCCAGGTCGGTGTAGACCTTCACCCCGTACTGCTCGATGCCGATCGGAATCAGGGTTTTCGGGCCGATCACGCGGATATCCGGGCAGCCCAGGGCTTTGAGCGCGAGCATGTCCGAGCGGGCCACGCGCGAGTGCAGGATATCGCCGACGATCGCCACCGAGAGGTTCTCGAAGCTGCCCTTGTGCCGACGAATGGTCAGCATGTCGAGCATGCCCTGGGTCGGGTGGGCGTGGCGACCGTCGCCACCGTTGATCACCGCCACGTCCGGGCACACGTGCTCGGCGATGAAGTGGGCGGCGCCGGAGTCGGAGTGGCGCACGACGAACATGTCGGCGGCCATGGCCTCCAGGTTGCGCAGGGTGTCGAACAGGGTCTCGCCCTTGCTGGTCGAGGAGGTCGACACGTTCAGGCTGATCACATCGGCCGACAGGCGTTGGGCGGCCAGTTCGAAGGTGGTGCGGGTACGGGTGGAGTTCTCGAAGAACACGTTGCATACGGTCTTGCCGCGCAGCAACGGGACTTTCTTCACGGCCCGGGCGCCGACTTCGAGGAACGAGTCGGCGGTGTCGAGGATCTCGGTGAGCAGTTCGCGGGGCAAACCGTCGAGCGAGAGGAAGTGGCGCAGCTGGCCCTGGTCATTGAGCTGCAGCGGGCGCTTGGCGTCGAATGGCGTCATCGCGGGGGACTCTTAAAGGGCGGATGCGGAAGCGAGGTCCTGACGCTCGAGGGCGAGCGGCGAAGGTCCGGTCAATTTTACCCGTTCATGGGCGGCCAGCGACAGGGTGGCGCCGAGCACGTTCGGGCGGATCGGCAGTTCGCCGGCATCCAGGTCGAGCAGGCACACCAGGGTCACGCTGGCCGGGCGGCCATAGTCGAACAGTTCGTTGAGGGCGGCACGGATGGTGCGGCCGCTCATCAGCACGTCGTCCACCAGCACCAGGTGCTGGCCTTCGATGTCGAACGGCAGCTCCGAAGGGCGTACCTGCGGGTGCAGGCCGTTCTGGCTGAAGTCGTCGCGGTAGAAGGACACGTCGAGGGTGCCCAGGGGGCTGTCGTCGCCCAGCGCCGCCTGCAGGGCCTGGGCTACCCACACGCCGCCGGTGCGGATGCCGATGAAGCGCGGTTCGACGATGCTGCGGCGGGCCAGGTGGGCGCGAAGGTCGACGGCCATCTGCCGGATCAGGTCGGCGGGATTGGGTAGGCTCATTGCGTGCTCCTTGGAAGGCGGGCGCCGGCGTGGTCCGGCGGCAAAGCGGATTTAAGTGTTGGCCTCCAGCCAGCCTTGCAGCAGCAGGGCGGCGGCGATGGCGTCGACCGGGTTGTCGCGGTAGCTGCCGTGGCGCCCGCCACGGGCCATCTGCTCGCCCTTGGCTTCGAAGGTGGTCAGGCGTTCGTCGTGGGTGTGCACCGGCAGGTTGTAACGACCGTGCAGGCGGCGGGCGAACTTTTCGGCGCGCTCGCTCATCTCGCTGGGCGTGCCGTCCATGTTCAGCGGCAGGCCGACGACGATGGCGTCGGGTTTCCATTCCTTGATCAGCTTCTCGACCTGGTTCCAGTCCGGCACGCCGTTCTGCGCCTTGAGCGTGCACAGCTCGCGGGCCTGGCCGGTGATGACCTGGCCGACGGCGACGCCGATCTGCCGGGTGCCGTAGTCGAAGCCCAGCAGCAGGCGTAGCTCAGGCTGTCGCTCGGCCATCAGGCGTGGCCCGCCTGGCTGGTCAGCAGGCTGAGGTTGATCCCCAGGCTGGCGGCGGCGGCATCGAGGCGCAGGTCGCTGGCCAGGCCGAAGATGATCTCGGGGTCGAACGGGCAGTTGAGCCAGGCATTGTCGGCCAGCTCCGCTTCCAGCTGGCCGGCTTCCCAGCCGGCATAGCCGAGGGTGATCAGGCTCTGTTTCGGCCCCACGCCCGCGGCGATGGCCAGCAGCACGTCCTGCGAGGTGGTCAGCGACAGCCCTTCCAGCGCCACGGTGGCCTGGAAGCTGCACTCGTCGCTGTGCAGCACGAAACCGCGATCGGTCTGCACCGGGCCGCCCTGGTAGATCGGCACGTGCAGGGTGCTGGCCGGCGGCTGTTCGTCCGGGCGCAACTGCTCGAGGATATCGGCCAGGTTCAGCTCCTGCGGGCGATTGACCACCAGGCCCATGGCGCCCTGGGCATTGTGCTCGACGATGTAGGTGAGGGTCTGGGCAAAGTTCGGATCGGCCATGTGCGGCATGGCGATCAGGAACTGGTGCTTGAGGTAGCTGGGGGCGAGGGTTTTCATGAGCGATAGTGTGGCGCCAGGTGGCGAGGCTGACAAGGTGCGCGAGAGGCTGTCGGTGACCCTTGTAGGAGCGGCCTTGTGTCGCGAAAGGGCTGCGTAGCGGCCCCAGGATCTTGGCCTCATGCAGAATCGCCGGGGCTGCTGTGCAGCCCTTTCGCGACACAAGGCCGCTCCTGCAGGGGGCAAGCAAGCCTTGCGTCAATTGCTCGACAGCTTGTCTCCGCGCGCAAAACGCCAGGTACGGATGATCTCCAGCCGGTCGAACTCGGCCAGGTCGCCGGTGAACGGCGCGAACGGCGCGGCCAGGCGCACGATGCGCTGGGCCGCCTGGTCCAGTACCGGCTGTCCGGACGACTCCAGCACCAGCACTTCGTACAGCGAACCGTCGCGATTGATCGACACCATCATGCGCAGGCTGCCGTACATCTGTTGGCGCCGGGCCTCCTCGGGGTAGTTGAGGTTGCCGATGCGCTCGACCTTCTTGCGCCACTCTTCCTTGTACCAGGCACCCTTGTCGCGCATGGTCGAGGCGGCATTGATGCGATGAATGCGCGGGCGCTTGGCGTACAGTTGCTGCTCGTTGGACAGCTCCGCCTCGAGGCTGGCGATCTGGCTGGACAGCTGCGAGCTGTCGAAGTCCGGCACCTTGGTCTCGGGCTTGGGCTGCGGCTTGCTCTCTTTTGGCCTGGGCTCGACCTTCTGTGGCTTCGGCGCCTGGGTGGCGACCACCGACTTGGCCGGGGCCGGCGGTGTTTCCGGCCTGGCGGCCGGTGGCGGGGTGATCTTGTTGATCTTGCTGTCCTGGAACGGCGCCACCTCGGTGGTCTTGGGCAGCGCCTTTTTGTCCAGGGTGCCGCTGCCCTGCTGGTTGTCCTGGGCCTGGAAGTCGGCCTTCTCGGGCGCCTTCTCGCTCTTGAAGGTGGCCAGGGTGATGTCCATGGTGTGACGGATTTCGGCCGGCTTGACCACGCTGAAGCCCACGCCCAGGATCAGCGCCAGGTGCACCAGGGCTGCCAGGAACAGGGTAAAGCCGAGCCGGTCCGCCGGGCGAACGCGCGGTGGCAACAGGTCGGGCGGGATGTCGGCGGGCAGCGTCATCAGGTATCCAAAGGCAGCTTCGAGTCTTACGCCGCAAGCTTCAAGCCTGAAGCTTCAAGCTTCAAGCTTCAAGCTTCAAGCTTCAAGTAAAAGCGGCTAAGTGCAGGCCTGCACGTTCTTGCGGCTTGCAGCTTGCAGCCGCGCATAATACCCCACTGCACGGCATTGCCACCTGTCCTCGGTCAGCGCGCCTGCAGCTTGCGATCAATGGCATCCATCAACTGGCCACCGATATCGGTGTTGTAGGCCGCGTCGATCTCGCGGATGCAGGTCGGGCTGGTGACGTTGATTTCGGTGAGGTGCTCGCCGATCACGTCCAGGCCGACGAACAGCAGGCCCTTCGCGCGCAGCGTCGGACCGACCTGGGCGGCGATCCAGCGGTCGCGCTTGCTCAATGGGCGGGCCTCGCCACGACCGCCGGCGGCCAGGTTGCCACGGGTCTCGCCGCTGGCCGGGATACGCGCCAGGCAGTAGTCCACCGGCTCGCCGTCGATCATCAGGATGCGCTTGTCGCCGTCCTTGATCGCCGGCAGGTAGGCCTGGGCCATGATCTGCTGGGCGCCCAGCGCGGTCAGGGTCTCGAGGATCACCGACAGGTTGGGGTCGCCGGCGCGGTGGCGGAAGATCGAGGTGCCGCCCATGCCGTCCAGCGGCTTGAGGATCACGTCGCCATGCTCGGCGGCGAACTGCCGGATGATGTCCGGGCGGCGGCTGACCAGGGTAGGCGGCGTGCATTGCGGGAACAGCGTGGCGAACAGCTTCTCGTTGCAGTCGCGCAAGCTCTGCGGGCGGTTGACCACCAGCACGCCTTCGGTCTCGGCCTGCTCCAGCAGGTAGGTGCTGTAGACGAACTCCATGTCGAACGGCGGGTCCTTGCGCATCAGGATCACATCCAGCTCGCTCAGCAGGCTGTCCTGCTCCTCGCCCAGTTCGAACCAGCGGGCCGGGTCGGCGAACACCTTGAGCGGGCGCATCCGCGCGCGGGCCTTGCCCTGGCCCTGGTACAGGTCGCGCTGCTCCATGTAGAACAGGTCCCAGCCGCGGGCCTGGGCGGCCAGCAACATGGCCAGCGAACTGTCCTTCTTGTAGGAGATGGACGCGATGGGGTCCATGACAATCCCGAGGCGAACGCTCATGGGGTAGTTCCTCTTGGCGGCCGGTGGCCGCGATGGCACGAAAGAAAAAAGTGGCTCAGGGTGGCGCCGGGCGCGCCCCTGGTCAAGGGGGCGGCGGATGGAATGGCCATCGCGAGTGTGCTAAAAAGGCTCGATCCAGCTGCAAGCCGCAAGCTATAAGCTACAAGAGAGAGGCGTTGCGCACCGATCTGCTTTTCTTGCAGCTTGCAGTTTGCAGCTTGCGGCTTACAGCTCATTCAATGTGGCGCAATTTATGGAACAACCCCTGAAGGTGATGGTGATCGACGATTCCCGCACGATTCGCCGCACCGCCCAGATGTTGCTTGGCGAGGCGGGCTGCGAGGTGATCACCGCCAGTGACGGCTTCGACGCCCTGGTCAAGATCGTCGACCACAAACCCCGGATCATCTTCGTCGATGTGCTCATGCCGCGCCTGGACGGCTACCAGACCTGCGCGGTGATCAAGCACAACAGCGAATTTAAGGACATCCCGGTGATCCTGTTGTCCTCGCGCGATGGCCTGTTCGACAAGGCTCGCGGCCGGGTGGTCGGCTCCGACCAGTTCCTGACCAAACCCTTCAGCAAGGAAGAACTGCTCGATGCGATCCGCGCCCATGTGCCCGGTTTCGCCGCGCAGGACCCACACGCACCCTGACACCGCCCAGCGGCGGCGTCTCACGTTCCTCATGGGGAAACAGCATGGCCCGAGTTCTGATTGTCGACGACTCGCCGACAGAGATGTACCGATTGACCGAATGGCTGGAGAAGCACGGCTATGGGGTACTCAAGGCCGACAACGGTGCCGATGGCGTGGCGCTGGCGCGCCAGGAGAAGCCCGACGCGGTGCTGATGGACATCGTCATGCCCGGCATGAACGGTTTCCAGGCCACCCGCCAGCTGAGCAAGGACCCGGAAACCAGTGCCATTCCGGTGATCGTGGTGACCACCAAGGACCAGGACACCGACCGTATCTGGGCCCAGCGCCAGGGGGCCCGCGATTTCCTGACCAAGCCGGTGGAAGAGGGCGCGCTGATCGCCAAGCTCAAAGAAGTGCTCGGCGCTTGACCACCCGCCCCCAGGGCGCGTCGCTGACCGCCTTCGAGCTGTTGCTGGACATCGACCGGCGCTGCCGCCTGCTGGTGGCCGACCAGCCGCCGCAGGACACGCGCCTGCAACAGTGGAGCGGCATCGGCTTTCGCATCGCCGGGCAATGGTTCGTCGCGCCCATGGGCGAGGTCGCCGAAGTGTTGCGCGAGCCCCGCAGCAGCCGGGTCCCGGGCGTGCAGCCCTGGGTGCGCGGGGTGGCCAACCTGCGCGGGCGGCTGTTGCCGGTGATGGACCTGTGCGCGTTCTTCGGCCTGGGGCCGGCGGCCCCGGGCAAGCAGCGGCGGGTTTTGGTGCTCGACCACGAAGAGCTGTTCGCCGGGCTGCTGGTGGACGAGGTGGTGGGCTTGCAGCATTTCGCCCTGAGCAGCCTCGAACTGTCGCCGCCGCAGCCACTGATCCGTGCCGCGGCGGCGTTCGTGCAAGGGCACTTCCCCCGTGAACGCAACTGGGCGATCTTCAGCCCGTTCGCCCTGGCCCAGGCGCCGGGCTTTCTCGACGTGGCGTTGTAGAGGACTTTCGACGTGAACAAGCCAGGCCCCATCGTTCCCACCGCGACCGTTTCCCCGGCCGCCGTGGCCCAGCGGCCGCGCAGCACGGCGCAGATCACCGTGCTGTTCGTGGTGCTGATCCTGTCGATCATCCTGCTGTTCGCCAACTTCGCCTACCTCAATACCCAGGCCAACCACGACAAACAGTACATCGGCCATGCCGGCGAGCTGCGCGTGCTGTCCCAGCGCATCGCCAAGAATGCCACCGAGGCCGCCGCCGGCAAGGCCCTGGCGTTCAGGTTGCTGAGCGATGCGCGCAACGATTTCGAGCGGCGCTGGAGCTACCTGCGCGAAGGCGACAAGACCACCGGCCTGCCCGCCGCGTCCGCGACCGTGCGCGACGAAATGGACGCGGTGCGCCAGGACTGGGAGAACCTGCGCAAGAACACCGACACCATCCTCGCCAGCGAGCAGACCGTGCTGTCACTGCATCAGGTGGCCGCCACCCTGGCCGAAACCGTGCCGCAGCTGCAGGTGGAGTACGAAAAGGTCGTCGAGATCCTGCTGCAGAGCGGCGCCCCGGCCAGCCAGGTGGCGGTGGCCCAGCGCCAGTTGCTGCTGGCCGAGCGCATCCTCGGCTCGGTCAATACCGTGCTCGCCGGTGATGACAGCTCGGCGCAGGCCGCCGATGCCTTTGGCCGTGATGCCAGCCGCTTCGGCCAGGTGCTCGAAGGCATGCTCGCCGGCAATCCGGCGATCCAGGTGACCCGGGTCGAGGACGCCGACGCTCGGGCCCGCCTGGCCGAGATCGCCGAGCTGTTCCAGTTCGTTGCCGGCTCCGTGGATGAAATCCTCGAGACCTCGCCCGAGTTGCTGCGTGTGCGCGAAGCCGCGAGCAATATCTTCAGCCTTTCGCAGACGTTGCTCGACGAAGCCTCGCACCTGGCCAACGGTTTCGAGAACCTGGCGGGCGGGCGCACCCTGGACACTGTCGGCGGCTACGTGCTCGGCTTGCTGGCGTTGGCCTCGATCATCCTCATCGGGCTGGTGATGGTCCGCGCCACCAGCCGCCAGTTGCGCGAGACCGCCGAGAAGAACGAGCGCAACCAGCAGGCGATCATGCGCTTGCTCGATGAAATCGAAGAGTTGGCCGACGGCGACCTGACGGTCACCGTGTCGGTCACCGAGGACTTCACCGGGGCCATCGCCGACTCGATCAACTATTCGGTCGACCAACTGCGCGACCTGGTGGCCACCATCAACCACAGCGCCGAGCAGGTCGCCGCCGCCGTGCAGGACACGCAGAACACCGCCCGCCAGCTGGCCAAGGCCTCCGAGCACCAGGCCGAGCAGATCAGCGAGGCCTCCGAGGCGGTGGGCGACATGGTCGAGTCGATCGACCGGGTCTCGGCCCATGCCTACGAGTCGGCCAAGGTGGCCGAGCGCTCGGTGACCATCGCCAACAAGGGCAACGAGGTGGTGCACAACACCATCCACGGCATGGACAACATCCGTGAGCAGATCCAGGACACCGCCAAGCGAATCAAGCGCCTGGGCGAGTCTTCCCAGGAAATCGGCGATATCGTCAGCCTGATCGACGACATTGCCGACCAGACCAACATTCTCGCCCTCAACGCGGCGATCCAAGCGTCGCTGGCCGGCGAGGCCGGGCGCGGCTTCGCCGTGGTCGCCGACGAGGTGCAGCGCCTGGCCGAGCGCTCGTCCTCGGCCACCCGGCAGATCGAGGCGTTGGTGCGTACCATCCAGGCCGATACCAACGAGGCGGTGATTTCCATGGAGCAGACCACCGCCGAGGTGGTGCGCGGCGCGCGCCTGGCCCAGGATGCCGGGGTGGCGCTGGCCGAGATCGAAGGCGTGTCGCAGACCATGGCCGAGCTTATCCACAGCATCTCCGATGCCGCCCAGTTGCAGACCTCGTCCGCCGGGCAGATCTCCCACACCATGGCGGTGATCCAGCAGATCACCGCGCAGACCTCCGCCGGCTCCGGCGCCACCGCCGACAGCATCCGCCACCTGGCGCGCATGGCCAGCGAGATGCGCCGCTCGGTGTCCGGCTTCACCTTGCCGAAACCGGCGCAGCGATCGTGAGGGCGCTGGGCGTGACAGCGAGCACGGGGCACCGCGAACGCCACGACACGGTGGCCCTGGCCTGGACCAAGGCACCGATCCTCGATTGCCTGGGCCAGGCGCGCCAGGCCCTGGAGCGCTTTTCGGGCGAGCCGGGCGACGTGTCGATGCTGGCATTTTTCGTCGACAACCTGCATCAGGTCCATGGCTGCCTGCGCATGCTCGAACTGCCGGGCGCCATGCGCCTGGCCGAGGAGCTGGAGCTGCTCGGGCGGGCCATGGTCGACGGCCAGGTCAGCCCTCGCGGCGATTGCCTGGGGGCGTTGTTCCGTGGGTTGGAGCAGTTGCCGCCATACCTCGACCGGCTGCGCGGCGCACGGCACGACCTGCCGCTGGTGGTCATGCCGCTGCTCAACCAGCTGCGCGCCTGCCGGGGCGCCGAGCCGCTGGCCCAGGCCAGCCTGCTGGGCGAGCTCGGGCAGCGCCTGGCGGGGCCGGCGGACCTGGCCAACCTCGATCTTTCCCTGGGCAGCTGGCGCGAGCACATGCAGGCTGGGACCGGGCGTGACGCATTGCGCTCGGTGGTGACGGCGCTGTGCGACGACCTGATGCGGATCAAGGACCGCCTGGATCCGTTCGTCGCCGAGCGCGCGCCGAACGAACCACTGGAAGCCCTGCTCGCGCCCCTGCGGCACGTCGCCGATACCCTGGCGGTGCTCGGTTTCCAGCAGCCGCGGCGGGTGATCATCGATCAGGTCCTGACGTTGCAGGCCCTGGTCGAGCGGGACGGGGCGGTGGATGAGGCGGTGCTGATGGACGTGGCTGGCGCGCTGTTGTACGTCGAGGCGACGCTCAACGGCATGGTCGGCCCGCTGGAAGAGACCGCCCTCGGCAGCCTGCCGGGTTCGGACCTGGCCGATCTGCGCCAGCTGCTGCTCAACGAATGCCTGAACGTGCTGCAACAGGCCAAGGACCTGATCGGCGATTGCCTGGAGTCGGACTGGTCGCGCCAGCGCCTGCAGGCCTTGCCGGGCCTGTTGCAGCAGGTGCGGGGGGCGCTGGCCATGTTGATGCTGGCTGACGCCGCCGAGGTGTTCGGCGGTTGCGCCGGTTACGTGCAGGGCTGGCTGGTTCACCTCGAGGACGAGCCGTCGGCGGACGAACTGGCGTACCTGGCCGATGCGTTGAGCGCAGGCGAAGCCTGGCTGCAGTGGCGGGTGGCCGACCCGTTGGCCGACGCCCAGCGCTTTCTCGACATGGCCCGGGCCAGCCTGGCCGCACTGGGCGTGCAGTGTTCGCGACTGGTCGCCACTGGCGGCCTGGCCGGGGACGAGGTCGATGACGAGCTGCGCGAAGTGTTTCTCGAAGAAGCCGGCGAACTGTTGCCGGAGATCGAGCGCCACTGGCTGCGCTGGCGCGCCGACAATGGCCTGCGCGATGCCCTGGTCGAAGTACGCCGCGCCCTGCACACGCTCAAGGGCAGCGGACGCATGGTCCACGCCGAGGCCTTGGCGGAGCTGGCCTGGGGCGCCGAACACCTGCTCAACCAGGTACTGGAAGGACGTATCGTGCTCAGCTCAGAGGGGTTGGTGGCGTTGCAGCAGGTGTTCGTGCGCCTGCCCGACCTGCTGGCCGACTTCGCCGCCGGCCAGCTGCCGGCCAGCGCGGAAACCGAACAGTTGGCAGGCCACCTGCATGCCCTGGCGCTCAATGACGCGCCGGCCAGCGCCCGCGTCGATGGGCTCGACCCGCAGTTGCTGGAGATCTTCCGCAACGAGGCCCAGACCCACCTTGCCGGGCTCGATGCCTTCCTGCGCAGCGCCGATCCCCAGGGCGCGCCGGTCAGCGACAGCCTGCAGCGCGCCTTGCACACGCTCAAGGGCAGCGCGGCCATGGCCGGGGTGATGCCGGTGGCGGAACTGGCCACAGCGCTTGACCGACTGGTGCGTGAGTACAAAGGGCATCAGTTGCCCCTGAAGCTGGCCGAAATCGAACTGCTGGAGGCTGCGCGGGCGTTGTTCCACCTGGGGCTGACGCAGCTGGACAGCACGCCGCTGGCCGCCATCGCGGGGGCGGCGCAGCTGATCGAGCAGGTCGGGTTGACGGTCGATGCCAG
>NZ_JAOCDM010000108.1 GCF_029840925.1 Pseudomonas sp. GD03858
GCGCATCCTCGGTCAGGCCGATCGAAAGGTTGGGGACGATGGTCAGGTTGTCGGTGGCGGCGAAGGTCAGGCCGACGTTGAAGTTCGCGGCGTTGTAGTCGCTGTTGGTGATCGACTGCCAGTCGCCGCCATCGGGCTTGATCTTGCTCTTGCGGGCGAACTGGTCGGTGACCGAGAACGACATGCTCATCCGCTCGTTCAGGGCAAAGGCGATACCGCCGCCGATCTGCCAGGAATCACCCAGTTTCACGTCGCCGGGCACCTTGCTGTTGACCTGCGGGCTGATGTCGCTGAACGAGTCCTGCATGTTGTAGGTGTAGGACAGGCTGGCGAACAGCACGGCCGGGTCGAATGTCTTGACCAGCGAGATCCCCGGCGTGATCGCCCAGACGCCGTTGCCGGTCGGCAGGCTCTCGGGCACCGACAGGTTGTTGTTGGTCGGGTCCTCGACCAGCTTGATGCCATACGGGTCCTTGCCGGTGGGCGCCTTGACGCGCAGGGTGACGACAGCGTCGGGCAGGTTTTCCGACTCGTCGAGGAACTTGTAGGCAATGCCGACGTTGATATCGCCGATGGTGGGGTCCCGAGTGACCGAGGCGTCCGACGTGGCCGGGCCGGAGCCGCCGGCGCCACCGGAGGAATAGGTGGATTCGCGATAGACCACTGGCACGTTTATGTCGAACTGCCAGCGTTGGTCCAGGTTGTAGCGCGCGGTCAGGTCCAGGGTCCAGTTGTTCGCCTTGATGCGGTCGAGGTTGATGTTGCCCAGGAAGATCGAGTCCAGCGCCAGGAAGCCGTTGAGCGTCAGCGCCCGGGTATCGTAGTGGGTATAGGTCAGGCCGGTTTCGAAACTGAACTTGCCGCCGCCGAAGAAGCCGCTGGCTTCGTCATACAGGTTGGAAACGCTCTGCGCCGGCTCCGAATCGTCCCTGAGCGACTGGCCATATGAGCTGCCAGCGCCGGTCGATGAGCCCGAGGCCACGGTCTGGGCCCCCTTGGCCGGCGAGGATGGCGACTTGGTCAGACGTTTTGGAGGGGGCGCCGCAGGGGTTTCCTCAACCTGCCGTACACGTTGTTCGAGCACCATCAGGGCATTCTGCTGGGCTTCGTAGCGCTGTCTCAACTCGCGCAGCTCTTGCTTCAATGCCTCGACCTGCGGGTCCGGAGCTGCATACAGCGCTGTTGCGGGGGCCAGTGTGCTCAAACAGACTACAGCTCTGAACGTCAGCGATCGTTGCATGGGTAAGCCGTCCCTTCTGACTACATACGATGAGACACAGCGTAGATCAGTATCCGAGCGCGCGAAGTCCTTTGAGCTGGTCAAGGTTGCCGTTCAGCGAGTTGGTGGCCACGTTGTCGCGCAGCACGACGTTGAGCGAGGTGAGGTTGCTGACCTGGTTGCCGTTGCCCAGCAGCGTGGCGTTCTGCATCAGGCCACCTTCGGCGATCCGCTGCAGGGTGCTGCCCTGGTTGTTGTTGGCCAGCACATTGAGCTGCACGCCGGAGCCGGTCGCGGACACGCTCAGCGAGCCTGCGTCATTGGCTCTGACCAGCGTCGATCCCGTCGCCAGCACCTGACCCTGCTGCTGCACATCCGGCGCCTGGTTGCCTTTGCTGACGTTGATGTCGACGTTGTTGTAGGCGGTGTTGTTGTCGCCGGCCGCGCGCACCACCTGGGTGACGCCTTCGGTCGCGTTCAGGCCGCCGCCGCCGGTGACGCTGCCGACGCCTTGCGAGCTCGACGTGCCGGTGCCTTTCTTGTCGATCATCGATACGTAGAACTGAGGTTTGATGGTCGTCTGCTGGATCTGCATCGAGGAGGTGGCCCCGATGATGTCGCCGTTGGCGTTCTGCCAGGTGCTGGTCATGACGATGCCGAAACTGACGATGCGTCCGGGCATCACGTAGCGGCCCCGCAAGTTGGCCAGCTCCTGATCCTTCAGTTCAATGGGCTTGAACGTCTCCGCCTGGATTGGCAGGGCGGCGGCCAGGCATATCAGGGTGAGCCACGCTGGGGTCTTCATCGGATGCTCCCGGAGCTTCGTGCTCGATTGTCATTAGAAGAAGTCGCTGCGGATGAAGCCAAAGTCCATCAGTTCGGCGTCTTTCACCGGGGTGAAGGTATTGACGCGGCCCTTGGCGCTCAGCGGCAGTGGCGGGTCGAGCAAGGCGTTGGTCTTGTCGTAACCTTGGCCGATGACGGCGAAGATGATGCCGTTCCAGCCCTTGAGGAAATCGTCGACTTTGTAGCGCTTGTGTCCCAGCACCGGGTCGCCGATGTACACCCAGCCCTTGTCGACCTTCTGTAGGACCACGAAGTGCTTGTAACCACGGATGTCCATCAGCACCACGACCGGGATACGCACGCTGTTAAGGGTGTCGGCGGCTACCCGGTAGCCGCGGGCGCGCATGCCCAGGCTTTCCACGTAGCGCTTCATGTCGAGCATCGAGAAGCCCTGGACCCGGACCAGGTCCTGGTCGGCGTGGGCCAGCATGCCCTCGATGACCTGTTGTTCGTCGACATCCAGCCAGTAGGCCTGGCGCAGGATGGTTGCCAGCGACGCGGCGCCGCAACTGAAATCGGTCTTCTGTTGCACCAGGTCGGCGAACTTGCGCTCGCGTATGCTCTGGATGGGCTTGTAGATCACCGCCCCCCCCGGCAAAACGGAAAGCGGCATCTGCGCCGCCTCGCTGTAGCTGGCCATGCAAAGCAGAAACGCCAAGGCGATCATACGCATGGTCGGTAGCCTCCTGGTCTTGTCGAAGAGAGGCCCCCAAAGGGGGCCTCCTGGTCATGCCACTCAGAACGAGGTGTTGGAGATGGCCAGCGAGTTGCTTTGCTGGTTGCCCACACCGGCTGCCACGTTGACGCCGAGGTTGCCGCTGCCGCCATTCACCGAGCCACTCAGGGTGGCGGTGTTGGTTACAGGGTTAGCCCAGCCAGTAGGGGTCAGCACCTGGAACGACACGGTGTTGCTCAGGTCGTAGGAGCTGGATTCGCTGAAGCTCTTCGAACCGGACTTCGACGACTCGTTGGAGGCGCTGCCCGACTTCTCATAGGAGGAGTCGTAGGCTTTTTCGAACGAAGAGTCGTAGGCTTTCTCGAACGAGGAGCTGGAAGACTTCTCGTGCGATTTTTCATACGAAGCGTCGATCGAGGCGTTCAGCGAAGCATCGAACGAGTCGGTGCGGCTGCGCTCGTGGCGGCCATAGTCCTGGGTATGGGTCACGCTGCCGTCCGCCGAAGCCTCCAGCGAAGCGTTCAGAGAGCCGCTAGCCGAGGAGCTCGACTCGTGACTGCGCGAACCGCTGGCGTCGAAGCTCTTCGAACCACTGGCGTTCCAGCTTTTTGCACCGGCGGCTTCCCAGCTCGACGAGGCGCTGCTGTCCTTGCTGTAGCTGGAATCCTTGTTGAACGAGGCGCTGCCGCTTTGGGTCGTGGTGAACGACAGCGTATCGACCCGATAGGTGCGGTCGGCGTTGTTGTTCACGACCAGGCCTGGGCCGTTCTGGTCGGCGGAGGCGGTGGCGGTGGCGTTGCCCAGTGGCGCATTGGAGTTGGCAATGGCCATGGTGTTTTTCTGCTGGTTGAGGTCGCCACCAGCAATGTTGATGCCCATGTTGCCGCTGCCGTTGTTGCCCGAGCCGCTCATGATGCCGGAGTTGGTGGTGCCGTAGTTGTCGACCCGGTTGTTGTTGCTGTACTGGCGTACATCCGCGGTGGCCGAGGCGGAGCCGAACACGAAGCTGTTGTCCAGGCTGGAGTCGGCGCCGGCGTTGGCGATGGCGGCGGCGTTGTCCTGCTGGTTGCCGGCGCCGGCCGCCACGTTGACACCCACGTTGCCGCTGGTGCCGGAGGCCGAGCTGCTCATTTCAGCTTCGTTCACCGTCCCTTCGTTGCGGATACGGTTGTTGGTGCTGCTTTGCTTGTCCCAGGCATTTGCGGTGGCATACACAGGGATCTTGGTAGGAGGAGGGGTGTGATGACCGTTGTTGTTGCCGTGGCCATTGTTGTGGCCATGGCCACGCGGATCATTCTGCCCAGCTTGTACAGCTACAGCCATGATCGCAGCGATTGCGAAAACCAGAGGCTTGAGTGCCATCGAGGGTTTCATGGTGATTCTCCGTACTTTTTTTAGGTTAAGTGTTGTTGCTGCCGGTTTGGGTCAATCCGCGACCCGGATGCTCAGGGTGTTGGCCGTTCGGTTTCCCACCCCGGCACTCTGATTCAACTGCACCACCCCACGGCTACCGGTGAATGCCTGGTCGCTGGTGCTGACCTGGCGATGGCCGGGTGTCGGTGCGGTCGAATCCGAGCTGTTGAGCAGCGCCACGTTCTGTTGCAGAAGGACGCTGTCGTCGATGCTTTGCGGTTGGGCACTGACGCTGATGCGCAGTGCGTTGGCTTGCTGGTTGCTGGCGCCGGCGCTCTGGTTGACCCCCAGGATGCCGTTGCCACGGCTGAAGGCGTCGCCCTGGATGCTGGCCTGTGCGTCGATCGCAGGATCGACGTGGGTGCGCAGGCGCTGGTGGATCTGGGTGCTCGCCGCGGCATCGTGGCCAATGGCGATGGCCCGGGCGTTGACCTGTTGCTGCTGGTCGCCGGCTGCCTGGTTGACTCCCAGGTTGCCTTCGTAGCGGGCGCCGGAGCTGTCGATGGTGGCATTGTTGACGACCGGGGACTGGGCGAAGGCCGATGCACTGCACAGGGTGGCCAGGAACAGCAGGGTATGCCGCATGTCACTGCCCTCCGTTGAGGATCTTCAGCGCGCCCAGGCCTTGCTGGACGTTTGAGTTGACCATGTTGGCGATGCCGTTGCCGCCGCCGCCCGATCCACGCCCGCCGGCGATGTTGGGCAGCTGGGTCTGGTTGCTGATGTTGGCGCCGATGTTGTTGGTCTGCTGGGTGATCAGCGAGTTGATGCCCGCGCCGCTGCTGATGCTGGCGAAGTCGCCATCGCTCAGCTCATGGGTCTGTCTGAGGATGTGCGCGGAAGGATTGGTGTTGACGGTGACCGGGCTGGGGTCGGGGATCAGTGGGGCACGGATCGCGTTGCGTGTCTGGACTTCGCGTGTGATGACGACAATGCCGTTTTCGGCGTGGGCCGGGAGGCCCAGGCTCGACCCCAATACGCATCCGAGCAGCAGGAGGCGGTAGATGCCGTTGTCTTTTTTCCCCACGATGGCAATTCCTTCTTCGGCGTGGCGGCCGTGTGGCCGGGCGTTGCGAGAAGGAGAGCAGAAGCTGTGCCGGTTTTTGTTATCGCTTATGAATCATGAGGTTGCGAGTCAGTATCAAGAGCGTCGGGATTTTGTTGTAACAGCGCTGAGACAGATTGCGGGTCGAGCAGGCGCCAGGCTCGGCAACGGCGCGGCGCAGCGGCGGTTTTCCCGAAGGTGTTTCATCCGCGTGACACCGCCCCCGGAACTGGTGGGATGCCCACAAATACGGGGACTTGGCCCATTGGGGTGTATCAGCGCCTTAACACTCGGTGGAGCAGATGGGAGATTTGCCATCCAGCAGACACTGAACCGCGTTCAAGGCCGCCGCGCTGCGCTGTGGCCAGTCGCCATCGATGATCCGCATCGTCTGCCGGTGGCGCTGCAACCAGGCAAGACTGTCGTCGAAGAACGCCTGGCGTTCCTCCAGCCGGGGTTGGCAGCGCAGGCCGTCGCCCACCCACGGCACGCCTTCGGGTCGCAGCAGCAGATGCAGGTCGTAATGCCGGGCGTCGAGCGCCTGCTCGATCCAGTCAGGGCAGTCGCCGAACAGCGCCCGGCTCCACAGGATGTTGCTGAGCAGGTGGGTGTCGAGAATCAGCAGCTCCGGCGCCTGGGCCCGGGCCTGGTCTTCCCAGGCCAGCTGGCCGCGGGCGATGGCGGGGATGTCGGCATAGCAGGTGTCGCGCTGTTCGCGCTCCATGAAGTGGCGCACGTACTCACCCACCAGCACGCCACCGAAATGCGCCTGGATTTCGCCGCTCAACCAGCTCTTGCCGCTGGACTCCGGGCCACACAGCACCAGGACCTTCATGCGCTGGCCAGCGCCGGGTCGCGGCGCCACTCCAGCCAGCCACGCACGGCGATCAGGGTGAACAGGGCATAGAGCGCGGCGGTGAGGTACAGGCCCTTGTACAGGAACAGGCCGACGAAGATCACGTCCACCACGACCCACAGCGCCCAGCATTGCAGGCGCTTTTGCGCCATCCACAGTTGCGCGACCAGGCTGAAGCCTGTGAGCGCGGCATCCAGCCAGGGTTGCGCGGCGTCGGTCCAGTGCGCCATGCCAGCGCCCAGCAGCAGGCTGGCCAGCAGGCCGGCGGCCAGGCCCTTGAGCATGGGCGCCGGGGCCAGGCGGGAGACCTGGCGGGCATCCTCGACCCGGTCGGGCCGGGTCCACTGCCACCAGCCATACAGCTGCAACACCGCGTAGACCAGTTGCAGGAGCATGTCCGAGTACAGCTTGACCTCGTAGAAGATCCAGCTGTAGAGCACCACCATCACCAGCCCGATCGGCCAGCACCAAGGGTTCTGCTTGACGGTGAGCCAGACGGCGATGACGCCGAGCGCGGCGGCGAAGAGTTCGAGGCCGGACATCGGCGATCCTTGGGCGGGGAAAGGGCGCGATGCTACAAGTTTCGAGGCGCAGGCTTCAAGCCGTTCGCTGCACCCTGTGGGAGCGGCTTCAGCCGCGAACACCGGCGCAGCCGGTGCCCGGCGCCCCGATAAACCCGCTCCCACAGGTTCCGCGTGGGTTGCTAGACCCTGAACTGGCGCAGCAACTGCTCCAGTTCCTCGCTCAAGCGCGTCAGCGCGGCGCCGGCATCGCTGGACTGGCGCGCCGCCTCGGCGGTCTGCTGCGACAGACCAGCGGTCTCGGTGACGTTGCGGTTGATCTCCTCGACCACGTGGGACTGCTGCAGCGTGGCGCTGGCGATCGAGGCATTCAGCGCGCCAAGATTGCCCAGCGCCTGGCTGATCGCGTCGAGGCTGCTGCCGGCCTCGCGGGCCTGCTCGACGGTCTGGCGCGAGGCTTCGCTGCTGGTGTCGATGGCGCGTACCGCCGCTTCCGACTGGCCTTGCAGATGTTCGATCATGGTCTGGATCTCGGCGGTCGACTGAGCGGTGCGCTGGGCCAGCAAGCGCACCTCGTCGGCGACCACGGCGAAGCCGCGCCCCTGTTCGCCGGCCCGCGCCGCTTCGATGGCGGCGTTGAGGGCCAGCAGGTTGGTCTGTTCGGCGATCGAGCGGATCACTTCGAGCACGCCGCCGATTCGGGTGCTGTGGCTGGCCAGCTCGCGGATCACCTGCACGGCCTGGTCGATGGTCGCCGAAAGGCGGTCGATCTGCTGCAGGCTGCCATGGATGGCCTGCTGGCCATGGCCTACCTGGGCCTGGGCGCTGCGCATTTCGCTGGCGGCCTGTTCGGCATGCCGGGCCACATCATGCACGGCATAGGTGACTTCATTGACGGCGGTGGCCACCTGGTCCATCTGTTGGGACTGCTGGGCACTGCGTGCCTGGGCGGAGCCCGCGTTGTCACCGACGTGGCCGGCCGACTCGGCCAGGGCGTGGGCGGCGCCCTGCAACTGACCGATCACACCCTGCAACTTGCCGTTGAAGCGGTTGAAGTGCTCGCCCAGGTGGGTGATCTCGTCGCGACCGTGGGTGTCCAGGCGCCGGGTCAGGTCGCTTTCGCCGCTGGCGATGTTGCCCATGGCTTGCACCGCCTCCCGTAGCGGGAGGGCGATGCTGCGGGCGATCAGCATGACCAGCAGCGCCATCAGCAGGGCGATGCCCAGGCCCACCAGCGAGGCATCGCGCAGCTGGCGGGCGAACTCGGCCTGCACATCGTCGACGTACACGCCCGAGCCGATGATCCAGCCCCACGGCTTGAACAGTTGGATATAGGAGGTCTTGGCCACCGGTTCGCTGGCGCCGGGCTTCGGCCAGCGATAGTCGACCGGACCTGCGCCCTGGCCGCGGGCGAGGGCGACCATCTCGTTGAACACGGCGAAACCATCAGGGTCGCGAATGGCGGAAAGGTCCTGGCCATCGAGCTTGGGATTGGCCGGGTGCATGATCATCTTCGGTTGCAGGTCGTTGATCCAGAAATAGTCATTCTGGTCGTAGCGCAGTCCCCGTACCACTTGCAGGGCTTGTTGCTGGGCGGCTTCGCGGGTCAGGGTGCCGGCGGCCTCCAGGCCTTGGTAGTAGGCCAGCACACCGGCGGCGGTCTGCACCACGTGGCGGGTCTTCTCGGCCTTGGCCTGGTACAGGTCGCCATGCAGCTGACGCAGCATCAGCAGGCCCAACACCAGCAACATGGCCACGGCCACCAGCAGGATCAGCCACAGACGACGGCTGATCGACATCGACCTCAGGGTGTTCATGATGCATTACTCCAGTGTTGTTCTTTTTATCGAAGGCATCCAAGCATGCTTTGTGGTCAGTCCCCACTCGACCAATGGCTAATGTGTGCTTCGGGCAATTGCGTGTTGCAGGTAAGACGAGTCTTGAAACCTGCGCTCTGTTAGGATTTCGGCCGCCGCAGATGAAACCTTTAGCCTGCTGAGCTTTTCAGCTGGCGTTCTGGCCGGCTGGCGCTGTAAAAAGCACGCGCCGCGTGCGGCATGACCATGTAGATCAAAACAAGCGGCCTGCCACGCGCAGCGTCGCACTTGGGGGAATGATGGATTTTTGGAGTGCCGTGCAGGCAATCATCTTGGGCGTGGTCGAGGGTCTGACGGAGTTCCTGCCGATCTCGAGTACCGGGCACCAGATCATCGTCGCCGACCTGATCGGTTTCGGCGGCGAACGCGCGATGGCGTTCAATATCATCATCCAGCTCGGCGCCATCCTGGCGGTGGTCTGGGAATTCCGACGCAAGATCTTCGATGTGGTGCTGGGTCTGCCGACGCAAGCGCCGGCACGGCGTTTCACCGCCAACCTGCTGATCGCGTTCATGCCAGCGGTGGTGCTCGGCGTGCTGTTCGCCGACCTGATCCATGAATACCTGTTCAACCCCATAACCGTTGCCGCGGCGTTGGTGGTGGGCGGCGTGATCATGCTCTGGGCCGAGCGGCGGCAGCACCGGGTGGAGGTCGATCAGGTCGACGACATGCGCTGGCACCACGCCTTGAAGATCGGCTTTGTCCAGTGCCTGGCCATGATCCCCGGTACTTCGCGCTCCGGCTCGACCATCATTGGCGGCCTGCTGTTCGGCCTGTCGCGCAAGGCGGCGACCGAGTTTTCGTTCTTCCTGGCGATGCCGACCATGGTCGGTGCCGCGGTGTACTCGGGCTACAAGTACCGTGATCTGTTCCAGCCGGGCGATCTGCCGGTATTCGCGCTGGGCTTCGTGGTGTCGTTCATCTTCGCCATGATCGCCGTGCGCGGGCTGCTCAAGTTCATCGCCAACCACAGCTACGCCGTGTTCGCCTGGTACCGTATCGCTTTCGGCCTGCTGATCCTGGCGACCTGGGAGTTCGGCTGGGTCGACTGGTCGACGGCGCACGGCTGAGATGGCGCGCATGCAGGGGGCGTCCGGGCGGGCCGATCAGGGCGTGCGCAATGCGCGCCTGAAGCTGCTGGCGTTGGCACTGTTGTGTCTGTTGCCGCTGCTCGGGGCATTGCGCATGGGCCTGGGCGGCCAGTCCTGGATCCCCCTGGCGCTCTACCCGAGCATGAGCCTGATCAGCCTGCTGCTGTATTGGCAGGACAAGCAGCAGGCGCGCACGCAAGCCTGGCGTACGCCGGAAAAGGTCCTGCACGCCAGCGAACTGCTGGGCGGCTGGCCGGGCGCCCTGCTGGCGCAGCAGCTGTTCCGGCACAAGACCCGCAAGCTGTCCTACCAGATGGTGTTCTGGAGCATCGTCGCGATGCACCAGTTTTTCTGGGTCGATCAATTGCTGCTCGGTGGACGCTGGCTGGGTCAGGTGATCTGACGGCTCAATCGAGCAGCAATCCTGCCTGTGAGCGTTTGGGCAAGCGGCGTACCACCAGTTGATGCGAGCGGCGCAGCAGATCGCTCAGCTCTGCATGTCCCATGGGGTAGGGCGGCACCATGCTGATCCACCTCGCCCGCGCCAGATAGGGCGCCGGGCGAATCCCCGGGCGATCGCAGTAGCCCAGGAACAGTTCATCGGCGACCTTGAACGAAAGTCCGGCGCCCGCCAGGTCCAGCACCGCGAACATCTTGTTGCCGGCCACGGAAAATACTCGGATACCGCCCCATTTGTAGTCTTCGCGCGCCCCGGGCAGGCTCAGGCAGAACGCCGCGACCTGCTCCTGCGCCATCCTGTTCTCAGACATAACGCTCTCCACAGGCTTCGAATGACGCCGCCAGGTGATCGATCCATACCCGCACCGCTGGCAGCAGGCCCCGCCGATGCGGATAGACCGCCTGCAGGAAGCCGCCGGGCAGCGACCACTCCGGCAGCAGGCGCACCAGCTCGCCACGCTCGAGCTCTTCTTCACAGAACATGCTGGGCAGGGCGGTAAAGCCCAGGCCAGCGCGCACGGCGGCGTTGCGCACCACGAAATCGTCGATCGCCAGGCGTGGTTCCAGCGCCAGTTCTTCCTGGCGACCCTGGGGGCCGAACAGACGGAAATGCACCAGGCGGTCCGCCTCGGCCGCGCCCAGTACCGGCAGGCTCGCCAACTGCGCAGGCTCACGGACATGGTCGGCGAAGCCCGGCGCGGCCACCAGCTGCATCTGCGCCTGGCGCAGGCGTCGGGTGACCAGGGCTGGGTCTTCATCGCCCAGGTCGCGTACCCGCAGCGCAACATCGATGCCCTCGGAGATCAGGTCGACTCGGCGGTTGAGCAGCACCATGTCGAGCTGGACCTGGGGGTACTGAGCCAGGAAGCGACTGATCACCCCCGGCAGGAAGGCATGGGCCAACGCCACGGGGCAGGACACCCGCAGCCTGCCCCGCGGTTCGCTGGACATGCTGGCCACCACTTCGTCGGCCATCTCCGCTTCCAGCAGCATGGCCTGGCAGTGCGTCAGGTAACGTTCGCCCACGGCGGTGAGCTTGAGCTGGCGGGTGGTGCGTTGCAGCAGGCGCGTGCCCAGGCGCTCCTCCAGCTCGGCGATGCGCCGCGACAGGCGCGACTTGGGAATCCCCAGCTGGCGCCCGGCAGCGGCGAAACCACCGGCTTCGACCACCCGGGCGAAGTAGAACAGGTCGTTGAGGTCTTGCATGCGAAGGGTCCGTTGTCCTATCAGTGGAACAAACTAACGCAAATTTGCCGACTTATCAGCCATTCGCTGTGTCGGTAGGATTCTCTCCATCGTGATCGCTCACCGCCGCGGTCTTCATTCACAGGAGAGTCCCATGAAACTGTTGCATATCGATTCGAGCATCCTGGGCGACAATTCCGCCTCCCGCCAACTGAGCCGCGAAGTGGTCGAGGCCTGGAAGGTCGCCGACCCGAGCATCGAAGTGGTCTATCGCGATCTGGCCGCCGACGCCATCAGCCATTTCTCCGCCGCCACCCTGGTGGCTGCCGGCACCCCGGAAGAGATGCGTGACGCAGCTCAAGCCTTCGAGGCCCGGCTGAGCAACGAAACCCTGGAAGAGTTCCTGGCCGCCGACGCGGTGGTGATCGGTGCGCCGATGTACAACTTCACCGTGCCGACCCAGCTCAAGGCCTGGATCGACCGCGTGGCGGTCGCCGGCAAGACCTTCCGCTACACCGAAGCCGGCCCCGAAGGCCTGTGCGGCGACAAGAAGGTCATCCTGGTCTCCACGGCCGGTGGCCTGCACCAGGGCCAGCCGACCGGCGTGGGTCATGAAGATTTCCTCAAGGTGTTCCTTGGCTTCGTCGGTATCACTGACCTGGAAATCGTGCGCGCCCACGGCCTGGCCTACGGCCCGGAGCACCGTGCCAAGGCCATCGACGCTGCCCAGGCGCAGATCGCAGGTCCGCTGTTCGCCGCAGCCTGAAGCCTGCGATAGCTGAAAAAGCCGACTGACGCCTTGGCGCCAGTCGGTTTTTTTTCATCGTTTTTTCATGCAGGCCGAGTGCAGCGGGTTCTAAGCTGGTGCCATACGTCCGCCCCGGCGGGAGCGCCTGTGCATGTCCCGAACCTGTCGCTTGCTGATGCTCATGCTGCTTGCCAGCGTCATTACCCACGTTGCCGCGGCGCCTTGGGTGGCCGGGTTGCACCGCATGAACCTGTCCGACCCGGTGGATGCCCGTCCGATGCAGGCACTGGTGTTCTACCCCTCCAGCGGCGAGGCGCGCACCGTGCGCATCGAGGGCTATCAGACCCGAGTGGCCGAGGAGGCCCCGGTGGCCATGGGGCAGTTCCCGCTGCTGGTGATTTCCCACGGCAACACCGGCAGCCCCATGGCGCTGCACGACCTGGCCAATGGCCTGGCGCGCCAGGGTTTCGTCGTGGTGGCGGTGATCCACCCCGGCGACAACAACCGTGACCATAGCCGCCTGGGCACGCTCAGCAACCTCTATGGCCGCCCGTTGCAGGTCAGTGCCGCCATCTCCGCCGCGCGCGACGATGGGTTCCTGGCGCCGTACCTGAACGATGGCAAGGTCGGCGTGATCGGCTATTCCGCCGGGGGCGAGACCGCGCTGATCCTGTCCGGTGCCCAGCCTGACCTGGAGCGCCTGCGCCGCTATTGCCAGGAGCGCCCCATGGATGCCGACGCCTGCAAGACCCACGGCGTGCTGATCGCCGACCACAGCGAACTGACGGCAAAGGCCGATTCGCGCGTCGGGGCGGTGATGCTGATGGCTCCCCTGAGCCTGATGTTCGGGCGCCATGCCCTGGCGGGCGTGCAGGTGCCGGCACTGATCTACAGTGGTGACGACGATCGCTTGCTGGCGCTGGAGCACAACGCCGATGCGCTGGCGCGCAAACTGCCGGTGACCCCGGACTATCGCCTGCTGGCGGGCGCCGGGCACTTCGTGTTCATGGCGCCGTGCGATGCTGAGCAGCACCAGCGCATGCCCGTGCTGTGCAAGGATGCCGACGGTGTCGATCGCCGCCATATTCACCGTTCGCTGCGCAGCGAAACCGGCGCATTCTTCAGCCAGGCGCTCGGCGCGCCGGCGCCGGCCGAGCGTTCAGCCGCGACGGGCCAGCAACAGCGTCAGGCCAACCCCTGACAACGCGAGTAGCGCGGCCACGCAGAAAATCGCGGCATAGCCCAGATGCACGGCCACGGCCCCCATCAACGGACCGGCGATGGCCAGTGCCAGGTCGAAGAACACCGCATACGCACCCAGCCCGGCACCTCGGCTGCTGCTGGGGACCTGGCGGATCGCTTCCACCCCCAGCGCCGGATACACCAGCGACAGGCCGAAACCGGTCAGCCCGGCCCCGACCATCGCCCAGAGTGGGGAAGGTGCCAGCCACAACAGGGTCAAACCGAGCATCTCGGTGGCCATGCAGGCGATGGCGACGTTGTAGCCACCAAATCGATTGACTGCATTGACGAACAGCAACCGGGACAGGATGAAGCACACGCCGAAGGCGCTCAGGCACCAGGCCGCGCCAGCCCACCCGCGCTCCAGGTAATAGAGCGTGACGAAGGTGGTCAGCGTGCCGTAGCCGATCGACGCCAGGGTCAGCCCGACACCGCACGGCGCCACCCGGCCAAAGGCCGACCAGAACGGCAGGCGCTCGCCGCGCAGCGGTTGCGCATCCGGTCGGGTGCGCAGCACCCACAGGGCCAGCGCCGCCAGGACCAGCAGCGCCGCCCCCAGCACCCAGAAACCCAGGCCACCTGCCAACAGCACCCCCGCAGGCGCGCCGATGGCGATGGCCCCGTACGAGGCGATGCCGTTCCACGAGATCACCCGCGCGGTATGTTCCGGGCCCACTTGGCCAATCCCCCAGCTCAAGGTGGCGACCCCGATCAGCCCCTGGGCGATGCCCAGCAGCAGGCGCCCGCCCAGCAGCAGCGCCAGGCTCAGCCAGGGCAGGGCGAGGGTCCAGGCCGAAAGCAGGGTCAGCACGCCGCAGCCGGCGATGCCATACAACCCGTAGCGGATCGCCCGCTTGCCGCCCAGGGTATCCGCCACCTGCCCGGCGAAGGGGCGGCTGAGCAGCGTGGCGAGGTATTGCAGGCCGATGGTCAGGCCGGCGATCACCGCGCCGAAGCCCAGCTGGTCATGCACATGGCCGGGCAGCACCGCGATCGGCAGGCCGATGCAGAGGAAGGCGATGAAGGTGTACAGGACGATCGCGAGAATCTGCAGGGTGATGCTGGAGGCGTGGGGCGCGGTCATGGGCTCGTTCGCGGGCAGGCGGTTGGGCGAGTCAGCATCATGGCCGTTGTGCGGGGGAAATGAAAGCAGGCTAACTAATTGGTCGGCTTGGTCGAAGATTTACCGGAGGCATTCGCGGGTAAACCCGCTCCCACAGGGGCTGCGCCGTGCTCGGCCGCTGTGGGAGCGGGTTTACCCGCGAAAGGGCCCGCCCGGTCGCCACAAGGCTACCAGGCAAGCTTGGTTACATCAGACCAGCACGCCCTGGCTGCGCAGGTAGTCGTCGTAGGTGCCGCTGAAGTCCACCACGCCATCGGCCGTCAGCTCGATGATGCGGGTGGCCAGCGAGGACACGAACTCACGGTCATGGCTGACGAACAGCAGGGTGCCCGGGTAGTTCTCCAGCGCCAGGTTCAACGCCTCGATCGATTCCATGTCCAGGTGGTTGGTCGGTTCGTCCATCACCAGCACGTTGGGCTTTTGCAGGATCAGCTTGCCGAACAGCATGCGGCCCTGCTCGCCACCGGAAATCACCTTCACCGACTTGAGGATCTCGTCGTTGGAGAACAGCATGCGCCCCAGGGTGCCGCGGATCACCTGCTCGCCGCTGGTCCACTGGCCCATCCAGTCGAACAGGGTCATGTCGTCTTCGAAGTCGTGGGCGTGGTCCTGGGCGTAGTAGCCCACCTCGGCGCTGTCGGTCCACTTCACTTCGCCCTTGTCCGGGGTCATTTCGCCGACCAGGGTGCGCAGCAGGGTGGTCTTGCCGATGCCGTTGGGGCCGATGATGGCCACGCGCTCGCCGGCTTCGATGGTGAAGCTGAAGTCCTTGAACAGCACCTTGTCGTCGAAGGCCTTGGCCATCTTCTCGACGGTGACGGCCTGGCGGTGCAGCTTCTTGGTCTGCTCGAAGCGGATGAACGGGCTGACCCGGCTCGACGGCTTGACCTCGGCCAGCTGGATCTTGTCGATCTGCTTGGCCCGCGAGGTGGCCTGCTTGGCTTTCGAGGCGTTGGCCGAGAAGCGGCTGACGAAGGTCTGCAGCTCGGCGATCTGCGCTTTCTTCTTGGCGTTGTCCGACAGCAGCTGCTCGCGGGCCTGGGTGGCCGCGGTCATGTACTCGTCGTAGTTGCCTGGGAACACGCGCAGCTCGCCGTAGTCCAGGTCGGCCATGTGGGTGCAGACGCTGTTGAGGAAGTGGCGGTCGTGGGAAATGATCACCATGGTGCTGTTGCGCGCGGTGAGGATGCTCTCCAGCCAGCGGATGGTGTTGATGTCCAGGTGGTTGGTCGGCTCGTCGAGCAGCAGCACGTCCGGATCGGAGAACAGCGCCTGGGCCAGCAGCACCCGCAGTTTCCAGCCGGGAGCGACTTCGCTCATCGGCCCGAAGTGCTGTTCCAGGGGGATGCCCAGGCCCAGCAACAGCTCGCCGGCGCGGGACTCGGCGGTGTAGCCGTCCATCTCGGCGAATTCGGTTTCCAGCTCGGCGACGGCCATGCCGTCTTCCTCGGTCATCTCCGGCAGCGAGTAGATGCGGTCGCGCTCGGCCTTGACCTTCCACAGCTGTTCGTGGCCCATGATCACCGTGTCGATCACGGTGAACTCTTCATAGGCGAACTGATCCTGGCGCAGCTTGCCCAGGCGGGTGTTCGGCTCGAGCATCACCTGGCCGCCGGATGGCTCCAGGTCGCTGCCGAGGATCTTCATGAAGGTCGACTTGCCGCAACCGTTGGCGCCGATCAGGCCGTAGCGATTGCCGTTGTTGAATTTGACCGAGACGTTCTCGAACAGCGGCTTGGAGCCGAACTGCATGGTGATATTAGCGGTGGAGATCAAAGCGCTTACCTATCAGTAACTTACGCGGCTGGATTCTCTGCTGATACCGATTTGATACCAATCTTGAGCTTTTCCAGCTCGCTCCAGTCGGAGCTTGAGTTGAGCCAACGCGCATACGTCGACAGCAGCATTTGCACGCTGTGACCCAGCTGTTGGGCGATAAATGCGGGGTTGAGGCCAGACATTAAGCATATTGTCGCATAGGTGTGACGACAGTTGTATGGGGGCCTCCTTCTGATCCCCAGCTCTTTCAGCACCGGTACCCACTGCTTGTGCAGGTCTGACGTCTGAACATGAACTCGAACAGCGCCGCGTAGATCCGGCTTGGCCAGTGCGGGTGTTCGTATAACCTGGCGATAATTGAGTTTGCCTCCTCGAGGGTGAACGGATCGATCTCTTTGCGCGACCGCTTCGGCAGGTCGATCACCTCCGCTGGGTTCTTGCTCAGCAGGCCTTCTCGCATCGCGGCGGCAAGAATCGTCGACAACCTGGTGATCGCGTTGCGCTTGACGTTCGCCGACGTCCATTCGGTTTCCGTGATGATGCGCCGGATCAAGGTGGTGGTGATCAGGTCGATGCGTACCATGGCCAGCCGTGGTACCCAGTACAGGTTCAGCGCGCTCTTGTAGTTGTTGTGCGTGCCCTGGGTGATTTCTCGGCTATCCAGCCAGAGCTGGGCGTACTCGCCGAATGTCGGCTTGCCGCCCACTACTGTCTGGGACCCGGGGAAGAGCTCGGCGTACTTCTCCAGATCCAGCAGGCCGAGTTTGTTCAGGCTGGCTACCTGATCGCGAAGGCTGGATGCAGCCTTGATGCCTTTTTGTGTCGAGGGGTAGGGAAGGGTTTCACTTCTGCGAGAACCTTCCCAGGTGAACCTGAGCCGGAGTGAGCCGTAGTGGACGTCAATGCCTGGGGGTAAATCCATTGGCTTTCCAGCCATTCGTCGTACCTCTTCTTGCTGTAGATGATTCGGCCGCCGTGCTTCATCCAGACGCCTTCGGGGATGGCCCCGCGCAGGCGCCAGCCTTCCAGGGCGCGCTTGGTGCAGCCGAGCAGCTCGGCCATGCGTTTCTCGGTGACCTTGTCGACGTCACCGGTGCTTTCGGTTGCCATGGGATGGTCTCTACGCCGCCGGTGGCGGCAGGTTGAGCTATGGATAATTCATCTGCTCGCGGGTAATCTCCGGCTTCTTTTTAGAGCCAGGGGGCCGCATGTCGAATGGAATCAAGTGGTGTGCAGTTATCCTGCTGAGCTTTCTAGTGGCAGGCTGTAGTAGCCAGCGCCTGAGCTACGTACCATCGGCAGCACAATTCAGTGATCGTCAGCAGGCGGCCGATTTCGTCGAGCAGGCGTTTTTTGAGGACTATGGAAAGAAATTCCGGCCGCAGTCTGTTTTGATCACAGACAAGGTCATCATCTTGTCCGATGGCATGATTTCGGAGGCTACAGGGTTTGCTTCTGCTGCACCTCTTGGCAGCAGCGCTATCGCTGTTGGTAGCAGCAGGAGCGTTACCAAAGATGCAAGCAGACGCATCTATCTGACCTCAATTGACGATGTCTCCATCTATCAAAAGCGTGGCAGGTCTAACCGCTTCGTTGTGATTATTCGCGGGGAAGACGGCAGAGAGCTGGGCTCGATCCGGACCGGTAGTCTGGAGCGAGCGCAGCGATTTAGCGATGCGCTGACTTACCTCAAGTCGATGGCCAAGCCATGATCATTACCGGAGCATCTCGGCGGGTTTGAGTTGTTAGGGTAGGGGTTAGGCGAGTTCGGCGGCTAATGCGTCGACCAGGGCCTGGCTGGTGAAATTGATCGGGAGGGCGTCAGTACTCTTGCCGTCGCTGATGAGCACCCAGCCGTTCTTGTACAGGGTGCAGGTGTTGCTCCCTTGCCGAACGCGTGCGATCGGAAGGCCGCCGAAGGGCTGCCACCGGTTGATTCGGTAGATCAGCTTCATCGCGGTGCCTTCCAGATCAGGTAGACCATGTAGGTGAGGGCAATCATTTCTCGTTCTCCAAGGGCCCGCATTGAGCGGGCCAGTGTGATTAGGGGTTATTGACGCGAAGTCCAATACGCATCGACTAGCTCTCGCCGCAGTCGGTACCTGTCGTCAATGTCGATCAGTCCTTTGCGGAAAAGGTGTTCTGTCCACTGGTCCCATTCCCGGATGAACCGATCTCTTCCCCGACGTTTGTGAACTGGTGCGAGAGAAATTACGGAATCAATGAAGTGGCTCATGAGATTCTCCTACGTGTGAGTGAGCCTTAACTCTCAAGCGGGTTGGGTGTCGGTTTCCCGACTATTTGCAGTGAGCTAGAGCGAAAACCGCTCATCATTCCATTGCGGCGATCCGGCCGCTGGTGTTGGTCCAATGTCGCGTTCGTGCGGGGAGAGCTGGCGCTCGTTGCCGGCCTGCAGCTGAATGTCGGGGATGCAGCTGATCGACGACTCGTTGAGGATGTAGCAGGTGACGCCGCGGCGGGCGTCGTGCTGCACGTCGATGTAGCGCTCGTTTGCGCTGGCGCCGGTGGCCAGCAGCGCAAGGAGGAGGGCGAGGCGGGTCATGGCTGCACCTCGCGCAGCTGCTTGTAATAGTCACCGGCCGAACCGGCGTAGCGCAGGGCATCCGTCACGTTCATCCAGCCAAGGCTTTTGGCGAGCGCCCACACCTCGTCGTAGAGCTCTGCCTTGCGGCTCGCCATGTCCTTCCGGTGCGCCTCGTGGTGAGCGGCCAGCGCCTTGATGCATCGCTTGCAGGTGACCATCCCTTCCTTGGTCGTGAAGTCGCCCTCGATCAGGCTGGTGCCGCAGAAAACGTAATCGTCGCCGTCGTCATGTGGAGCGCCTGACCCACCGAAGGTGAAGTGTGTTTTCCGCCTGCTCATGGCTTCACCTCGCGTCTCGCCCACCAGCACACTGGGCCGTCGTCGGTGTCGTGGATGGCTAGGCAGAACCAGCCATCGCCCTCTGGCTTGCTGGGCTCCCAGTAGCCGCAATGCGGTTCATCGGATGCGAAGTACCGATCAGCGATCTCATCCGGTGCGTCGGTCTCCAGGTGGAACATGACGAGCTGCAGGCCCTGCTGCGTGACCCAGGCCTTGCACTTCTCGCCATCGCCCTCGTCGAAGTCGGGTAGTTCCGGATGCTCGTACATTCCGTATTCGTCGCGCACGACCGGCGCCGGCTGGATCAGCTTGATTTCTTCAGGCATGACGATTCCTTGGCCGCACTCGCGGCAGTGAATAGAGGGGAGAGGGGTTACAGGCGGGAGGAGTACAAATGTGCTCAAGCTTTACCTTGAACTATTGGGTGGGGATGCGGCGCCACTTCGAGCTAGAGGCATTGGACAGCAGTGATATCGTATTGATATCTTTTGATACACAATTGTCCTGCGCATTAGGAAGATCTATGGCTGTCACCTGTCCCAAATGTGGCTCTGATAAAACTCAAAAAAGAAATACTGGAACGAAAGTAGCGGCAGGTGTTGGTGCCGTGGCGGGAGGGGTCGGCGCTGTCGCTGGAGGAGGCGAAGGGGCTGCCATGGGCGCCGCTATTGGTAGCGCTCTATTCCCTGGCGTGGGCACGGTGGTCGGCGGCGTTATTGGCTTCTTGGGTGGATTAACCGCTGGCGCCGCAGTTGGTGCGGCTGCAGGTAAAGTTGTCGATGAGACAATTCTGGACAACCATCTTTGCAATAACTGCGACCATACATTTAGCATCTAGTCGCTTACCGCTCAGGGCACATATCCCTCTAGAGCACTAGGCATTGTACGAAAAGTAATGTCGTAAACACCGCCGCCAGCAAGCCAACGTGACCATCGCAGCGAAGCTTTCCGCTAGCTTGCAGTAGCGTGTACCCAGGCGGCGGTGCTCCTTTAAC
>NZ_JAOCDM010000109.1 GCF_029840925.1 Pseudomonas sp. GD03858
CATGCAGCGAAACCTTCGAGGTTTCCGGCAATGCCAGCCCGCCGACCAGCGCCAGCAAGGCGATCACCACCAGGTAGAACGCCGGCGCCAGGCGGCTGCCGCTCTGCTCGATCAACCAGGTCGCCACCAGCGGCGCGGTGCCGCCGAACAGGGTATAGGCCACGTTGTAGGTGATCGCCGAGGCGGTATAGCGGCTGCGGGTAGGGAAGCATTCCGACAGCAGCGCGGCGGTGACCACGCCGCTGAGCAGCGCGCCGATCGCCAGCAGGATCACCCCCAGCAATGCCCCCGACAACGAGCCGGAACTGGCCAGCCAGTAGGCGGGAAACACCGCGATCATCACCCACAGGCAGGTGACGCCGATGGTCCGGCGCCGGCCAACCCGGTCGGAGAACGCACCGGCCAGAGGGCAGCCGGCGGCGGCGAACAGCAGCGCCACGGTCGATACCAGCAGCGCCTGGGCGCGGCTGAGCTGGCCGACCGTCTGCAGGTAGGTGGCGAAGTAGGTGGTGAACATGTAGAACGACAGCGCCGTCAGCGAAATGAACGCCCCCAGGTTGCGAATGGTCCGGCCATGGTGGCGCAGGGTGTCGCCAAGCGGTGAGTGAGCGTGGGCCTTGCCTTCGGCCACGGCCTGGCGGAACGCCGGGGTCTCCTCCATGCGCCAGCGCAGGTACAGGCCGACCAGGCCCAGGGGCGCCGCCACCAGAAACGGCACGCGCCAGCCCCAGGCGTTCATCGCCTCGGGGGAAAGGCTCGCTTCCAGGCCATAGGCGATGACCGCCGCGCAAGCGAAGGCGCTGAATGTCGAGACGGGCACGAAGCTGCCATAGAACGCGCGTCGCCCGCGGGGCGCGTGTTCCATCAGGTAGGCGCAGGCCCCGGCATATTCGCCGCCGGCGGAAAAGCCCTGCAGGCAGCGGGCGAGGGTCAGCAGCGTCGGCGCCAGCACGCCGATGCTGGCGTAGGTCGGCAGCAGGCCGATCAGCGTGGTGGAGCCGGCCATCAGCAGGATGGTCAGCGACAGGATGCGCTTGCGCCCGAGCCGGTCGCCCAGCGCGCCGAACACGATGCCGCCCAGCGGGCGCAGGGCGAACGCCACGGCGAACACGGCGAAGGTCTTGAGCAGGGCGACGCCGGGCGCTTCGCTGGCGAAGAACTGGCTGGCGATCAGCGTGGCGAGAAAACCGTAGACGGCGAAGTCGAACCACTCGACGAAGTTGCCGATGGCCGAGGCGGCGATCACCCGACGCAAGGTGGCGGGCGGGACCTCATGATCGATGGACATGAACGTGCTCTCCGATGGTCTTGGCAGCCTGGACGAATGCGGCGCGCTCGCGGGCGCCGTCGTTGTTGTCCAGCCAGTAGACAGGGGAGGCACGGCAGGTGCTTCTTCGTGGGCGACGTCGGGATACCTGATAGGGCCGCCGATCCGCCGCGAAGCAAACCTAATGGCGCCTGGCACCGGCGCAGCCGGTGCCAGGCGGGCAAGTCGCATCGGCGTACCGCCGCAAACAGCGAGCGCACGGTTGCAGTGGCCTGCACTACGGCCGGTCAGGCGTTATAGGGCAGCAGCACCAGTGGCGCCACCACCTCCACCTGGTCCCCCTCGAACAAGCCTTCGGGGACTGGCGGGTAGACCGTCAGCCAGCACTGGCGCTCGACCAGTTGCGCCATCTGGCGAAAGTCCGAGGCGACCAGATGCGGCGGCAGCAGCCGGGCGTGTCTGGGCGCGCTGCGGTGCACCTCGCAGGCGACCGGCCGGTTTTGCCTGTTCAGGGTGATCTTGAGCGTGACCACGCCAACCAGGTGATCCTGGTTGGCGGGCGAGATCCGGTTGATCAGCGAACTCTGCATGGCCGCGACAAAGGCCGCCATGGTGGGTGCGTCGACCGTTGGCGATGCCTTGGGCGCGCTGCTGCAAGCCATGAGCGTCGCCAGGCCGAACGCGGCGAGAGGGAGCAGGGTGAAGCGATGGAACTTCGACACGGAAACATCCTTGGCAGAAAGGCCTGGCGCGTTCATGCGCCGGCAGGGGAGAAAGGCAGATGCCCTGCTATTGGACGTGGCAGGGCACGGAATCTTCAGTTATCGGCGGGTTGTTGTCGACCGCTGCAGTCATCATTGACGATCGCACCCCGCCGGCACGGCCCAGGTATGTGCAGGACGTCGTTGCTTGAGCGCCTGCGGCACGGCGATCGGCATTTCCCCCGGCCCGAGCAGCCGTTCGATCTCCTGCACACTGCGCAGGTAAGGATCGAGGTCGCTGCCCAGCCCTGCCTGGTGCGGGATCCACCAGGCGATCACCTGCGCCTGGCCCTGGTCGTCCTCGGTCAGCAGTACTTTCCAGAACGCTTCGGGCGTGGCGATGCCATGGGACTGGGCGAAGTGGTCGTTGGCCAGGGCCTGGCCTTGATGGCCGAACACCACGCCACCGATCACCGTCACCGGATGCAGGTCGCGGTAGCACTCGGTCAGCAGTTCGGTCTGGTACCAGGTACGGCTGTTGTGCGAGGCCAGTTGCGGGACGATGTTGCTCATCAGGTTGGAGGCATCCATCGCGGCGCGATCGTCGTCGAAGTGATTGTTAGCGGCCAGGTGCCCGCGGTGGTAGCCCTTGGGTGACGAGTAGGCCTTGGCCGAGTGCTGGCCTTTGCAGCCCTCGGGCAGGTCGCGATCGATGCGGAAGTTGTCGATGCGCGCCAGGTGCCCCTCGTCCTTGCCCAGGGTGAAGGCGAAGCGATGCGGCTCGCCGCGCTGGCAGTCGTACCAGAGCTGGAAGCGGCCATGGTCGAGCAGGGTGAGCGGCGTGGGGCCGGATGTGGGGGCGGGCGCGGGTGGCGGCAGGCGAGGGGCGCAGGAGGTCAGGCTAAACAGGAACAGCAGGAACAGCAGGCGGCGCATGGCGCGTCTTCCTTGAACAAAGCGCGCGATATTAGCGCAGACGGCGTCCTGCCTGCAGAGGGCGCGTCTTGCCCGTGGCAATTGCGCGCCGGCCTGCGCTCAGGCCGCACGCTCCAGCGCATCCAGCAACTCGACGAACTCCAGTGCCAGCCGGTGGCGCGGTGCCAGATGCACCAGCGGCACCGCCATTTCATGCGATTCGCGCATCCGGATCGAGCTGCTCAGGTACACCGGCAGCACGGGCAGCCCTTCGCCGCGCAACTGATCGACCAGCGTCTGGTGCAGCGCCGTGCGCCCGGCGAACTGGTTGACCACCACGCCCTCGACCTGCAAAGCGGCGTTATGGTCCTGGCGCAGTTCCTCCACCTCGGCCATCACGTTGTGCAGGGCATGGCGCGAGAAGCTGTCGCAGTCGTAGGGGATCAGCAGGCGTTCGGCCGCCACCAGCGCGCTTACGGTGTAGAAGTTGAGCGCGGGCGGGGTATCGATGTAGATGCGCTCATAGTCCGCCGACAGCGCCACCAGCAGCTTGCGCAGCTTGTTGATCTTGAACTTGCTCTGCAGCTTGCCCTGCAGGTCGGCAAGGTCCGGGCTGGCGGTGACCAGGTGCAGGTTGGGGTAGCGGGTCTCGGTGATCGCCACCCGGTGCTTCTTGCCGGTGGCCGGATTGGGCGCGAGGGTCTGGCGGAAGAACTCGGCGATGCCCGATGGAATGGCCTCGGCGGTCAGGCCGGTCAGGTAATAGGTGGCGTTGGCCTGGGGGTCGAGGTCCACCAGCAAGGTTCTGTAACCCTCTGCGGCGCTGGCGGCGGCCAGGTTGCAGGCAATGCTGGATTTGCCGAAACCGCCTTTCTGGTTGAACACGACACGACGCATGGCAGATCATCCTTGAGGGAAAAATGTCAGATCGAGGTCAATCCTATGACCGCAAGATGACAGTATTAAGACAAGGCTTGTTACATATGCTGCGCTGGCGGAATTGTGCTGTCAGTGTGGTCCACAGACACGCAAGGAGGCACCCATGGGGTTGCGAGGCAAGGATCGGCAGATCGACAACATCGAGTTCAACGTGGCCGATATCGCCCGTAGCAAGGCGTTCTACGGCGCTGTTTTCGGCTGGCATTTCGTCGACTACGGGCCGACCTGAATCGGGATAGGAAAATAGGCCTGTCCCCAATGCCAGTCCCTGTTTTCAAACGCGTCAGGGCGGCCAGGTGCTTGGCGATGGTTTTGCAGCGTCTATCAGATCGAGCGCCGCCCGCGCGGCGCATCGCGACGCAAGGCCGCTCCTACATTTGTTGCAACGTGCCGAACATGTCAGGCCATGGTTGCCAGCCTTGGCGCATGTCTTGAGACAGGTGAGGCGCCAGTGGTGCCCACACTGAAACCGCGTCGTACCAACAAGGCGGACCCGGTAATGGCACAGGATTGATTGGCCCGAAACAGATGTAGGAGCGGCCTTGCGTCGCGATGCGCCGCGCGGGCGGCGCTCGATCTCACTGGCACTGCAACTTTCTCGACAAACGTTTCTTTATTCAGGTCGATCCATTCAAGCTTTCTTTCGCTAGTCATGCAGGGCTTCGCGGACAACCGCCGGAGCCAAGCACACTTGGTCGCGCCCCTGTTGCTTCGCTGCGTAAAGCGCGCTGTCCGCCCGCTGCAGCGTGGCGGCGGGGGCCTCCTGAAGCTTTGAGTGCCAGATGGCGACACCCAGCGAGATCGTCACTGTTCCCACTGGCGAGATGGCCGTGCCCCGCACCGAAAGGCGCAGGCGTTCGGCAACCGCATTGGCCACCTCCAGGCTGGCGCGGGGCAGAAGTATCAGGAATTCCTCTCCCCCCGTGCGGCACAGTAAATCACCTTCGCGACAGCAGCTGCGCATCAGATCGGCCAGGCGCTGCAGCACTTGATCGCCGATATCGTGCCCATGCGCATCATTGACATGCTTGAAATGATCGACGTCCAGCACGATGGCGGCAAAGTCCCGTCCTTCAGCCTCCAGCACCGCCAGCGTGGCCGCCAGCCCGCGGCGGTTGAGCAGCCCGGTCAACGGATCGGTCTGGGCATCCCGGTTGAGCCGGCCGATGCGCTCGTGCAGCAAGTTCAGGCCGAACAGCAGGGCACGCTTGAGCTCGGCGGCCTCGAAGTACCACGCCGGCACCCGGTGCAGGCGGTCGGCGGTGCCGGCGCGGTCCAGGCTGCGCGCCGCGGCGGCCAGGCGCCAGAGCGGGCGCACGATTATCAGTGCCAGCCACCACAGCAGCAGGCTGCCCAGCAGCGCCAGGGGCGCGGAGATCGCCACCACGCTGAGGATCAGCTGCCGCAGTGGCGCGACCGTTGCCGCCAAGGGCTGCTGGGCGACGATGCTCCAGCCGCTGCTGGGCACGCTGGCGAAACCGGCCAGCATCTCCACGCCCTGGCTGTTGACGAGCCGCCGTGTTCCGTCGCCCAGGCTGGCCAGTTCGTCGACCAGCGCGTTGCCGGTTACCTGCGTGCCCACCCGCGCGCCATCGGGGTGATAGAGCAGCCGACGGTTGCGATCGACCACATAGAGGTAGGAGCCATCCTGATGGAAGTGCTCGCCCAGCAGACTGTTGAGAATGTTGCGCTCACGCAAGTACAGGCTGCCGCCGACATAGCCGAGGTAACGGCCCTGGCCATCGAAGATCGGCTGCGACAGTACCACCACCAGGTTGTTGGCCGCCGACAGGAATGGCGTCGAGACCAGCGTGCGGCGCTCGCGCAACGCCTCCTGGGCGCCGGGGGATGTGGACGGCGTGCCGGTGAGATGGCGCAGGGGCTGCGGCGAGATGGCCCGCAGGATACCCTCGGCATCCACCAGGAAGGTGGAGTTGAATGCGCTGCTCTGCTCCAGCAGGCGTTCGGTCTCGGCCTGCAGGGCCGCCACGTCGTGCAGCTGCCGGCCTTGAACCGCGCTGCTGAAGGCCAGTTGCTGCAGGGCGTTGCCGAGGAAGGTCTCGGTAATGGCGGCCAGCTTGGTGGCATAGACGCGGTTGGCTTCCAGCGAATGATCGATCAGCGACTGGCGTTGCACCCGGTAGCTGGCGAAATAGCTGGTCAGCAGCATCACCACGGCGGTGAGCGCGCAGAGAACGAGTATGAGCGTGCGCAGGTCCAGGCGCAGTCCATGCTTGGCGTGTGGCAATCCTGATCTCGCTGGGCGAAGAAGAGGTGTCAACCTTACGCGTAAAGGCTATGTGCCACCAAGTGGAATCAATTGCGGGCGGCGTTCAGGGGGCCGCCTGTTGCAGGGTCTGCAGTTCGTCCTCGACCTGCTGCATGCGTTGCTCGGCCAGCGCCTGCGCCTTCGGGTCGCGGGCGCTTTCACGCATCAGCGCGGTGAGCTTTTCGCTCAGGCGCTTGCCTTCATCCGTCTCGCCGAGCGCCTTGGCCCGGGCCGGGTCGCGGGTGGCCTGGACGATGGTGTCGAACTCGGCGTCGGTGAAATGCGCTTCGCTGTAGAGCTTGAACAGGTCCTGGCGCTGGTCCTCGACGGTCAGGTGCTTGCGCAGCACCTCCTTGATCTTGTCCTGGGGAACCTGGGTGTGGGTCATGGCCAGCAGGCTGGCCATGCGCTCGATATTGTGATCGTAGGCTTCCTGCAGTGGCAGGTTGGCGAGGATCTGCTCCTCCCGGGTGGGCTTCTGATCGCAGGCGGCGAGAGCGCCGAGCAGCAGGAGGGGCAGCAGCAGTTTCGTCAGGCGGGGCATGGAGGAAGCCTTGGGGCAGGGTAAGGCTCGGGAGTTTACTGCAAGCGAAGGCACAACAGGAGCGGGCGGACCCGCTCCCTTGAGGGGCTCAGCTCTGCCCCAGTGCCTTGACCACCTGGGCGACGCTGGCCTTGAGTCCGGCCACGGTATCGTCCGGGTCGCTCTCGACCACCAGCAGTTTGGCCCCGGACGCGGCGATCACTTCGGCGACCTTGGCATCGGGCTGGCGATGGTGCAGCACCAGTGCCACGTCCTCGGCCTTGAGCGTTTCGCCCAGGGCCTTGAGGCTGGCGTCATCCCATTTGTCATCGGTCGGAAGAGGCTGCTCGACCACATCCAGGTTGAGCCCGCTGGCCAGGTAGCCCAGGCGTTCGGACAGGCTGACCACGCTCAGGTTGTCGACCTTGGCCAGCTGCGTCTGGCTGCTGGCGGTCAGCTCCAGCATCTGCCGCTTGAGGGCGGCCAGGTTGGCCTGGATCTTCGCCTTGTCGGTCGGCGACAGGCGCTCCAGGTCATTGGCCACGACGTCGGCCATGCGTCCCAGGTTGGTCGGGTTGAGCCAGGGGTAGGCGGCGAAGGCTTCGTCGCCCTTGACCGCGATACCGGGCAGCGCGCCGTCCACCGGGCGCGCGGCGTCGATCTCGACGATGCGGATGTTGCTGCGCCGGGCCATGGGGTAGAGCGGATCGTCGCGCCAGATCGAGCGCACGCCGATCACCGCGTCGGCCTTCGACGCCGCCTTGTGCAGGCTGGCGCCGCCGCGACCGGTGAAGTACGACGGCTGGCGGCTGGCCGGCAGGTTGGCCGGGGCGGCGCGCTGGAGCTGCACCGAGGTGCCTTCGAGCAAGGCGCTGGCCAGGCTGTGGGTCACCGGCAGGGTGGTCAGTACTTGGGTGGCGCTTGCCAGCAGGGGCAGGCCGCTCAGGGCCAGCGCCAGGGTCAGTTTCTTCAGGGTCATGCCGGGTTTCCTTGCAGGCGTGGAACGAGGGCGCGGGCCAGGGCGGCGAGGGCGAAGCAGATCCCGGCGACCAGGATGATCGCCGCGCCCGAGGGCACCGGCAGGTCGAAGACGATCGGCAGCAGGATGCCGAGCAGCGTGCTCAGGGTGGCGATCAGCACCGAGATGAAGAAGAAGCCCTTGAGCGACTGGCTGACCAGGCGCGCGGCCGCCGCCGGGATCACCAGCAGGGCGCCGACCAGGATCGCGCCGATCACCTTCACCGAGGCCACGGTGACCAGGGTCACCAGCACCACGAACAGGTAGTCGAGGGTTTTCACCGCCACCCCGCGCACCGCCGCCAGCTGCGGGTTGAAGCTGGCCAGGATGATGCGGTTGTACAGCGGCAGGGCCAGGGCCAGCACCAGCACCGCGACGATGCCCAGCACGACCAGATCCTGGGCGCTGACGGTGAGCACCGAGCCGAACAGCACGTTCTCGAGGATATGCACGTTGATCTTGCCGGCCAGCATCAGCAGCAGGCTCGCGCCCAGGGCCAGGGATACCGAGAGGAATACGCCGATCAGGGTGTCCGGGGACAGTCCGGTGCGGTTGCGCAGGAAGTTGAGCAGGATGCCGAACAGCAGGCAGTAACCGAACAGGCTGCCATACGGGCCGGTGTAGGGTTCGCCGAGCAGGATGCCGATGGCTACCCCGGTGAGCGCGGCGTGGCCGACCGCCTCGGAGAAGAAGGCGAAGCGCTTGACCACCACCAGCGTGCCCAGGCCGCCCAGCACCGGGCCGATCATCAGGCCCGCGAGCAGGGCGTTGACCACGAAACCGTAGGCCAGGGCCTCCGGCAGAAAGCCTGCGTTGGCCCATTGCTGGACCAGCTGGCGGAAGGATTCGAAACTCATCAGGCAAGGCTCTCGCTGCGCGGGTGGACGGAGAACAGCCCGAGCAGGCGCTCGGGGGTCAGGGCCTCGGCGGGCGGGGCGTCGAACAGCACCTGGCGGCTCAGCCCGGTGACCCGGTCGGCCAGGCGCAGCACCGCCTCGAGGTCGTGCTCGATCCACAGTACGGTGGTCCCGGCCTGGCGCCAGCCGTGCAACAGCTGCTCGAACACCTGGATACCGGCCTCGTCGAGGGCCGACATCGGCTCGTCGAGCACCAGCAGCTGCGGCTCGGGAATCAGCCCCTGAGCCAGCAGCACGCGCTGGCGCTCGCCGCCGGACAGCGCGCCCATGCGCCGCTTGCGCTTGTCGAGCATGCCCACCCGCGCCAGCGCGGCGTCGATGGCCGGGCGCACGCTGCGGGACAGGCCGAGGAACGCCGGGCGGCGCTGGCACATGGCGGCCATGAAGTCGTCCACGGTCATCGGCAGGCCACGGTCGAACTCCAGGGCCTGGGGCACGTAGCCGATCACTTCGCGCTCGCCCGGCCAGTGCAGGGTCAGTTGACCCTGATGCGGCATCTGCCCGAGCAGGGTCTTGATCAGCGAGCTCTTGCCGCCGCCGTTGGGGCCGACGATGGCATGCACGCTGCCGGGGGCGACACTGAAACGCACGTGTTCGAGAATGCGCGTGCGACCGAGGGTGAGGTCGATGCCGTCGAACTCGATGCGCGGCCCGCAGGCGGCGGTGAGGTTGGCGGCGGCGGTCACGCGCGGTTCTCCTGGATGGCCTGGACCACGGTATCGAGGTTGCGCTTCATTTCCACCTCGTATTTTTCCTTGGTGTACTCGCCGTAGGAGATATGGGTCAGCGGGTAGATGCGCACACCGGACTCACGGTGGATGGTGTCGACGTAGGCCGAGGGGAAGTCCATCTCCGAGAAGATCACCTTCACATCCAATGCCTTGAGCTGGTCGATGGTCTTCTTCAGTTGCGCCGGGCTCGGTTCGATGCCATGGGCCGGCTCCACCACCGCGGTGACTTCCAGGCCGAAGTCACGCACCAGGTAGTCGTAGGCGGCGTGGATGGTGGCCACGCGGAAGGTCGCGTCCGGCGCCTGGGTGACCTTGGCCAGCGCCTCGGCGCGCAGGGCGCGCAGACGCTTGGCGTAGGCGCGGGCGTTCGTCTGGTAGAGCTTGGCGTTGTCCGGGTCGAGCTTGCCCAGCTCGCGGGCGATGTTGTTAACCTGGGCGATGGTGGCGCTGATCGACAGGAAGGTGTGCGGATTGACCACCTTGCCGGCACCGCGCGCGGCGATGCCGGTGGCGGCCAGCAGCGGCACGTTGGCGTTGGACTCGATGGTCTTGATGTCGGGTTTTTCGCTGGCGGCGATCATGCGGTCGGCGAAGTCGTCGTGGCCGACGCCGTTGAGCACGATCACATCCAGCGTGCCGATGCGCTTGATGTCCTCGGCGCGCGGCTCGTAGGCGTGCGGGTTGAAGCCGGCCGGGATCAGCGGCACCACCTCGGCCTTGTCGCCGACGATGTTGCTCACGTAGCTGTAGTAGGGGTGCAAGGTGATGCCGATGCGCAGGGGCTTGCCGTCGGCGGCGAACGTCAGGGCGGGCAGGGTGCAGGCCAGAAGCAGCGCCAGGGCGCGGGCGAAGCGGAGCATGGGCGGATCCTTAATGACGGTGTTGGCGGGTGACCCCGGCGTCGTAGTGGGTGACGATCTGCTGCCAGCCGGCGGCGGCCAGGGTGGCGCTGTCCAGCGCATCCGGCGCCATGGCGGCGCTGTCGCGGCGCAGCCAGATATCGGTCTGGGCGTCGGCGGCGACCGGCACGATCACCAGGAAGCTGCCGGCCACCCGTGGGTCCTGGCTGCGCCCCAGGTAGGCCCCGTTCTCGAGCCGCGACCACTGGTGGCCGCCGCGACTCTGGCTGCTGGCATCGGCGACGAAGGGCGGCAGGCCCTCTTCGGCCAGGGCCTGTGCATCGGGCGCGGTGCCGCTCTCCTCGCGCAGGGCGCGGACCTCGTCGGCGGCCACCCACAGGTCGGTATGAATGCCTTGCTCGGCGGCGTTGAGGTCGCGCCGGGCGTCCAACTGGTGGGCGGCGATGCTCACCTCGTCCTGGCGCTCGCCGCGCAGGGCCACCACGCCGGCCGCCAGCGCCAGGATCAGCGCCGCGGCCAGCAGCACGTACAGGGTTTCATGCCCGGCGCCGGCCGGGCGCACCACCTGGGCGCGGCTCATGGCGCACCGATGTCGGCGTGGTCCACTTCCACCACATGGCCGGGGCCGGCATCGAACAGCACGTAGAACTCGCCATCCGGGCGCTTGAAGGTCAGGGTCGAATCGTCACCGAGCTTGCTGGCCACCAGCACCTGCTCGTCGTAGCCGATCACGTCCAGGGTCACGCCGGGGGCGCCGCTGCCGTCGGAGAAGCCACCCTTGCAGGTGATCTGCTCGCCGGTCTCGGTGCACTCGCACATCGGGTTGTGCGCCAGCGCCGGGGTGGCGGCCAGGGCCAAGAGGGGCAGGGCGAGCCTGCGCATCAGCTGTTTCATTTCTTGCCTCCTTGTTTCTCGAGCCAGGCCACGGTGGCCGGCGATGCCTTGGCCAGCGGGACCGAGGCCTGGTACATCTTGCCGTCCCAGCCTTCGATGGTGATCCAGATATCGGCGTCGGGGCGGGTGCGCGGGGGGATGGGCAGCGAAGTGCCCATGCGCGCCGGCGCGCCGAAGAAGATCGTGCCCGCCGCACGCAGGCTGCGTGGCTTGCCGATGCGCAGGTAGATGGCCTTGACGCCCTCGTTGCAGGTCGGACACAGGGCCGCGTTGAAGCTCTTGAAGTGACCGGCCGGGCCATCGGCGCGTGGCGGCTCGTCGAACAGTTCGGCCAGGTCCAGGCTCCAGCGCCCGACCTGGATGCCCTGGATGGGGGTGGCGCCCAGGCCGCTGTCGCCACGGAACAGGCTGGCGTCGGCGAAGTACTTGGGCATGAAGCCCAGGGGGATGAGGATCAGCAGGATATTCAGGTGGAAGCGCCATTTCAGCCACCACTGCTTCAGGCCGCCTTGCGGCATTGCATTCGCCTGGCTCATGGCTGGGCCTCCACGGGGGTGTCGTTGCTCGCCTGGCGCGCCCGTGCCGGGCGTTCGGCGCGCTTGATCGCGGCGGCGGTGGCCTGGGCGGTACGCTTGGTCCAGATCAGCAGGCCACTGAAGACCATCAGGGTCAGCACCAGGCCGAAGAAGAACCAGATCAGCTTGATTGCCAGGCCGCCGAAGTCACCGGTGTGCAGCGGACGCATGGATTCGGTGACGAACTCCAGGGCTGAACGGTCGCCGAGCAGGAACTGGCTGTCGACCGCGCGGGTGTACGGGTTGACCTCGGCGGTCTGGAACATCAGCGGATACCAGCCGCGCCCGCCCATGCTGTAGTGGCTGTAGGCGGTGGCCGGCAGCGAGATAAAGCTCACGTCGAGACCGGGGATCGTCGCGGTGGCGATACGCGCCGCCTCGTCCAGGTCGATGCGCGGTGCCGGGCTGCCATCAGCGGTCTGCGGCACCTGCTCGCGGGCGATCACCGGCACGATCGGCTCGCTGGAAATGGTCACGTGGTTGTCGCCGAGGATCGCCTGGATCAGGAACCAGGTGCCGGTGATCGAGATCACCGCGATGAACCAGATCGACCACACGCCCGCCAGGCGGTGCAGGTCGCCCCAGAAGATCCGCGCGCCATGGCCGGTGCGCACCGGCTTGAAGAAGCCGCGCCAGAACTTCTTGTACACCACCAGCCCGGTCACCAGCGAGGCGAGCATCGGCAGGCCCAGCAGCGACACCAGGTACCAGCCCCAGCTATAGCCGTTGGTGAACGGCACCAGCCACCAGCCGTGCAGGGCGCGGGTGAAGGCTTCGAAGTCGAAGTCCGGGCGCTGGCCCTGGATGGCGCCGGTGTAGGGGTTCACATAAAGCAGCGAGCTGGTGCCGTCGGGGCGGACCACCGAGGCCTGCAGGGCGAAGTGCGAGCCATCCGGCTGGCTGAGGAAGCGCACGGCCAGGTTCGGTTCGGCCTTGTGCATGTTTTCGAGCACCTGCTGGAAACTCAGGCGCTCGGCGTCGCCGTCGGGCTTGCTGGCGCGCACATCGGCGTTGGCCAGCCAGACGATTTCCTGGCTGACCACCGCGAGCATGCCGGTGAAGCAGACGATCAGGACGAAAAACCAGATCGGCAGGGCAAGCCAGCTGTGGACCAGGAACCACAGCTTGGAATTGGATTTTTTCGGTTGTCGGGCCATCAGTCGGTCTTCTGCTGGAAAAGTGCGGTCGAGTCTCGGCTCAACCTCGTAGGGCTGCACTTAATAGGACGAATGAGAATTAGAAACCTGCGGAGTCAAATGCAAGAAAATGTTTCAAGGGCGGTGGACGCAGGCGCGGCGGGCGCTGCACGGCCTTAATTTTTCGCACTTTGTATCCGTTTCGTAGGGATAGCCGGGCACTGCCCGTGGTAACCACTCGTACGGAAGCAACCTGATGAATGCCGAGAAGTCCCTGCAACTGGCCCGCCGTTTCATCGAACTGCCGCTGGAAAAGCGCCGTGTGTTCCTTGAAATGCTGGGCAGGGAAGGCATCGACTTTTCCCAGTTGCCGATCCCGGCCGCGGTGGCCGCGGACGATCGGGCGGTGCCTTCCTACGCGCAGCGGCGCATGTGGTTCCTGTGGCAGATGGACAACCAGAGCGGTGCCTACAACCTGCCGATGGCCGTGCGCCTGCGCGGCCCGGTGCAAATCGAGGCGCTGCGCGAAGCGTTCGCCGATCTGGTCGCGCGCCACGAAACCCTGCGCACGGTGTTTCACCGCCAGGCCGACGACAGCCTGGTTCAGGCGCCGTTGGCGCGCGAGATCGAGGTGGAGACCCTCGACCTGAGTGCGCTGCCCGAAGACGAACGCGAGGCGCGAGTGCGCGAAGAGGCGACGCTGCAGTCCGAGCATGCCTTCGACCTGGAGCATGGCCCGTTGCTGCGCGTACGCCTGGTGCGGCTGGCGGCTCAGGAGCATGTGCTGCTGCTGACGTTGCACCATATCGTGGCCGACGGCTGGTCGATGAGCGTGCTGATCGACGAGTTTTCTCGCTTCTACCTGGCGCGCAGCCAGGGGCGGCAGGCCGATCTGCCGGCGCTGCCGATCCAGTACAGCGACTATGCGCTGTGGCAGCGACGCTGGTTGGAGGCCGGCGAGCAGCAGCGCCAGCTGGACTATTGGCTGGCCCATCTGGGCCAGGAGCACCCACTGATCGAGCTGCCGGCGGATCGCCCGCGGCCGTTGCTGCCGACCTATGCCGGGCGGCGGGTCGAGCTGATTCTGGATGGCGAGCTGGCCGGGCAGCTCAAGGCCCTGGCGCGTCAGCACAACATGACTTTGTTCATGGTGTTGCTGGGAGCCTTCGCCATGCTGTTGCAGCGCTATACCGGGCAGGACGAGTTGCGTATCGGCGTGCCCATCGCCAATCGCAACCGCAACGAGACCGAAGGCCTGATCGGCTTCTTCGTCAATACCCAGGTGCTGCGCCTGGCCTTCGATGGCCAGGCCAGTGCCGCGCAGGTGCTGGACCAGGTGCGCCAGGCCGCACTGGGCGCCCAGGCCCATCAGGACCTGCCGTTCGAGCAGTTGGTCGAGGCCTTGCGCCTGGAGCGCAGTCTCAGCCATAACCCGCTGTTCCAGGTGATGTACAACCACCAGGCGGATGTCGCCGATATCACCACCCTGTCGCTCGACGGCGGGCTGAGCCTCGATGTGCTCGACTGGCAGAGCCGCAATACCCAGTTCGACCTGAGTCTGGACACCCATGAAAAGGCTGGCGTGCTGTACGCCACCTTCACCTACGCCACCGACCTGTTCGATGCGCCGCGTATCGAGCGCCTGGCCAGCCACTGGCAGGCGCTGCTCGGTGCCCTGGTCGAGGATGCCGGGCGCCGCGTCGGCGACTTGCCGCTGCTGGCCAGCGACGAGCGCCAGCGTTTGCTGGAGCAGTGGGGCAGCGCGCCGGCGGAGTACCCCAGCGAGCTGTGTGTCCACCAGCTGTTCGCCCAGTGCGCCGAGCGCACGCCGCAGGCGCCGGCATTGCTGTTCGAGGCGCGGCAGCTGAGCTACGGCGAGCTGGAGCAGCGCGCCAATCGGCTGGCCCGTCACCTGATCAGCCTTGGCGTAGGCCCTGAGGTGCTGGTGGGCGTGGCGCTGGAACGCGGCCTGGACATGGTGGTAGCGATCCTCGCCGTGCTCAAGGCCGGTGGTGGCTACGTGCCGCTGGACCCGCAATACCCCCGTGACCGCCTGTTGTGCATGATCGAGGACAGCGGCAGTCGCTTGCTGCTGAGCCAGGCCAGCCTGCGCGACGCCTTGGATGTGGCCGGTGTGCGCACGGTCTGTCTGGATCAGGACGATGCCTGGGGCGAGCAGGACGGTTCGCCCCTGGCCAATCGCAGCCACCCTGACAACCTCGCCTACGTGATGTTCACCTCGGGCTCCACCGGGCGGCCCAAAGGCGTGGGCATCAGCCATCGCGCCTTGAGCCGGCATGCCCATGTGTCGCTGGCCTTTTTCGGCCTGAGCAGTCGCGACCGGGTGTTGCAGTTCGCCACCTTCAACTTCGACGGCTTCGTCGAGCAGCTCTACCCCGCGTTGATCTGCGGTGCGTCGGTGGTGCTGCGCGGCAACACCATCTGGGACAGCGAGACCTTCTACCAGCAGCTGGTCAGCCAGCGCATCAGTGTGGTCGACCTGACCACCGCCTACTGGAACATGCTGGCCAAGGAGTTCGCCGCCATCGGCCCGCGCGACTACGCCGCCTTGCGCCAGGTGCACAGCGGCGGCGAAGCCATGCCGCCGGAGGGCTTGCTGGCCTGGCGCAAGGCCGGCCTGGGCCATGTGCGCCTGCTCAACACCTACGGCCCGACCGAGGCCACGGTGACCGCCACCACCCTGGACTGCGGCGACTATGTGCGTGGCGAGCGCGCCATCCCCCTGACCTTGCCCATTGGCCGGGCGCTGCCGGGCCGCCGCCTGTATGTGCTGGACCGCAACGGCGGCCTGGCGCCGACCGGCGTCACCGGCGAGCTGGTGATCGGCGGTGAACTGCTGGCGCGTGGCTACTTTGGCCGCCCAGGCCTTACCGCCGAGCGTTTCCTGCCCGATCCCAATGGCGCGCCGGGCGCGCGCCAATACCGCACGGGCGATCTGGCCCGCTTCAACGACGAAGGCATTCTCGACTACACCGGACGAATCGACCACCAGGTGAAGATCCGCGGTTTTCGCATCGAACTGGGCGAGATCGAGGCGCGCCTGCTGGAACACGACGGCGTGGGCGATGCCAGTGTCCAGGCGCTGCCGGGCGTCAGTGGGCTGCAGTTGGTGGGCTATGTGGTGCCCGCCGATAGCCGTCTGCTGGACGAGCCAGAGGCGGCGGCCCAGGGGCGCGAGGCCTGGCGCGAGGCGCTGCAGGCTTGCCTGCCCGAATACATGGTGCCGGCGCAGTGGGTGCTGTTGGCGAAGCTGCCGCTGAGCCCCAACGGCAAGCTCGATCGCAAGGCCTTGCCCGCGCCCGACGCGCAGCAGCGCCAGGTCGGCGCGGCGCCCCAGGGGCCGGTGGAGTGCAGCATCGCGGCGATCTGGCAGGCACTGCTGAATGTCGAGCAGGTTGGCCGCGACGACAACTTCTTCGAGCTGGGCGGCGACTCGATCGTCTCGATCCAGGTGGTCAGCCGTGCCCGCCAGGTGGGGCTGGGCCTGAGCCCGCGCGACCTGTTCCTGCACCAGACCGTGCGCAGCCTGGCCCAGGCGGCGCGCCAGAGCACCGCGCTGGCGATCGAGCAGGGGCCGCTCAGTGGCCCGCTGAGCCTGTTGCCGATCCAGCTGGATTTCCTGCGCCGCGAGGTGCCGGATGCCCATCACTGGAACCAGGCCGTGCTGCTCAAGAGCACTGCCACGCTGCAGGACGCGCCGCTGCGTGGCGCCTTGCAGGCCTTGTGGCGGCATCATGATGCCTTGCGTGCGCGGGTGCGCCGGGGCGACGCGGGCTGGGCCTGCGAAGTCGGTGGTGCCGAACAGGCCCCCGATGACCTGCTCTGGCAGGTGACGGTCAGCGATGTCCAGGAGCTGCCAGCCCTTTATACCCGCGCCCAGGCCAGCCTGGCGCTGGAACAAGGGCCTCTGCTGCGCGCGCTGTTGGCAACCTTGCCAGATGGCAGCCAACGCCTGCTGCTGGCCGTGCACCACCTGGTGGTCGACGGGGTGTCCTGGCGCATCCTGCTGGAAGACCTGCTCAGCGCCTACCAGCAGCTGTGCGACGGTCGCCAGCCGCAGCTGCCGCCCAAGACCAGCGCTTTCGGGGCCTGGAGCGCCAGGCTGGTCGAGCAGGCCGACAGCCCCCAGCGCCTGGCCGAACTGCCGTACTGGCAGGCGCAGTTGGCGGCGGTCAGCGACCTGCCATGCGAGCGCCCGCAGGGCAGCCTGGCCAGCCGTCACGCCCAGGTGCTGCGCAGCCGTTTCGATGCCCGCCTGACCCAGCAGTTGCTGCAGCAGGCCAATGCCGCCTACCGCACCGGTGTCAACGACCTGCTGCTGGCGGCGCTGGCGTGGGTGCTGCGCGACTGGAGCGCGCAGGCCGATTGCGTGGTGGCCCTCGAAGGGCATGGTCGCGAGAGCCTGTTCGATGACCTCGATCTGACCCGCACGGTCGGCTGGTTCACCAGCCAATACCCGCTGCGCCTGAGCGCGGCGGCGTCGCTGGGCGAGACCCTCAAGCAGGTCAAGGAGCAGGTGCGCGGCGTGCCCGGCAAAGGCCTGGGCTACGGCCTGCTGCGCCAGTTCGGCGACGGCGCGCTGCGGGCATTGCCCGAGCCGCGCATCACCTTCAACTACCTCGGCCAGTTCGACACCAGCTTCGATGAACACGCCTTGCTGCGCCCGGCGCTGGAGCCGGCCGGCGCCGAGCAGTCCGAGGACGCGCCGCTGGACAACTGGCTGAGTGTCGAGGGCCAGGTCTATGGCGGTGAGCTGGAGATGCGCTGGACCTTCAGCCAGGCGATGTTCGACAGTGTCACCATTGAGCGCCTGGCCGAGGCCTATGAACAGGCGCTGGGCGATCTGCTCGCCCATTGCTGCGACCCGCGGACCGCCGGGGTCACGCCGTCGGACTTCCCCCTGGCCAACCTCGACCAGGCCAGCCTCGATGGCCTGCCGCTGCCGGCCGCGCTGATCGAGGATATCTATCCGCTGGGGCCCATGCAGCAGGGCATGCTGTTCCACGCCTTGCACGCGCCCGGCCAGGGCACCTACATCAACCAGCTGGTGGTGGATATCGACGGGCTCGATGTGCCGCGCTTCCGGGCGGCCTGGCAGGCGCTGATCGATGCCCATCCGGTGCTGCGCAGTGGCTTCGTCTGGCAGCAGGCCGGCGTGGCCCCACTACAACTGGTGCAGCGCCAGGTGACGCTGGACTTTGTCGAGCATGACTGGCGCGGCAAGGGCACCACGCAGGCCCTGGACGCGTTCGCCAGCCAGGACCGGCATCGCGATTTCGACCTGCAGCGCCCTGGGCTGCTGCGCCTGGCGTTGATCCGCACCGGCGAGCAGCGCCACCGCTTGCTGTTCACCCACCACCACATCCTCATGGATGGCTGGAGCTGCGCGCAGCTGTTTGGCCAGGTGTTGCAGGCCTATGCCGGCGAGCCGCCGGTAGTGGTGGGGCGCTTCAGCGACTATGTGCAGTGGCTGGCCGAGCGTGATGGCGCGGCGACCGAGGCGTTCTGGCGCGCGCAGTTGGCGGCACTGGACGGCCCGACCCTGTTGCAGCCGCTGCTGGGCGCGTCGCTCGACGACAGCACGGCGCACCGTATTCACCACAGCACTTTGGATGCTGGCCTGTCGCAACGCCTGACACAGTTCGCCCGGCAGCAGAAGATCACCCTCAATACCCTGTTCCAGGGCGCTTGGGCGCTGCTGTTGCAACGCTACAGCGGCAGCGACAGCGTGGTCTTCGGCTGCACCGTGGCCGGCCGCCCCGCCGAGCTGGTGGGGATCGAGGAACAGTTGGGGCTGTTCATCAACACCTTGCCGCTGGTGGTCAGTGCTCGTCCGGAGCAACCACTCGGTGCCTGGCTGCAAGCCTTGCAAGCCCAGGGGCTGGCCTTGCGCGACCACGAACATACGCCGCTGTACGAGGTGCAGGGCTGGGCCGGACGCAGTGGCGAGGCGCTGTTCGACAATATCCTGGTATTCGAGAACTTCCCGGTGGCCCAGGCCTTGGCGGAGGGCGCGGTGCCGGGCCTGGTGTTCGGCGAAGTGGCGCAGCACGACCAGACCAGCTATCCGCTGACGCTTGGCGTGACCCTGGGCGAGCAGCTGCAACTGCACTACAACCATGCGCTGGATGCCTTCAGTTCGGCAGCCATCGCGCGTATCGACGGGCATCTGCTGCAACTGCTGGCGCAGATCTGCACGTCGGCCGAGCGCCTGTTGGGCGAGTTGACGATCGGCGATGCCCAGGAGCGGGCGTTGTTGATGGCGCTTAATGACACTGCCACCGACTACCCGCTGGACTGTTCGATCCAGCAGCTGATCGAAGCCCAGGTGGACCGCACGCCACAGGCCGAAGCCCTGGTGTTCGACGAGACCCGCCTGAGCTACGCCCAACTGGATGCGCGTGCCAACCAATTGGCCCGGCACCTGATGGCGCAGGGCGTTGGTCCGGACGTGCTGGTCGGTATCGCCGCCGAGCGCAGCCTCGAAATGGTGGTCGGCCTGCTGGCGATCCTCAAGGCCGGTGGCGCCTACGTGCCGCTTGACCCTGAGTACCCGGCGGAGCGTCTGAGCTACATGTTCGAGGACAGCGGCATCCAGTTGCTGCTGACCCAGAGCCATCTGCAACTGCCGTTGCCAGAGGGCCTGACGGTGCTGCACCTGGATACGCTGGCCCTGGGCGACCATGACGACAGCCGTCCGCTGGTAACCGTGAGCCCGGAGAACCTGGCCTACGTGATCTACACCTCGGGCTCGACCGGCAAGCCGAAAGGGGCGGGCAACCGCCACTCGGCCCTGGTCAACCGCCTGTGCTGGATGCAGCAGGCTTACGGGCTGGATGGCAGCGACACGGTGTTGCAGAAGACCCCGTTCAGCTTCGACGTCTCGGTGTGGGAGTTCTTCTGGCCGCTGATGACCGGCGCGCGTCTGGCCGTGGCCGGCCCGGGCGACCACCGCGACCCGTCGCGCCTGGTGGAGCTGATCAACCAGCACCAGGTCAGCACGCTGCACTTCGTGCCGTCGATGCTGCAGGTGTTCCTGCAGGACGAGCAGGTGGCCAGCTGCACCAGCCTCAAGCGCATCGTCTGCAGTGGCGAGGCGTTGCAGGTGGATGCCCAGCAGGGCGTGTTCGCCAAGCT
>NZ_JAOCDM010000011.1 GCF_029840925.1 Pseudomonas sp. GD03858
CAGGGATCCGGGTCGCCGTGAATGTCTCGATCAACACATTCCCCCGCGCAATCAGACATGCCTCTACCGCCAACCTGCGCCACACTGCCACCCTGCCCCAACCCGGTAGCCCGCACCCCATGAGCCTGCTGAAAACGACCCTGGACGCCCACGCCTTCGCCTGCATCCTGGAATTCGTCCCCAAGCCCGGCGCCGAGCGTTTCGCCACCCTCGAAACCCTCATGGCCCGCACCCAGCTGTGTGGCTGGCCATTGACCGTGGCCATCGGCGACCGCGTCGGCAGCGCCCTGGACATGTCACCGCTGGACGCCTTCACCAGCCTGCGACGCCCCGTCCCCGCCCTGCTGCACTTCTCCGGCAAGGACCGCGAACGCCGCGACCTGCTCGCCCAACTGCAGCGCATGGACGGCGCCGGCCTTGACCAGTTGCTGCTGCTCACCGGCGACCGCCTGCCCGGCCACAACCCCGGCGAACGCCCGGTGCGCTACCTGGAGTCGGTCGCCGCCCTGCAGCTCGTGCGCCAGGCCCGCCCCCACTGGCTGCTGGCCGCCGCGCTCAACCCGTTCAAGTACCAGGAAGCCGAGGGCGGCGCGCAGTACTGCAAGGCCGAAAAGAAACTCGCTGCCGGCGCCGACCTGTTCATCCTGCAGCTCGGTTTCGATATCGACAAACACCAGGAAGCCTTCGACTGGATGCAGCGCCAGCCCCGCCCCAAGCCGCTGATGGCGTGCATCATGGCGCTGACCGAAGGCCGCGCCGGCATGCTCGATCACGTCGCCGGGGTGACCGTCACGCCGTCGATGCGCACACTGCTGGCGGCCGAGGCGGCGGTATCCAAGGCCTACGCCAAGGAACGCGCCAACCAGCGCCTGGCCTTGCAGGTGATCGGCCTGAAATTGATGGGCTATGCCGGCGTGCACCTGTCCGGCATTCACGAAGTGGCGCAGTTCGAAGCATTGGAACAGGCCATTGAAGCGCTGCAACCGCAGTTCACCTCACTGGAGGACTGGGCCCCGGCCTGGGAGGCGGCCTGGCGGGAACCGGGTCTGACCCCGGTCACCTTCCACCCACCCGGGCACGCCTGGCGGCTCGGGCAACGGCAAATCACTGCATCCAACAAGCAAAAAGCCCGCTATCACCTGCTTTCGGCGATGCACCATCAGCTGTTCAGCCGCACCACGGCCTTGAGCAAGGCCTTCGGCTGGGCCGTGACCCGGCCGCTGTGGGCCAACCCCACCGCGGCGCAGTGGCTGCATCGGGTGGAGCGGCGTATCAAGCGCCCGATGGTCGGCTGCGATACCTGCGGCAGCTGCCGGCTGGAAGACACGCTCTACATCTGCCCCGAGACCTGCCCCAAAGGCTTGGCGAACGGCCCCTGCGGCGGGACCCGCCTGGACCGTTGCGAGTTTGGCGATCGGGAGTGCGTGCACAGTGCCAAGTATCGGTTGGCGGTGAGCGTGGACAGGACCGATGTGCTGCGCGAGCGGTTGATTCCCTGCGTGCAGGTGGAGAACCGGCATCGCAGTTCGTGGCCGGTGTGGTTCGATATCGGCACTCCAAGCGCCCGTTCCGTGCAGCCAGAAGCAACGCCGGAGTACAACGAGTAGCGGGCAACAACACCAAGCCCACCACGGCATCCTGGCATCAGGGCGCCGTGGTGCGCGATCAATCAGCCGACCTGAACGATAGGACCCGACGCGGGAATCTTCGAGTCCGCTGGCGAGTAAGTAAGGTTAATCACCTTGACGCTATTGGTGAACACTTCCGTCGCGCGCCCGCTCGATACCGTGGCGTTCCACCGAACGCTGGTGTAGGCGGGAGACTGCGGTTTGCACACCGCCTGGTGGCCGGCAGCGACCGTCGGGATTTCAAAGGTCATTTCCTGCTGGCCGTCGTAAGTACTGGCGTCCCACCAGCGCACGTTGGCGATCACGTTGCTCGACGCATCCTTCACATCATTGAGGTTGATCGAGAACGTCCCCCCGGCAATATCGAAGGCCGTACTGTTATGCAGTATCGGCGCCGTGGTAAAGGACTCCTGGCGATTCTGGTTGATCTGCAAGGCTGCAGGCAGCTCCAACGTGATCTCGATTCGGTTGTCATTGAAAATACTGAAAGGCTTCGGTGGCTGCTGATCTCTATTTTCCACCTTGTTCTTGAGCGCGGTTGATGACATTTTAATTTCCTTATTCCCTATGTCGTATAGTTCGAAATTCCAAAAAGAATTTCTCCTGTTTGCGCCACCCTACCGTGAGCGCGCGTCTAGCAGTCTTGTTTGGCCCTTATGGGCTGTCAAACATCACAACCCTACAAATGGCTATTGATCCGATGCACCTTATTGCGAAGGCGAAATGAAATAATCGACAAGCTTCGGCAAGCCACTGAATATTATAATATTATCCACTTCCCCCAGACTGCGTATCTGGCAGTCTGCTTTTGTCATTACCCTTGCATGACTAATTAAATAGTGGACTTACCTCATCCAACTAATACTCCCTCACTTAATTGTTAGGCATTGTACGAAAAGTACTGTCGTCCATCGTTGTGGGAGCGGGCTTGCCCCGCGATCTGCCGCAACGCGGCAGCAAAGCCTGAGTTCGTGGCATCTTAAGAAAAAAGGAAAAAAGGGGAAAAGGGGAAAAAAGGAAAAAAGGGGACGGATTTATTTTCAGCAGAGCCCGGTTGAGGCAAATACCTATGCCCTACGGATGCGGGATCTCCCGCGCACGACCCGCCGCGGATTCATATGCATCGCCAAAGAATGTATAAAGCGCCAGCGACCTGCGATCCCGACGTCCGCAAAAGGAACCCCTTCATGCTTCGGCTCTTGATGCCGGCCCTGCTCCTGGCGCTTGCCGGTTGTGCCACCAAGCCCCCGGCCAATCCCGACAACCTCTGCGAGATCTTTCGCGAGAAACCGAAATGGCACGAGGCGGCGTTGAAGATGCAGGCGCGCTGGGGCGCGCCGGTACAAGTGCCGATGGCGATGATGTACCAGGAGTCCTCGTTCAAGCACGACGCCCTGCCGCCGCGCTATTACTTTCTCGGCTTCATCCCCTGGGGCCGGGTCAGCACCGCCTACGGCTACGCCCAGGCCAAGGACGAAACCTGGGCCGACTACAAGCGCGAAGCCGGCGGCTGGGGCGCCAGCCGCGACGACTTCGCCGACGCCCTCGACTTCATGGGCTGGTACATGCAGAAAAGCCAGCGGGTCAATGGCGTGTCCAAGTGGGACGCCTATGGCCAGTACCTGAATTACCACGAAGGCTGGGGCGGCTACCGCAACCGCAGCTACGACGCCAAGCCGTGGCTGAAGAACGTTTCGCAGAAGGTCCAGGCCCGCGCCTCGGTGTTCGGGGCGCAGTATCGCAGTTGCGAGCAGGAACTCGCCCGGGGTGGGTGGTTCTGGTAGGGCCTGACGCAGGTGTGCTTTGAAAGTGCTGGCCTGCAGGCTAATGCCGGTCCGTAAGCGCTTCATCGCCACTACCGAGGCTGCTTTGCAGCCCTTCGCAGGCAAGTCGCACCACCGCACCGCCGCTCCATCAGGACTGCGCAAAGTCTAAAGCTAACGCCGTACCTGTAGGAGCGGCCTTGTGTCGCGAAAGGGCCGCAAAGCGGCCCCAACATCCCCCAGCATCAATCCCCAGAAACACTCTCCTCCTTCATCGCCTCCAGCTTGCCAAACTGCTCGCTGGCCAACCGGCTGATGATCCGGATCGCCTGGTGAATACCCGCCGTGTTGCGAAAGCTCAGCTGCGGGTTGTGCTCGCACTCAAGCACCTCGTCATGCTGCACCAGCGCCTCGCCGAGCAGTTCGAGGGTCCAGACGTAGCTTTGGATGGAAGACAGGCGTTCATGGTCGGACATGGGGCACCTCCCGGTTGGTGTGGGTGGCGAGGGAGTGGCTGTCGATCGAGTGGAAGGTTGGAGATGGGGTGGCCGCAGGGGTTGGGCGGCGGAGAGCGGATGCGAGGATCCTGTACAGACGTGTGATGGTCATGCATGAGACTCCAAGTTAGGTTGGAACCACCACGCACTGTCGCCAAACAATGGGTGGCAGCTGTACGCAGGTTGGCGAACCGGGAACTTGGAACCCGGCAGACCCGAAGGTCTCCCGCGCACAGCCGCCATGGCACGAGGCTGCGGGCACAAAAAAAGACAAAATGGGACAAAATGGGGACAGATTTATTTTTCAAGCCAGCCCAGCGGCAGAAGAACTGAATAAATAAATCTGCCCCATTTTTGTCAATTCAGGTTTTTAGCTTACGCAGGCACTTCGCATGCCAGCTAACTGGCTTCTACCTTTGCGAGTTGGCCTACCTCCATCAAAAAACAGGCGTGTAACGCACGGTCAGCATCAGGTTGCGCGGATCGCCGAAGCTGTTGGCGCCCCAGCTGTTGCTGATGTTTTGGTAATAGCGCTTGTCGAAGGCATTGTTCAGGTTGGCCTGCAATTGCCACTCTTCCGATGGCCGATAGGCGATCATCAAGTCGCTTACACTATAGCCACCCTGCTTTACCCCAAAGCTCGTATACGAGCCGCTCTGTGTACGCCAGCCACCACCCACCGTCCAGCGCTCAAGCTCACCGGGTAGTCGGTAGGTGGTGAAGACCTTGAACAGGTTGTAGGGTGTCTCGCTGTCGAAACGCTCCCCCTTCTCTGCCGAACCGATGGACTTGGTGTACTCCGCTGCAGCGTACGTGTAGCCAGCAGACAGCTGCCAACCAGGCGCAAGCTCTCCGCCCACCTCCATGTCCACACCGCGGGTTCGCACTTCGCCACTGGCCTCATAGCAGGCGCTGACGCCAGGAGCACATTGGGCAGACGGCAATGATTTGGCGAGGTTTTCCTGCACAAGCTGGAATACCGCCGCGCTGGCGTTCAGCGCACCACCGAAGTACTCACCTTTGATACCGGCTTCATAGTTGGTGCCGGTGATCGGATCCAGCAAGCTGCCGCTGGCGTTTTGTGCGGCCTGTGGTTTGAAGATCCGCGTCCAGCTCGCGTACACCGAGTAAGTGTCGTTCAAGTCGTAGATTACCCCGGCGTAGGGGGTGAGTTCCCGGGTAGCCTTGTAATCGTCACCAAAGCTGTATGCACCTGAGTGGGTAAGCTGCTCGTATTCGTACCAATCCAGACGCGAGCCGAGAATCAGCCGCAGATCGTCACGCAGATTGAAACGCACCATGGCATAGGTACTCGATTGTTCCTCATGCCCCGTACGCGACCAGTTGTTGTCTATTGCAGGCTTGGGATAGGCACTCGGCTCAAAGTGCTGCGGGTCAATGATGACATCTGACCCAATGCCCGGGCCGCCAGGGCCATCATTGGTTTCGTCGCGCCGCCAACTGGCACCGACGACCAGTTCATGGCTAGCACCAAACAAGCTGAAAGGGCCAGAGGCGTATGTGTCCAGGCTCTTCTGGGTATGCTGGTAGGTGTAGCGACCGATGTTCAGGTGATAGGCATTGTGCTCGTCGGTGTAAAGGCTGCCGCCGAGCATGTCCATGTCACCGCGCAGCCAGGTAGCGTTCAACCTTAGCTTCCAGTCATTGTCGAAGCGGTGCTCGACCTCGGCGAATGCGCTGCGATTCTTCTTGTTCCAGTAGGTCCAGTTCGGTGCCGTGCGCGTCGAACGTGAAAAGTCGAAAAAGCTACCGTCGGGGTGGGTAGGCAGCCCGTTCCAATCAGCACCGGGGTTGTCTTCGCGGTTGTACCAGGCGCCAAGGGTGAGGGTGGTGGCCGGATCCAGATCATATTCGGTGATGCCATAGAGTAGTTGCCGCGTATTGCCATAGGCGTCGACGAAACTGTTGCGATCCTGATAGGCGCCGACAAAACGGCCACGCAGGGTACCGCTGTCGTTCAACTTGTCGCTGATATCGACCTCCCCCCGATAGTCGTCCCAACGGCCCGCGTTGCCGGTAAGGGACAACTGCGGCGTCAGTGTCGGGCGCTTGCGTATCAAGTTGAGGGTGCCAGAGGGGTTACCAGCCCCCACCATCAAGCCCGAGGCACCCCGTACCACTTCCACACGGTCGTACATGGCCAGCGTCGAGGTACCGAGGGTATCGCTGTCATAGGCCACGGGCAGACCATCGATCATTATGTTGTCGATGGCGGAACCTCGCGAATAGAACTCGGGACGCTCGCCACCTGTCTTGCGCAGGGTCAGGCCTGGCGTGTAGGTGGCAATGTCCTCAAGCTTCTGCAGGTTCTGATCATCCATGCGCTGCCGTGTCAACACTGTCACCGATTGCGGGGTTTCGCGCAGCGAGATCGGCAACTTGGTCGCCGTCTGCATGGCCCCGGTGGTGTATGAGCCGGTGTGCTCGCTGGTCATGCCCAGGCCCTGCCCCTGAATGGTGGTCGCGCCCAACTGCACCGCCGTTTCGTTGTCGCTGCGTTGCTGCAGGTAGGCGCGGTTGCCATCGGCCATGACGAAACCCAGGCCAGTGCCGGCCAGCAGTTGTTGCAGCGCAACGCTGGCCGTGTACTGGCCGTTTACGGTGTTGCTGGTCTTGCCGCGGGTCAACGCGCCGTCGGCGAACAGCTGGATGCCGCTGCCGGCCGACCACTGCGCAATCGCGCTTTCCAGCGGCTGGGCGGCAATGCTGTAGGTACGGGTTTGCGCCTGCATGGCGCTGGCCGCGTGTGCTTGCGGCAAGGCGGCGAGCGTGCAAGCACAGCTCAAGGCGCTGACCAGAAGCAATGGCTTGATGGGGGTGCTAGGGGTGGGCATTCGAATTTCCAGTCCGTCCTGATGGCAGTACTCGCAACTCATTCGCGTTTGCGATCAAGACTAATGACGGACCACCGGCCAAACACAACGACGCGGATTTTCAGTTTTTTCAATCAGCGCTGTACTGGGCGCACCAATGTCAGCCACGGGCCCACCGTGGTGACACGAATCGGCAGGATGACCTGCAAGCTCTGCAACGCCGCATCGGCCTCTCGAGATTGCATCGCTGCCGTGACCCGCAACTGGGCGAGACTGTTGTCCGTCAGCAGCAAGTGCGCGCGGGAATACGGTTGCAGACGCTGCAACACCTGCGTCAGTGGCTCATCGCGGAACACCAGGCGTTGTTCACGCCAGGCCAACTGCTGGCCGGGATCGACATGCCTTAATGCGCCAATGCCCTGCGCGTCGAAATACAGAGCCTGACCCTCTCCAGCCTCGGCCTGCTGCCCCGCACGGCTGACCCGCACACGGTGCTCGGTCACGGTCACGTTCGCGCCGTCCTCCAGCACCTGTACGTCAAACGCGGTACCCAAGGCGCGCACATTGCCACCTGCGGCTTCGACGATGAAAGGCCGCGCCGGGTTGGCCGCCACCTTGAACCAGGCTTCACCCTGGTACAGGCGCAGGCGACGCTCACCTGAGCTGAAATTCACGCTCAGTGCGGTTTGCGGAGCCAGTTGCACGGTAGAGCCGTCTTCCAGCGTCCAACTGCGCACCTGGGCCACATCGGTGCGGTAATCCGCCCAGCGCGCGGGCGAAAGGGCGAACACCGTGGCGGCCATCAGCACCGCCGCCGCGCTTGCCAACCCTATGGACGTGCGCCTGGAAATACGCTTACGCAAGGCGCGGCTGGCGGCAATCTGGGCGTGGCCCGCCATCCCGGCCACACTCCACACCTGCCTGGCGCGCTGCCAAGCAACCGAGTGGCTGGGGTCGGCGGCTAGCCACTGCGCGAATGCCTCATGCTCGGCCGGTGTCGCCCCCGCATCCTGCAGGCGCACGCACCATTCAAGCGCCTGGTCCAAGGGGGTGGGGGAGTCGTGTTCGTTCATCATGCAAGTGCAGGCAGGTGACAATGAAAACGCGCGCAGTGTAACCAGCCTCTCATGACATTGCCTTCTCGATGCGCTGCATAGCCTTGACCATCTGGGAAACCACGGTGCTTTTGGAAATGCCCAGGCGCTCGGCGACCTGTTGGTGATCTAGTCCATCGATACGGCACAGGATGAAGACTTCACGGCAACGCACCGGCAACTCGGCGATCACCTGCATCACCTGCTGCAGCTCGCGGCTCAATTCGGTCTTGCGCGCCGGGTCGAATTTGCCGTCCGGGATCATCTCGACCACCACCGGGTCGGCCTGCACCTCGATGCCAAGGGCTTCACGGCGGCGGATATCCATGCCGAGATTGCGGGCAATGCGGAAGATGTACGCCCGAGGGTTGCCGATACGCTCGCCTACCTTGCGGCTGGCCACACGCAGCCAGGTTTCCTGGGTCAGGTCGTCAGCGATGGTGGTACTTCCGAAGTGACGCACCAGGTAGGCTCTGAGCGCTTCACGGTTGTCCAGGAATGTCGATGTCAGATGATCGCGATCTTGCGGCATTCGCCAAGCGTCCTGCGCAGCGGCGGGGAATTGGCAGCAAGGTATCACTTGTTGCTAACGGTTCTCAACTGCGTGTATTGAGCGGGACGTGTGGGAGTGGGGTTATCCACGCCTACAGGATTTGCTTCAACTGCGAGAAATTGAGTAAGGCAACAGCACTTTGAATCAGCGTCCGCTATGGGTGGATTGCTGTCAGTCCTGGCAATCACGGGAAAAGTGAAAAGTAAATCAGTCCCCATTTTGGTCTAAAGGACGATCAGAGCGCTAGTCGCATCTTAATGGGCTGTTCAAGCTTGCCACACGTAAGCGTGCACGGCGGGAGGTCTTCGAGGCGGGTAAAACCAAGCTTTTCGTAAAGTGATCTGGCGGGTTTGTTTGATTCAAAGACACTGAGATCCACCGAGGTGAAGCCAGTCCTTCGGCAATGCTCAATCACGGCGGAAAGTAGAGCAGATCCATAGCCATTGCGGCGATACTCTCGCTTCACTTGCATCCCCAGAACTCCGATGCTGTCGCTACCGCCAGGTCGACAGAAACTTTCTGGGTAAGCCTCTGCCGAGCCCACTATTTTCCCACCATGCTCGATCACGTATACAGGCCAAGATTTCTTTACCACTTGGTTTAACGCTCGCTCTATTGCCTCTAGAGGGGGCGGGGTTGAGCGAGCTGAGTAACGACCTTCGGCATTCACTTCACAAAAAAGCGAATAAAATCCGTTAAGGTCATTTAGGGTGATTTGTCTAACTTCCATGTTCACCTCATCAAAGAAAAAGACAAAAAGGGACGGATTAATTTTTTAAACCCATTGGATGCTTCAAACCCCGACCAGCGACAAATAAGCCAATTGGTTGATGGCTGACAGCCCTCCGTCATCGAGCATGCCGGGGGGCTTTTGTTTGTACGTCACCTGGACGGTTCCACGGAATGTGGCCGGATACTGGAGTCCTACATGCACCAGAGGCTTGAAGACGACGAGGAATGATCGTGATCGAGAAATCCTCCTGGCTCGCCAGGAGGATTTTTCTCCTGAACCGTTCCTGGTCGTCAGCTTTCGCGCTCATAGGACCGCTGTTTTTCAGGGGCCGTTGGGCAAGGGTATGTGGTGAGCATGAATTTGAAAACACTCAGCGTGCTCGGTTGCTCCCGAAGCTCGCGGGTCATGTTCGCATTCGACCACGCGAGAAATTTTTCTATGACCGCCTTGTGCGTGACCATTTGAGGGATGCAGATAGGGCCACTCAGGTCGGATTGTAGGATTTTGTAGGCATCCATGTAGGTCAGCGAATCTCGCCAAGTTTTGAACTGCACGATGCACATCAGCATCAACGCCACATCATCCTCGGTAGCTTTATCTTGCGGAATATTGATCCCTGAACAGGTATCTAGTAGCCCTTGTCCTGTGGACCAATCGAAACCAGTGGTAGGGATGGCTAGGGCCGGGATTGCGGGGCAGATCAACACCAAGGGCAAGATCAGGCGGACTACGTGAGACTTTTGCATTGGCCAGCTCCACGAAACGCGGACATTACGTCCTGTCGCTACAGTTCTAGCTGTTTCCAGGCGGCCTTGCTTGCACACCAAAAAGCAAAAAGAGCAAAAAAGCAAAAAGGGGACAGATTTATTTTCTCAATGGGCGCGGCAGCGAGGCAGTTACGGGATTGGTTGATTGAAGCTGCGGAGCGTTGTAGCGGTGATGGCCTGGAATGACCAAATGGCGGCAGCTTGGCGCCTGTTGACACGGGGAGCAGGAGCATTCGTCCTCTTTCCACTCGTCCTCGACGGATCATGTGAAGCCCAATCAGAGCACTCCACGCAATAGGGCCGCAAAGCGGCCCCGATGATGCGCAGTATCAGGCTTCAGAAACAGACTCGTCGTTCATCGACTCCAGCTTGCCGAACTGTTCACTGGCCAAACGGCTGATGATCCGGATCGCCTGGTGAATACCCGCCGTGTTGCGGAAGCTCAGCTGCGGGTTGTGCTCGCACTCCAGCACCTCGTCATGCTGCACCAGCGCCTCGCCGAGCAGTTCGAGGGTCCAGACGTAGCTTTGGATGGAGGATAGGCGTTCATGGTCAGACATGGGGTGCCTCCCGGTGGGTGCGGGTGGCGAGGGACTGACTGTCGATCGGGTGGAAGGTTGGAGATGGGGTGGCCGCAGGGGTTGAGCGGCGGAGAGCGGATGCGAGGATCCTCAGTATCTTGGTGGTCATGCATGAGTTCCTTTCGTTGTGGAACTGCCACCGCTCGCGGCCAAGCAAGTTTAGGTGGCAGCAGTACGCGGGTTGGCCGACCGGGACGAAAGGGGCCCGGCACACCCGAAGGTGTCCCGCGCACCACCGCCATGACGCGACATCGCGGGCACAAAAAAAGCGCCTGCGATGAAGACTGGGCGCTGTTGCGCCTTTCGATTCCGACCGGCCAAGGTCGCGTCGCCGATGCTTCGGCGACGGAGGGAATTTATGCCTTGGGGGCTGCTAATGCAAGCTTAGGAAGGGCAGAAAAGGCAATGGATGCAGTAGGAAACTGCCCGAAGAGCAGGAATAGTCAGATTAGCCCTGTGAGGAAATCGGTCTCACTCAGACGAGCATGAGAGGCCCTGCCACAAAACAGATGAAGCTGAATGGAAGAGATGAGCAATCGCAGCAGCGGAAGGGTAATGACCATGACTTGGTTAGATGCAAGGCTCAATAAGTGCTGAGCATCACCACAGCCCGTGCCTTGTAAGAGCGATGCCACATAGCCACATTCTGGGTTAGATTAACGCTCGTGTCGTCCGCGGCATGGCGTGGTCTGGTCGCCACCAGGCGCGGTCTTGGCTATTTTGCTCGAGTGTTTAGGTGAACTAATGGACGGTTTGCACGGAAACTATCAATATAAGATCGTAGAGCGTATTGGGCAGGGAGGGTTCGGCTATGTTGAGAGGATTGAGCTATTTAATTCTGTCGGGGTATTCTGTGGTTACTATGCCAGAAAATGTCTCTTAGGAGAATTCGAAGAGGAGCAAGAAGAGTTCAAACGTCGTTTTGCGCGCGAAGTAACATATCAAGCCAGTTGCGTACACACAAACGTGGCAAATATTTATTTATGTGACTTAAATTCACCATCACCATGGTTCATTATGGATTTGGCGGACGGAGACCTACACAAAGATTTGATGGGCGGCAGGTTAAATTTCGCCGAAAAAATTTCGGCCTTTGACATGGTATTACAGGGAGTCGCACATATTCATGAGCACAAATACTTGCATCGCGACATAAAACCTAACAACGTATTAAGATTCGGCAACACTTATAAAGTCTCTGACTTTGGGCTAGTAAAGAACCAAGACACTGCCGCCGAGTCTGAAGTCCTTACAAAAATCACGAGTGTTATGGGCACACAGAAATACTGGGCGCCTGAAGTTAGTGCCGCAGCACAGTACAGTGTGGCATCCGACATATATTCTCTGGGAGTCCTATTGGAAGATATGGAGTTTCCTGAGGAGACCGGAATCCTAAGGGTTCTTAGAAAAAGCACGGAGCGTCGTCCGCTAGACCGATATACAACTGTACAGGCAATGAGGGATGACTTCATCATAGCTTCCAAGGACCTTGCCAAATGATTAGCTTACTAGACTCCAGTGCATTTTCACACGCAAAAGAAATTGGCCGAGTTAATGAAGACGCTATTCTTCCACCGCAACTATTAGGTGGTGGATATCTGATGGCGATTGCCGACGGTGTCGGGTCTTATACTGGTGCTGATCAAGCCTCTCGCACTGCGATAAATTATATTCGAGAGATACAGTCTCACGACTGGATAACGGGCATTTCATCTGAGAGCATTTTTAGCGAGATCAAGCGGCGCATATCGGACTTGTCTATTCAAGATCAAAATATTTCCGATGCTGCAACCACGCTAACCTTTTGCTACGTAAACCCTCATGGCATTCGGATAGGGCATATTGGTGACTGCAGGGCGTATATTAGAATAGGGATGTCACTAAAGCAGCTTACCGTCGATCACACTCAACATCAGAGACTGATGGATGAAGGCCTCTATAGGGCGCATGAGCTTAAACTGTTAGGCGGAAAAAACACACTATTTTCAGCCATCTCCAAAAAGCTGGAATTACACTATCAAGATCTATGGTTACCACATTCTGACCTGGAGCTTCACAACTCCGAAATAGAAATTGTACTAATGTCTGATGGTGCCCATAAAGTTTGGGACATGCGCCCTCGATTTGCGCAAAGTACTATGTCAGACCCAAACAAGTTCGCATCCAGCTTGAAGAAAAGAATTAACTGGGCGGGGCCAACGGACGACTACTCCTTGGTCTCATCAAAGTTCTTAATCAACAAACTAATGGCTTAGTAAGCCAGCAAGGGATATTGCTGCATGAAATATCGAGAGAGCAACTTAGATAAACGACTTAGGAATTGGTTTGCAAACGACAACACAAAAGGTTTGCTCAGAGGCATTGAGATAGCGGAAGGCGGCTTTCGAGGACTAACCAAATTTAAAGTAAATCTCAGTGCAAACGGGGACAGATTTATTTATTCAATCCTTCTGCCGCCGAGCTGGCTTGAAAAATAAATCAGTCCCCATTTGGGTCCATTTGGGTCAGTCCCTTTAAGGGGGCGCGGTAGGAACGGTAGCTATCTGCCGCGCCCCGCACAGATCCGTAGGTGCGGAACTACCGCATACGGCTCCTGTGTCGAGTACCGACACAGCACGCGAGTGAGATTGGGCAACTACTGCCCATAACTGACCACGACCAATACTGAGTTAACTCACAATGAAGGACAGATAATGCTTATCGTATTCAGCGGTCTTCCAGGAACAGGAAAAACCACTATCGCCAAAGGGCTGGTCGATACGATAGGCGCTTTCTACCTGCGGATCGATACTATTGAGCAAGCGATACGAAACTCCGGTGTACTTGCCCAAGGCGTAGGGCGTAGCGGTTACATGGTCGCTAATGAGCTTGCGCTGAGTAATCTTGATCTAGGGCGTACCGTCATCGTTGACTGTGTAAATCCAGTGATCGAAAGCCGACTGGCCTGGAGCGGAATCTCCTCAAGGGCTGGTGTTCGGTTGATGAATATTGAAGTGATTTGCTCGGACAAAAGTGAACATCAGCGACGTGTAGAAACAAGACTGGGTGACATTCCCGGGCTGACTCCACCAACCTGGCAATCTGTGTTGGATCACGAATATGAAGCGTGGGCTGAACCACCGTTTACGATTGACACGGCTGTGACGTCACCGGATCAAGCTGTATCGATGCTCGCTGAACATCTACTGACCGGTGCGTAGGGTGCGCCAAGCGCAAAGCGACAAGGTGTGATTGCGGGACGCTTACGGCTGTCTTGAGCGAAAAAGAGCGAAAAAGGGAGCGAAAAAGAGCGAAAAAGGGGACGGATTTATTTTTTCAAGTTTCAGAGGAAGAAGTAGTCTATTCGCTGCTCGACTTTCTTCAATCTCAGCCCTGGCAAGCTTCGCACGCTGCAAATGAAGTAGCCATAACGAAAAAACCCGCCAGAAGGCGGGTTTTACGGGGGTTCCAGAGATTTTGGTAGCTTTCACTGGAACCTGAACTGGTGCGGAGACAGGAGTCGAATCAGGCACTTTTGGCCCAGTAAAATAAGGCTTCTAGATAGCCTAAAGCCACTAGCGTATACCTAAACATATACCTAAAACGAAAAGTACCCGGTGTCTCGCATTGAGGCGCGGAAAAACTAAAACAGAGGCAGTGGCTTAGATAGTCTCAGTCTTTCTTGATGGGAGACATGATTTCCTTCAAGTAGCCCAGCACTAGGCCACCGAAGGCGCTACTGAAAAGCATCTTATCCATCGACTGGAGCTCGGTATCTGTCAGCCAGCGCACATCGACGCCGAAAATGGAGCTAGGTCCGGCCAAATGCCAGAACCTAACCATTATCAACAGAGCAAAAAGGACTGCGCCGAATCTGAGAGCAACAATGGCAAGGGAGTGGACCTCCTTTTGGACCTTTTCTTTAGGGTCTTCAAGGACGCTCTTCTCTTTCTCCGCCTTCTTCAGATCTTGAGGGGTAGTTTCGAGGGGTGCCGCCGATCCGATGGCGGCAAATGGATCATCCTGCTGCATGCTGAGAAGCTACCGCAATCTTGTGCTTGTAGTGCTCCTCAATCCAATCGTTCGGAATGATGGCGCCGTGATACTGATCACCGCCTGAGGCCTGCCAGGTGCGGTCCCAAGGGGTACCCTGCTGATGGGTCATCGCCGAGAGGGCAATTCCATCGTAGTTGGCATAAGAATTCCAGACCCGGTCCAAAAGCGGCAACGTTTGAGGGTTGGGGACGGGGTTCTGGGCATCGCCAGCCACTCCATAGCACTCAATCGGTGCATAAATGTTGTTTCGACCGTACTTCTTGACCTTCTGATAGAGGTCAGGGATCACTGGGCCGTAGCGCCAAGCTTGCACCGCATCGTTGATCAGGTTCTGTGAAAAATACCCGCGGTGCCAGCCATGGGCGATATAAACGAGCTTGATCAGCTTCATCGGTGTCAGCGGAACACCCGAATCAAACGACTTCTGGATGAAGTAGTTGGCAACGGCTTCGCTGTTTAGCATGACCACTCCTCCTTTGGCTGGCTGATAGTCTGTTGCCTATCAAAATGGTGCGGAATTATGAAGATTTCAAGCACTATGTCAAGAATCTACATCAGTCAATACCTGTACATTTATACAGTGTAGCATACCCGAAAACCTTCTATGTAAGCCATATGCCCGAAGGCATGTAAGCCTTATCTTACAATTCTTACGGATACCGGAAGGTTTTCCGGTATCTACAACCCCATCTGCCTGATGATCCTGCGCAGCTCCATCCCATCACGAAGCGCTCTGCTGGCGTCCATGGTCATCTGCTCAAGCGCCTTGCTCTCGAATATCTCGGCCATGGCGGCGGCCTTCCTGACGATCAGTAGCGCCAGCTCAGGCGGGAAGGTGATCGGCTCCGGGCCGGGTAGGTAGTCGCAGTCGATAACGGACATGGTGCGGCCCTCGATGTGGTTGTGCCCAGGTGGGTGAGCTGGGCGCCTGACTATCTGATAACGGCCCAGCACCCAGGTAGTTCACGGCGAGCAGTTCGGCCACCTCCAGGGTCTGCGCCACCTGCAGATTTTCGCTGCTCCTGCGCGTTCTCGTCAGACCTGCTGGCCCAACCCGTCCTGGCGCACCTTCGCCGCCAGGGTCAGGACACCATGGGTGTGCTCCCGCTCCGCTGCTAGGCCTGCTCGGTTCTCGCGGACGACAGCGAACGTGCTTGTCCGGCTTTGTACTGCCTCGAGAGCCAGTCCAATGTGTCGATATCTACACGGCGTGCTGTTATCCACACGCTGGCGCTCGTCGAGTCGATCGACATTGGTAGTTTCGACTGGGAGCGAGGCGCCTCATCAGTGACGGGTGAGGGGCTGGTGCCCTAGGGCATAGAGCTGGTAGTCGGTCACGGCCTGATACGATGACTCGGCGATCAGGCGTAACCGCTCGACCTCCTCTGCCGGAGAACCTGCCGCCTGAGCCTTATGGTAGGCACGCAAAGCCTCCAGCGCTTCACGGATGAGTGGTTCACCCGCCTCAATCATTCCTTCGATGGTTCTCTTCATGGGCATCCCTCATGCCATATCTAGCGGTGGTCCATGGTACGCCGAAAAATCGATACAGAGTCACAGGCCGCATCCGCCGCTCGCCGGAGACGCTCCAGCTCTTCAGCCGGAGCGCCACCATCCTTTGCGTCGTGATAGGCGCGTAATGCCTCGAGGGCGGCACGGATGATCGGCTCACCCGCGGCTATCACTTCATCGCTACCTTGCCTCACCGGAGATTCCTCCAGATAACATGGATCATTCATTGTAGGCCGCCCGAAGCCTATGATGAGTGGCTGTGACCAGCGGACTGACACCTAACTGCGCTACTGGCACGCCGAAACCGCCGCCTCCAGCAGCCCCTCATAGCCGATCCGCTGCAAGCGCTCAGCAAGCAACGCTCGCACCTTTGTCTCCAAATCGTCTGACTTGCGTAGGCTATCGGTCGCCCAGACAGGTACCGCTACCTCCGGCGCCCGGCACGGCACCTGCACCGGAACCTCGACGCGCACGTACTGCACCTGCGGCTCAATACGACCACTGCAACCGGCCAAAGCCAGCGCCAGCACGAACAGCAGCATCCTCATAGGCCCAGCTCATTGTCGATGATCGATGTGGTAGCGGCGCACTGGTCGCCGCCGGTTCGCTCCTGCTGCAGGCGGTTCGCCGATGCATACCTGGCTTTCGCAGCAGCCTGCGCGTTGCTGCTGGCCTGCTCCGCCCTGGCCTGGCGCTCGTTCTCGGCCAGGGTCAGGTCGCCCAGGGCCTTGCCCTGCTCCGCTGCCAGCCCTGCGAGGTTCTCGCGCGCGGCGGAGCACACGGCAGCCTGGCTCTGGACCGCGTCGAGAACCGGGCGAAAGTGGTTGGTGGTGGCCCAAGTGCCCACGGCCATGCCGAGCAGCACCAGCAGGCAGGCGCCGGCGAGGCGCAGCGCCCAGGAACTCACACGGCCTCCAGGAACAGATCGCGCTCAGCAGCACGACGGCGCACCAGCCCAGGCAACACCTTCCCGCCCGCATTGTTCCAGCGCGGGAACTGCTCGGCGGCGCCGGCATAGTCGCCAGCGTTGAGCAGCCGGCGCAGCGTGGACGATTCGAGGTTCGCCGCGCCGAGGTTGTAGGCGAAGCTGATCAGTGCATCCCATTGGTTCTGGTTCAGCGGAGCCGTGACCAGGCGCTCGATCTCCGGCTCGAAGCGCTGAACGTCGTTCAGCAGCATGCGCTCTGCTTGCTCATTGCTGATCGACATTCCGGCCTTCACGCCCCGAGTGGTTCCGTAGCCAATAGTCCAGACGCCGACGGCATCCTGATAAGCCTACAAGCGCAGGCCCTCGAACGACTTGATGAGGCTCAAGCCGCGTTGCGATGTACGCATTGGGTTTTCTCCAGGCAAAAAAATACCGCCTCATGGGCGGTCGGTGGTTTCGGTGCAGGTCAGGCCGGCGGCGCGGGCCAGTCGATCGCCGCGGGGTAGCCGGGCTGGTCCGGCAAGCGGTTCAGCGCAACGCGGTAGCGCTTCCAGTCTTTCAACCGCAGCGCCTCGGCCTCAGTGGCTTCATCCAGATCAACGGCATCCTGCAGCGGGGCAATTGCCTGATCAGCCTGCGCACGGTGGCGCGCTATCTCGGCAGCTGCCTCGGCACGCCGCTGCTCGATCAGGTTCGCGGCCTTCTGTTCGGCGGTGATGACCTGGCTCCAGTCGATCACGCCTGTAGCTGCCGGCTCTGCGCCTTGCGCCTCCTGCCCGGGAAGCTGCACAGCACCTTCGGCAGGATCAACGATATCAGCCGGGAACCTGGCCGACTCTGGAGCATCAGCAGCGTGCGGCAGTCGCAGCGTAACAATCAACTTTCCATCGCGACGCTCGATCAGGTCGTGCATGAACGGACTGCCCACCGCGTCTGCTGGGAGCGATGCGCCGTCAGGCAGCCTGGCGAAGTCCAGCGCCACGCTATTGATCGTCAGCATATCGCCCAGGCGAAACACCGACAGTTCAGTGTCCGAACGTACCGGTGAAAGCTTAATGATCATCAGAACCACCTCCCGGTAGCGATTCGCATAACCTGCATAGATACAAGCCCCTGCTGGTTCACTGTGAACGGTACACACTGAGCAAATAGACTGTTGGTTGATAGAGCCTGGCCGGCGACCATGATCGGCACCGCTCCGCCCTCGACATATACAGTCACAGATGGGGTGCTTACAAAAGCGGCAGGCATTGGCAGAGTCGGGATCGAGGACCCGGTGAAAAGTGGACCGGCTGCAACGTTCATGTTTGCTTGATGCTCATCTCTGCGCCAGCAAATCATCGTGCCGTCGGCGAACTTCGTATAGCTACCATTGCCGTTTGTGCCGCGCTCGATAATCGCTCCCGTAGGAGCCCCGCTCACTTGGGTAACGGTTCCCGACAAATCCGCATTCGATAGTCCGCGCCTCCAAAGCTGATCTACTCCTGATGCATTTCGCGTCATCCAGTAGAGCGAGTTCGTTGCATCTGCAAGAGCAATCTGGGCAGCTCGATAAGTGTCTCGCTGCAAATTCAATGCAACAAGCGTCCCGGTGGTTGGACCCGTAGAGTCCTGAAACATGCGGAACGCACGCGATGTCTTAACGTCGACCGAGCGCTCGTCGGGTCCAACTTGTGCGCTTCCCCAGCCGTAATCACCAACTTTCGTAACGCGACCTGCCGTAGAGTCAGTACTGCTCGTTGTTAATGTCAGCCCCAGTCCGGCCCGCGCGTCCACTTGCGTAGTTCCGCCGGTCCCGCCTTTTGCGACCGGAACAACGTTCTCAGTCGAGACTGATCCCAGGCTCGCAAGTGTTGTCCCCCACTGATTCACCAGCTGGCGAAGACTGTCGGCGGCATCCTTGACATACCCCTGCATCGGCGCCAGGCCATAAGACCCAGTCGTAACAGTCGCCCCTTGATAGGCCGGGAGGATGCTGAGGACCGTTGCGCTGGCGATGTTCGCGACTTCATACCAGCGGCCATCCGGCCCTTGGAATGCATCACCTACTCGGGCGTTGAGCGCGAAGTTTGTGTTTGTGCCGGTCACAGTCGTTTGGCCGGCAGTGATGGCCACCTGGCCGGATCTATACCATGGCATGCTTGTTCCTCAGAAAGGCTTCATTGGGCGTGAGGCGAATAACGTTCGACCATTAGCCGTGAGCGGGTTGATCCCTGACCCGTTGTCGCAATACATCTGCAGGATCGAGCGGTTGCTCGGCAGAAAACCACCGAAGTTGGCGCGGACCGGTTGCGTCGTTGCGCCGATGTTCGTGACAGAGAACAACGCATTGGCAAGGACGTAATCCTGGTAGCTCCCTGTCCAGGGCATCTGCTGGCTTGGGGCGTAATAGCCACCGCCACCAGTAATCGGACTGCCTGCCTGGATGAACTGGTTAGAGGCAGGCTGACTGTTGAGCAGCGACAGATTGGCCGTCGTCACGAACGTTCGGTTACCTGATGCGTCTCGAACAGATGCCCCGTACTCACCTGCAGGCGTGATCGGCGTCATATAGCTCGCGCAAAACCACTTGATCTGCATTGGATAGAGCGCCACATCACCGTGCGCCTGGTTGTTGTTCCAAGCCCTGATGCGGAACCCTGTCCAGTTGCCAGGGCTGCCGATCACGTAGAAGTTGCCAACCATCATGTAGTTTTCGGCGTTCAGGAAGATCAGTGGCCGCTCATAGGTCGTGACCGGCGCCGCAAAATCTGCACCTCCCCACGGGATTTGTGTACCGCTACCAGGCCCCTGAAAGCCGATGTTGAAGTTGCCGTTGTAGCGCACAGTCAACACCCGGTTGATGGCGTCAATTTGTGTGCGCACATCGTTGTTGAATGCTCGAATCCCGTAGCTACCTGGGGCGGCAAACGGCTCGCCGCCCTGCGACAGAATCATCACCTGCCATGTCCTGTCGAACGGCTGTCGGAGGTGCAACTGACCAGTCGTGTACCAGGCTTGAGGGCTGAAGGTGTACTCCGATGAGTTCACCAACGAGTCAACCACGACAAACGATTGAGCCTGGATCTCAGGGATTGAAATGTACTGATCGAACTCACCGCTACCTGTGACCTGCATCATCTTGATCGAGCGGATCGGCGTGATCGTGGTGTCGAGCGTGACAGCCCCGGACGCATCGCGCGTCCGGAGCCCGTACTGCACTGCCATCAGGTCATCCTCCCCAGAGCTGCACGCTCGATGTTGTTCACGTCGTAAACGTAGATGCCGCCGTTGTTGATCAGCGTCGAGCCGCTGCCATCCTGGCCGCGTAACGTGAATGTTCCGTTCACGAGGTTCAGCTCGATCAGCGGTCTGCCTTGTGAATCGACTGCCTGGGATCGGAGCGTCATTCCCAGGACAATTTGTTGGATGAATGCGGTATTGATGAATGCTTGGTTGATGAACACCTGACCGCCCTGGACGACGAACGGTGATGACAGCGTCCCGTTGATCCCGTTGACCACGGCGAACCTGTCTGTACTGACCAGGAACGAACTCTGCAGGCCCGCCGGGCCATTCTCGATTCCAAGGCCGATGCCAGCCGCTACGTACTGCCCCTGGGCATTTACCTGAAGCTTCACCGACCACATTGCTGACGCTTTACCGTCGGCCGTGGCCTGTGCCTGAGCTACTGTTTGCACTGCAGCATTCGTGCTTCCGAGGTCCACCTCGAGCGTTTCGGTCTTCCGAGCAATGACTTCATCGCGGCTCGCACTGACCTTCGTTTCCGTCGCGATAGCTGCCGTGGAGTCCCAGAGCTTCAGCGCGCCGGCGAGATCGCCGTCTGCGTTCTCGTCGCGGTACGAAGCCCGCAGGGTCTGAACACTTTCCGCAACTACCTTGACCTGCCCGTCTACCTCACCAATTTTCGCGGTATTCGTCGAAACCTGCTGAGCCAGGCCGTTGGCCGTCTCGACAGACTGCCCAACATCAATCCAGAGCGCGGTATTGGGTGGCGAGTTCGCGCCGGAAGGATCCGCCGGAACAGGTCCTTTGGCCTGGTAGATTCGGTCATTGACCACCACCATTTGGCCGGTCGTGTAGGCAGTGTTCTTGTCGTAGACCTTGATGGAGTCCAGCGCATTGATTTGGTCCTGCAGGCCATCGATCTTGTTCTTCAGGTCCTCGCCGAGCATCGATTCGTCGATCTCGCCGGAGATCATGTCAAGGATCGGGCCGGGGTCAGTCTGGGCGATCCCCTGCACGGCCGTTGGCGGCACCGGGAAGAAGGGTCCAATGTTTCCAGTGCGGTCCACCAGGCGTGCCCAGAAGAAGAACCTGGCCCCAGCAGCGAGACCGGACATCAGGTACTCAGCTTGTGGATACGCCAGGTCCGCAAGCTTGGTGGCGGTAGCCAGGTTATTCACCGTGTTGTGCCAGATCTCCGTGCGCTGGGTGTCCTCGGCTCCGGGTGGCAGGCCCCATTTCAACCGGATGGCGAATAGCTCGCTGGTCGCCGTCAGGAACGTCACCGCCGGCGGCGCGCCTTCCTTGCCCTTGAGCTCAGTGAGGACCGAAGTACGCCAGGTCGAGGTGATGTCGAATGCACTGACCGCGCGGACGCGGGCCAGGTAGGCACCAGCGTAGATGCCGACAACGTCGACCGACGCGGTGCCGGTGCGCTGCAGGCGAATCCAGTTGCCGCTGTCCTTGCGCCATTCCACGTCGTAGGCCACGGCCCCCTCTACGGCGGGCCAGGAAATGGTCATCGTGCTGACGGCCAGACCCTGGCTTATCGCGTAGTCCGAGGTGAGGGTCACGCTCGCCGGCGGCGGAACGGTCGTCACCGGGATGACACTGATCGGGCGTTCTTCCAGCTTCGCGCCGGTGTCGATCGCTGCGAACTTGCTCGGGTTGAACTCCAGCGCGGTGATCTCGTACTCGCCTTCGGCGGTGCGGGAAGTCTTGAGCACGCGGAACAGCTGAACAGCCAGGTCATCGGCGTCGATCGCCCACTGCAATTCAGGCTCCGGCTGAACGCTGTAGGCCGTGGTCACCGTCACCGCGCGGCCGGCAACCGACTGAACGGTGCGGCCTTGGGCGCTGCCGTTGGGCAAGTTGATGATCAGGCGGTCGCCGGCTTTGATCTGCGTGTCACGGTCCAGGGTCACGACCTTGCCAGCCGCCGCAGCGATCCGGCCACCGTTGGGCCGCCCCGAAAGCAGCTCATCCGCCACCGGAATGACGTGGCCAGGCAGCGGAATGCGGCCCTCCATGCCGGTCTTGAACGTGACGGTGCGGTCTTGGTTGTTGCTCAACAGCGCCCATTTCCCGCGGCGCTGGGCCTCCGATGCGCGCGTGCAGCCGATGGCCGATATCTCGATCGGCCGGTCCTGGTACCGGCGCTGAAGCGCGAGGTCGGTGACCGGGATCACGTCGGTGTCGTAGTTGTTGCCTGGGTTGTCGTAGCAGACCAGGGCGCGGCTGTAGTGCGTGCTGCGCTCGGCCCCGCCGTAGGTGAACTCGCCGTCGATCACGTTGGCGCGGGTGAACACGTAGTCGAAGTCCTGCGCGCGCGGCATATCGGCTTGCATGAACAGCGCGCCCTGCGCCCAATAGACCATGCCCCTGTAGATCGCCGACAGGTCGCGCAGCAGCGTCCAGGCCTCGGACTTGCCCTGCAGGTTCATGTCGCACAGGAAGCGCGGCTCCTGACCACCTACCCCGTCCGGAACCAGCTGGTCGCAGTACTGCGCGATGCGGTACATCTCCCACTTGTCGACCATCCAGGACTTGATCCGCTTGCCCAGCCCGAAGCGATCCTCGACGCACAGGCCGTAGGTGACGAAGGCCGGGTTGTTTGTCCAAGCCTGCTTGAAGGTTCCGTCCCAGGTGCCGCTGTATGTGCGGGTGATCGGGTCGTAGTTTGTCGGTACCGGCCAGCGGCGGGCCTTGCACTTCACGGTTACAGACGGGATGTTCTGGAACTGCTCGGCGTCGAACTCGATGTAGAGCAGCGCGGTGTTGGGATAGCGCAGCTTCTGGTCGATGATTTCGGTGTAGGCAGCAACCGTCATCGTGTCAGCGATGTTGCCGGCGTTGGCGTTCGGCGTGATGCGCCGCGCGCGGATCACCCAGCCCGAGTTCGCTGCAGGTAGATCGACGCGCACGGACCGCTGATAGCCGCTACTGGTCTTGCCGCTAACTGCGTTCCGGTGCGCTTCGACGAAGGAGCCGCCGTCGGTTGCGATGTCGATCGCATACTCGATGGTGTAGCCGTTGGTGTCGCCAGTGGTTTTGTCCTGGCTCAAGAGGCTTGGCCAGCTGAAACGCAGACGCACCGCTGACAACTTGGTGTTGCTCAAAGCGCGAGTCCAGGTCTGGTCGCTTCGTAGCTCGACGTTGACCGAGGTTTCGCTTTCGACCGCCGGGATACCCTGGATGTAGTCCTGCTCCACGGTGCCGCGACGCCACTCCCACTTCACGCCTGGGAAGTTCACGTTGCCGCTGGCATCCTGGATCGGCGTGTTGTCGAGGTAGATGTCACGGGCCGTCGGCGTACCGTCGAACTCGCCTTCGCCCACGGCAAGCAGGAGCTTGGCGATGTTGGTGGATCGCAGGCTGTCGGGGGCTTCGTACGGAGCCTTCGGCTTCTTCTCGCCGCCCTTGGCGCCACTGACAACGGGTTTACGTGCTGCGCCCATGCTTTCCTCCGGGCAAGAAAAAACCGCCTTAGGGCGGTTTGCTTAAGAGCCATGCAGGCTCAAATACAGCTTGATTGAGTAGTACACAGCTCGACAAATAAGCGGAGCAAGGCGTAAGACCAAACGAATCCATGTGTTCATATAGCCCCCATCAGACGCAGGAAGGCCAATCCTTCCTGTGTATGTGAGGTTTTTTGCTCTTACGCCTTATCCTCTGCGTATACGGATGCAGAAATGATCGCCCCGCCCCACCGACGCTCACCGATGCAGATCGGCACAGGGTTGCCGCTGGCGGTTGTGTTCTTTGCGCTGCCGAATGCATAGGACGGCAGGTTCTCTGAGGCCGCGCTCTGTGACAGGCCTTTGGCCTGCGGGCTGAGCATCTGGATTACACCGCCGGCGACGTTTGCAGCTCCAGCTGCGTAAAGGGCACTGACCGCTGGACCTGAGAAGAAGCCGAATGGGTTAAAGTAGGCAAGAGCTATGAGGACGGCGCCAAGCACCGTCTGGAGAGTACCGCCACGCTTGCTGCCATCCACAACCGGAACGATTCTGAGCTCTCTCACCCCGCCGCGCTCGAACTCATCCTGGCCAACATTCCGGCCATTTCGGAAGATCGCGAAACGCATACCGAGCTGAGCGAGACGCCTAATTTCCGCCTCAAATCCTGGAATGGTTGCATTGAGCGCTCTAAAAACTTCGAAGGCGCTTCCGCCGTCCAGCGATCTCCGATGAAGCCGCCCAAACTTTTGTGCCAGAGAGCAAGAGAGCTTGATGTTTGTCATTGGCTCATAGTGAACAACGGCCATAGCCATGAATTTCTCCGGGTATAAAAAACCTCCCGAAGGAGGTTTTGTGAAAAGAGGCTCTGTCAGCCAGCACAGGATTTCACAACATCGAGAACCCTATCGCTGGGTTCCTGCCAGTTCCGATGAAACCTGTACACCACTTTCGACTTCGAGCCCCCTGTAGGTATTACATCTGCAACGTGCCAGGGGGACTCTGCGTTGGGAGCGATGACGCTGAACGAACCACCGGACTTCTGAAGCACGCCGCCAACACTACCGCCGATGAGCGATGTCGATTGCCAGCCATCACGAATGCATTCGGCTGTTTGCTCCGCTGACTTTTTCGATGTGAGAGACAAAACAGGCGGACTGGACCGAATGTCAGCCACATTTGCACACCCCGCCAGCAACATCACCGCCACCGCCCCGATCAGAATTCGCATGTGGTCCCTCCTTTAAAATGGGTAGACTGTACCAGTAGGACTGGCCGGGCATCCAGCGTGGATAAACGATCAGTAGAATACCTAAGTGCAAGGCAGTAGCATTTTGAAATCAAACCGCCAATGCTTAGGCGAATAGTCGGATTAGAGGATCATGGAAGAAGTCACAAAAGAATTGCTACCCACCCTGCAACTGTTTCTACCTGGGTTTTTAACAACTATTGTATTTTATTGGTTCGCTTCAGTACCAAAACCTCCTCAGTTTGAGCGAGTACTACAAGCATTAATCTGCACACCAATTATTAAATTTCTAGTCGAACAGCTAGAGAGCACGCTCTATGAAATTGGTGAGTTATATAGCGTTGGTGTCTGGACAAAAAGTACTGAACTGGGTTTCTCTATCGCTCTACCGATAGCCATTGGACTTTCCCTAGCATGCCTTTGCAATCGAGATCTAATTTATAAGATCGCCCGTAAAATAGGAATTACAAAAAAGGCATCGATTGATGACACAACTCATATTTTTAGCTCAAGGCCGGACCATGTAGTAGTGTTTGAATTCATCGACGGCCGCAGACTCCTTGGATACATTAGATCCTTCCCAAACGACTGCACAGCCGGGGTTTTTCTCGTTGACAACCCCCATTGGATGGCAGGCAAAACCCCAACCCCATATGCTGGAATAGAGTCGATACTGATAAATGCAACAGATGTGAAATGGATTGAATTCCTGGAGGAATAAAATGAAAGACGAAGATTTGAAAAAGCTGCAAGATAAAGTAAGAATTGGAGACCTTATTTACACCAATGAACACTATAATGACAACACAAGATCACGCAGGGCAATACCGATAGCAGTACCTACCCCTCCTCCCCCACCAAAAAAAGAAGAAAAATAGTTCTCACTCGGCTTGCTACGAAAGTAGCAAGCCGATTTTTTAGCTTCGCTTGCTTAATACGATGCTTATGGTATATATCCAACACTAGTTTTTGTCACATTTTGCCTAAGAATGAGGCGCAAACGATTATGCCAAGGTCCGCCAAAAACGATGATTTCTGATGGCCTACCGTACAGGTGGTGCAACAAAAAAGGCCCTTGTCCAAACACCTGTACCTGCTCGCCCGGCAATTGCGGGTCTGCCCCCAGGTAGATGCCGGCATGGTTCGGATGTGCGGTACGCCCCACTGCCATGACGATCATGTCGCCGCGCTGCGGCTGGCTGACCTGGTAGAACCCGGCCGCCTCGTAGGCCTGCTCGTACAGGCTCGGCCCGGCGGCCCGCTCCCACCACCCGTCCTCGCGGGTGTAGGCCGGGAAGTCCAGCCCCCACTCGCGCTGGTACCAATCGGCACACACCTGCCAGCAGTCCCACGCGCCGTGAACAAATGGCCGGCCAAGCAACGGTGTCTCGCCGGTGGGCGTGATCGTCCTCAGGTCACCTTCCGGCCACGACAGGATGTGCCATGGCAGACCCGTGGCCTCGCACATGGCCAGGTCGCGCGGCGACGGCCTGCTGGTGGCGTCCGGGTGCGAATGCACGATGCCGATAACCTGGCCTTGGTCTTCAGCTTCGGCGTACTGCTCCGGCGCGATGCGAAACTCTTCGGTCGGCTCAGTGGCCACGTTGGCGCACGGGAAGTAGACCTGCTTTCGGCCCACAGCCAGGATCAGCCCGCAGCACTCGCGCGGGTACTCCGCCGCGGCGTGCTGCTGCACGGCGGCGAGGATGTGTTTCAGCATGATCAGCTCCTGGCGATCAGGGAGACGGCTGGATAGCCACCGAATGGCAGCTGGTTGCCCTGCCCGTGGCGCACAGCGCAGCCGGTATCAAGGCAGCCGTTGCACTGGTCATTGGCCGGATCATCCGTGGGGTTTCCGTCGAAGTCGAAGTAAGGCCCGGTGTACCCGCAGTTTGGCCCGCGGTAGCCGTTGGTCATGGCCCAATGGCACAGCTGGGTCATCTGCCGGCCAATGGTCTCACCACCGACATCTCCGGGACTGGCCAACTCCCAGGACACGACCGACCCGCTCTCGGCGATTTTCTGGTCGACGTACCAGACTTCGAGGCTTTCCTCAGTCGGGTCGGCTTCGGGGTTTCCGTCCGGGAAATTCGCGGCATCCAGGTACTGCGCCAGGGTGTGGCGCACCGTGAGTTTGAACTCCAGCAGGTTGTCGAAGGCCAGGCACAGCGCGGTTATCCTGCCGTTGACGTTGCCCACGCTCAGCGTCGGGCGCACCTCGGTTCCGTCCGAGTTCGCCTCGATGCCCTCCAGTTGCATGGGCCAGGCGCCGTACTCGTTGCCCTGCCACCAGATGGACTTTGCTGGCAGCTGGTCGACATCAGCGCCGGCCGCTGCCAGCTCCGCAGCCGTGTGCGGGATGGCATGCCCGTGGAAGCGCAGCATGTCGGCGCCGAAGTCGGAGCCGTCCAGCTCGAACAGCATGATCTCGGAGCCGGCCTCCAGCTTCTGGATCTGCGATATCAGGCTCATGGGTGATAGGCCCTCTCAAAAGTTGCGGTGACTGCGAGGATTCCACCAGGCCGGCGCTGGGTGCCGAACGTCTCGCAGCGATACAGCCCAAGCTCGCCATTCGGCGTGGTCCACAGAAACGACTTGAAGCCCTTGTGCCGTCGAATGAAGGCCAGGATGGGTTGCGTTTCATCGGCGACACCGCCGAAGGTCAGCGACCAGCTGTCGCTTTCCCCGTTCAGCCCGTCGCCGGCAGTCTGAACGTAGCCGTCCCCGAACTGCGACTTCCTGACCTTGAGCGTGTTGTCCGAGGTCGCCTCGTCATCGGGCGGCCAGGTGAATGTTTCGATCGCCATTAACGCCTCCCTGGGCTGCTGGCATGACTGACGCCGCCGGGGCGCCAGGAAGCCGCAACCACGCGCTCGGCCACACTCTGCATCTGCTGCTGCATGGCCTGGCCGAGTGCATTGGTATCCAGCTGCATGCCCTCCGAGCTTCGGTCCTGCATGGTGAATTGCATCGGTGCGTTGACCTGTACCACGGTGCCGCCACCTTGGTTGCCGCCCACCACCTGAACGCCCAGCGAGCCGTCAGCGCCACGGGCCAGGGGCATGATCGCCTCGGGACCTGCTTCGCCGGCGACACCCAGACCGCCGTTGGCCATGCCGAACGCGGTCGGCTGGCTGAGCACGCTGTTGGTGAAAGCGCCGCCCTTGGCGAACATCTGCACCCCGCCCAGCCATGCGCCCCCCAGCGCCTGCGGAAAGTAAGCGCTGCCGTAGCCGGCCTGGGACGCACCCAGGTTCGACGATACCGCGCCTGCTGAACCCGCAGGCAGGCCATTGCCGCCACCACCGAAGTAGTTGCCCACGGCGGATATCCCCATGCCGACCAGGCCGCTGAGCAGAGAGCTCGCGGCTTGCTGGCTGGCGATCCTCGCCATGTCGCTGATGACGCTGGCAGCGAAGTCCTTGAACCGCATCTTGCCGGTCATTGCGAAGTTGGACAGGGCCTGGCTGGCCGAGTCGAAGCCGGCAGACAAGGTGCGATCAGTCGCGCCCGCGATATCGGCTGCGTCCGCCTGGATGTTGGCCCAGGCGCGCCGCGCGCCGTTGCGGTAATCGCGCTGAGCCTGCAGTTTGGCGTCGTGGCCATCGACCTCCATCTGCAGCTCGCGGGCCTGGTAGTCAGCCAGGTCGGCCAGGCGCTGCTCGTAGGCCGATTGGCTCAGTCGGCGCGACACGTCTTCCTGCTGTTCCTCCAGCTGGCGGCGGGCATCGGCGTACTTCTGCCGCACGGCGTTCAGGCGGTCGGCCTGCTCGCGCTGATCGTCGCCCATGCCCACGCCCGCGACGTCCGCATTGATTGCGTCTTGCCGGGTCTGCAGCACCACCTCCATCGCCTTGCGGTAAGCCTCGGCGCTGTTGCGGCGCTGCTCGGCCAGCTTGCGTTCCTCCTCGGCGCGCTTCTGGATGATCGGGTCGGCGTAGGCCTGGTTGAGGTTCTTGATGCCGAGTTCCATTTCGGCAGCAGTGATCTTGCCGGCGGCCTGGGCTTTGCGCAGCCCCTTCACCCCCTCCGCCAGATCCTCGAGGCGCTTCTTCTCCGGCAGCGCTCGGTCGATGATCGCGTCCAGCGCCTTGATCTCGTCCTTCAGCGCCTTGGTGCGATCCTGGCTGCCGCTGGTGGCATCCTTGTTGGCTTTCTTCTGCGACTCGATCGCGCTCGCGGCGGACAGAATCGCCTGCCGATCGGTCTCGGTGAGGTCGGCGTTCTCTGCGATGTGGCGGTTGGCGATCTTGATAGCGTCGCCATTGTCCTGCAGGCCGGCCAGCTGCTTCTGCAGCGTTTCGAGGTAGGTCTGGCCCGCCGTGGTCATCCCGGCCTTCGCCGCGTTGTTCGCTTGCGTAGACGCGGTGTTCTCGTTCGTGACGCCGGTCAGCACCCGCAGGGTTTCAGCGATCAGGGCCGAGCGCTGGTCGGCATCGCTGACCGCGCCGGCCTGGGTGATCCACTGCTGAACGGTGCTGGGCGGCAGGTTCAGGCGCTCGCCGACCTCGCGAAGCACCGGCGACAGGTCGGACCCCGCCGCCCTGGCTTCCTTCAGCCGCTCGACCACGTCCTGATAGGCACGCAACTGCTGGCCGTACTGGCCGCCAGAATCACGGGCCGGTGCCGTAACGACGGCCTGCCGGATCGACTGGGCCAGGTCGCCGTAGGCGTCCTTCACCTGGTCGGTCGCGTTGATATGCTCTTGCTGCCACTTCACCAGCGAGGCTTCGCGCTGGTCCCGGCTGAGCTTGGCGAACTCTTCCCGCAGCTGCGCAACCGGTTTCTGCAGGTCCGCGATGCTGACACTGGCCTTGTCGGCGTTGTCGCTCAGCAGCAGGAAGCTGGCCGCCGCAGTGCCGGCCAAGAGCGCGAGCCCCATGGGGCCGCCCATCATCGCGAGCACACCAGCTGACGCAGCGCGCAAACCGGTCTGTGCTGTTGCCACGGCCGCAGTGGCCGCCGCCTCCCGCGCTCTGGCCTGGGCCAGTTGAATCGACATCTCGGTTTGAACGGCGGTGCTGCGCGCCGCTGCAGCCTCGCGGGCCGCCAAGATCGTTGCAGTCTGCGCTTTGCGCTGGTCGGCAATGGCAGCCTGCAGCACCGCTTGCGCCTGAGCGATACGCGCAGTGCGGTCCGCCAGCGCGGCCTGCAGTGCAAGGCCAGCTTTTGCGACGTAGTTGGTCAGCGCGGCAACACCGACGCCCCCCATGGCGACCGCGACCAGGTTGACATTATCCGCCAGGGCGAGGAGGACTTTCGACAGACCGCCCACAATGCCGGTGCGCTCCTCCATGCCGCCAAGGAAGGTGCTGATGGCGTTGCTGATGTTGACCAGGGCGTCTTGAACGCTGGTCGACATGTCGGCCGCCGCTTTGCGGTTGACCTCGACGGTGCGCAGCAGGCCGTTGTTGAGGTCGTCCAGCGACAGCTTGCCTTCAACGCCGAGCTTGCGAATGGCATCGGCGCTTTTGCCGGTACCCGCCGCGATGGCTTCAACGATGGTTGGCATCGCAGTCTGAATCGAAACCCACCCGTCCGCCTCTATCTTGCCGGTCTGGAGCGCCTTGGAGTAGGCATCCAGCGCCGAGCCAGCCTTGTCGGCCGCTGCGGCGTTGGTCACCAGTAGGAAGCTGAAGCTGTCGGTGATATCGAGCGTTTGCTGAGTGTTGAAACCCAAGCTGCTCATCACGTCAGCGGTACGGATGTAGAGCTCCTGCGCTTCGGCCAGGGGCCGGTAGGTCTCCTGCGCAGTTCGCAGCAGGTGCTCCTGCACCACCTGATACTCGGCGGCGCTTCCCGCAGCCGCTTTCATCCGGTCGGCCATCTGACCGTAGGCATCGACCTGCTTGATGATGCCGCCGATCAGGCCGGCGCCGGCAACCGCAGCCAGAGCGCCGCGGATCAGCGTACCTGCACCCTGAGCCGCCGCGCCCGCCTTGTCGAAGGCCGAGTCCACAGTGGCCAGGTTGCGGTCGATCGCCTGGCTGCTGCGGGCCACCACCTGGTCGGCGCTGGCCAGTTCGCGGCGCAGCTGGGCGGTTGTCGCCTCGATCTGAACCAACATCCCCTGGACCTGTTGATCGGCCATGTATATCTCCAAGCACAAAAAGCCGCCCGGAGGCGGCGAGCTACTATTCCTGGCGCCCCCGGAAGAAGGCTTTCAGCTTGTCGGCAACGCTCACGGAACGGCGCGGCGCGGCGGGCTGACCTGAGGGGTTACCCTGGGCCTGGCCGCGCCCTGTCCAATCGAGGCGAGCATCAAGCGCGAGCATGATCTGCGGTACCGGCGTGCGCCACGCGGTTTCAGGCGGCCAGCCAAGCCAGCCGGTTGCCACGCCGAACAGGTAGTCGACGTAGCTGCCGTTCTTCACTGCGCTGTGCTGTCCGCCTCGGGCTTTCCCCGGGCGGCCACGCTCGGCGGAACAGGGTTGAGCAGGACGGTCAGGTACTCGATCAGGTCAGCGGATACCTTCGCCACGCCGGTCTGAAATACACCGGTCGCGACTTCGGTGTGCTGGTCAGGCTTGAGCCCGGCGCCGGCGATGATGATGTCGGCGGTGGAACCGATGCTCATCAAACGCATGGCTTCGAGGGCGCCGCGCAGGCCGCCGAAACGGGTCTCGATGCGCAGCGCCGCCTCCAGGGTGGGCTGCAGGGTGTAGGTTCGCGCACCGACCACCAGGGTCGTGGTGCCATACAAGGCTTCGCTCATGAGGTTCTCTCAGCGGGAGACGGGGCCGAAGCCCCATCGATCACGGGGTAGCCGGGCCGGCCACGATTTCGAGGATCTCGGTGTTGATACCGAGCGTGATGTTGCGGCGCACGACGTTGTCGGCGGAGCCGGCAGCCACGGTGTTGTTCATGACCTTGACCGCGAAGTAGAACGTGGTCGGCAGAATCGCCGGGGTCGCGCCGGGGTCGCCGTCGTTGAGCGTGACCTTGATGTTGTAGTTGCCCTTGGTGCGGTCCTTGTGCGCGGCGGCGACCGCCTTCTGGCCAAGGTCGCCGTTGTCCAGGCCCACGGTCAGGGTCATGTTGCCGGCGTCGGCGGTACCCTTGTACTTGCGCACGCGGCCGTCGGCCAGGGAGGTGAAGTTCACCGGGTTGAAGGTGTCGCCGAACTCGCCCAGGTCTTCGATCTCGCCCACATCGACGTAGGTGTCGGCCTTGTATTCGGTTTCGGTGTCGGCACCGGTCTTGCCGCCAATGGCCAGGCGGCAGCCGGCGGCTGTGTTGAGGTTGTCTTCGGCCATGGGGGTTCCTCCAAAGGCACATTGGATTGAGCCGCGGCGCGGCCGGTGGGGTTGATCAGTGGGTAGTGATCACGCGGACGGTGATCGAGCCCTGATAGGTGATGCCGTCGACGTCGCGCTGGGCGTCAGCCTGCAGCACCCGAACGGACACGGCGCGACCCTCCGCCAGCGGCAAGCGGCGTTCATCCAGGGCGGCGATCACCTCGCCGTTGATTTTCTTCACCTCAGCCTGACCGACGGCGTCGGACCAGACGGACAGGTACAGCAGGCGCTCCTCGCGCTTGCGCCCGGCGATGGGCCGGATGTTGGTGGAGATCTCGCGATCGATCGACACATAGGGTTTCGGGGTGTTGATGTCGGTGCCGTCATGGACTGGGCAGCTGACCTCAGCCCGAAGCCGAGCGAACAGCTCCGCCTGGAGCGCCACGGATGGATCAGCCATTGCCTACCCCCTGGCTCGCCTTGCGCAGGGTTCGCTGCACGGCTGCCTCGATATCTGCCAGCACATACTCCCTGTTGACGTCCATGGCGGGCCGCAACCACGGATGCGCCGGGCGGGCCGGTATGTCCGGGTGCTTGCCGAAAAAGTTCTGCCCGTCGCTCTTGTTCTTCGTTTGGCGATTCCGGTTACCCGCACGCTTGTCACCGGTGTAGCCCTTCGTGCCGTACTCGATGAAGCGCAGGTAGAAGAACCTCCGGTTGTCGCGCTTGCCACGGATCCCGATCTGCGCGTCCAGGCCGCTGGGCGAGACGTAGACCTTCAGCGCTGCAGCAGCTGCGCCTGTGTCCTTCGGAATCAGCTGACGCTGAGATTCAAGGATGCGGTTGGCCGCAATCTCCATCGCCGGCTTCAGCTCGTTGTCCATGGTCTTGTGAATGTTGCGGAGCGTCCGGCGCAGCCGAATGTCGCCCCGGATACTCGAGCGCCTGGCCACGGTCTACTCCTTGGCCTTCTCAGGCTTCCCGGGTGTTGCGGCGACCTTGGCGACCTCCTCGGCGTAGCCTCGGGCAACCAGGTCGGCGCCGCGCTTGCTGTCGACCTCGAACTCTTCGCCCTTCTCGCGATTACCGGTGGCGCCAGATAGCTTGCCCAGTGCGCGAATCTTCATGGTTCACCTCATGGGTTGGGGACGCTGGAGCACAGCAGGCGCAGCAGGTCCCGTTCGTTATTGGGTAGCGGCGCTTCGACCTTGTAGGTCACGCCGGTGCGTTTGTCGGTCACCCGCCAGCCGGCGGCGATGTCGGCCCGGGGGCGAACGCGGATCTCCGCGCTGACGACCGCCTCCAGTTGCTCGGCCACTGGCTTGACTCGACCGGTGGGCAGGGTGATCTCCGCCCAGACCTCGCCGACCGTCACCCAAACCTGGTCGTAACCGCCCGTGTCGTTCTGCACCCGCTCGTACTTGCTCAGGCGGCAGCGGTGCCGCAATGGTCCGGCTTTCATCAGAAGCGCTTCCTGTACCAGAGCAGCCTTTCGACTGCGAGGGGCATGGCAGTGGCGATGGTGCCCACAGCCACAGCCTCGCGGTTGGCGTACCAGTGCCCGACCAGCAGCAGGACCGCCTGCTCGACATCGCGGGTCAGGCCCATCTCGTCGGGCTCGACCGGGTCGACCTCGACCAGCTTACGGTCACAGTGCTGCTCAACGTGGGCCTTGGCCGCCTCGATGTAACCGCTGATCAAGGTGTCTTCTTCGTCACCATCGACCCGCAGGTGCAGCTTGACGTTGGCCAAGTCCAACATCTACTTGGTCTCTTTCGGGGCTGCCGGCTTGGACTGCTTCGGCTTGGTGACTTTGGCATTGCCGTCGGCATCAACCTCCTCCGCCAAGCCTTTGCCGATCAAGGTGTGCGCGTATTCGTCGCTGGCTTCCTCGAAGGTCTCGCCCGCCTTGATCTTGTTGGTTTCAGCGCCGAGCAGCGCACCATTGCCGACAAAGCCCCACAGAATCTTGATTTTCATGCTGCCTCCAGAAAAGAAGAGGCCGGCGATATGCCGGCCTTCGGTGGGGTTAGGCGGTCGGGAAGCGACCTTTCACCAGGGCTTCCTTGCGGCGCACGCCAAGGCCCAGGCGCTCCTCGACCAGCAGCGCACGTTCGTTCTTGATGAACTGATCGTTGATCAGGCCCATCTTGAACAGGAACGACATGCGGTCGAACAGCGTGGTGGAACGAGCGAAGTTGGCGGTCAGGAACTCGCCACCGTTGGTGCCATCGCCCTCGTCCATGCTGTCGGAGGTGATCACCGGCCGACCCCAGAGGATCGGAGTGACCAGGCCCTGAAGGTTGGCGAACAGGTAGCGGTTCTCGCCGTCCTTCTGCAGCTCGATGTTCATCCAGTCCAGTTCGGTCATCACCACACCGTCGGCGGACATCTTCGACTGCTTCCGCACCTGGTAGATCGAACGGCGCACCAGGTCGATGGCGGTGTCGCCTGCTTTGCTCAGGCCGGTGTCGTAGCTGGTCGCCTGGGTCATCAGACCATTCAGGTTCTCGCCGGTGCCGTCGCCCTTGAGGATTTGCGCTTCCTCCTCGAGCTTGAGGTCGTAACGCAGAAGCTGCTGCAGGTAGGCGAGCAGTTGCGGGACGTCGTCCAGCGCTTCGTCAGTCACCGGCATCCATACCGCGATTTTCTTCACCCGATCGGTCTCGGTGGTGAAGGTCACATTGCTGGTGGGCTTGAGGCCGCCTTCAGCCACTGGCGCTGCGCCGCGGGTGTGCAGGTTTTCGCGGAAGTAGGTGTAGTTCTGGCCAGATACCGGCACAGCAGTCAGCAGGTCACGGATGCGCAGCTCCTGGCGAATACCTGGCTGGATAACCGGGTCGTAGTTGGGCACGACGATACCAGCGCTGGTGACTTTCATTTCCTTCATGCTAGCCATGTCGGACTTGGTCACTTCCAGTTCGGTGCTGCCTTTCTGGTGCAGGGACTTGTAGCCGTCGTCACCCTTGATCAGGTCGATGAAGCTCTTGCCCTCGCCTGGCTGGCCGCGCAGCTTCACGCCTTTCTGTTCCAGATCAACGACCTGGTCGATGACCTTTTGCAGCTCGCCCTTGGTGTCTTCGATCTGCTTACGCAGGTCACCGGTCACCTGGTTGCCCTTCTGCATTTCGTCCATGGCTGCGTCGTACTTCTTCTGCAGCTCGCTGAAGCCGCTCTTCAGCTGCAGCTCGATGGAATCCTTCAGTTCTTTCACTTCGCTCATGGCGATACTCCGAAATATTGGGTGAACAAGTTGGGAAGTTCTTTCAGCTCATCCACGATCGCCGTGGCCTCGCTGCCGCCGTCACGGCGGAGCGCGGTGTAGCCGAGCGAAGCGACTGCCGCCGCTTCCTTCTGCGAGAGGCCCATGCGTTCGCGCAGGGCCTTCTCGAAAAGTCTGATGTCCGACTTGACGCTGAGGACCTGGGCCTCGGGGTTCATGCCGAACGGTACGAAGGAGGCCTCCCAGAGTTCGGCCTCCTTGATGAGGCGCACGCGCCGGCCGTCACGCTCACCGGGGTCCGCCTGAATGGTGTTGAAGCCAATCGACATGCTGTCGAGGATGTCCGCCTTCATCAGCTCATAAGCGTCTCGGGCATAGCTGACGTTGAGGTTGACCTGGCCTTTCAAGTACAGGCCGTGGTCGTCCTGCCGGTAATCGGCGGCGCCAACCAAACGGGTCAGGTCGTGATACAAAGCCAGCTTCAGCTTGCCGCCACGGGTTGCCTTCACGCGGGTGAACGCGCCGGGCAGGATCACGTCGTCGCCCAGGTCAACGTTGTTGAACACTGCGGCGTAGCCTTCGAAATTGCCGGCTTCGTCCACGGCCTTGAGCTCGAACGGGCATTCAAGGTTCGCCATTTTTCTGTATCTCCCACCGGGTGACCCGGGCGTAGTCGCCGCCCAGCGGCGGGTAGTTTTCCTTTTCGCGGACCTCGTCAATCGACAGCCACCCCGAGCCGCCAGAACCGCCCAAGGCGGCCTGGAAGTACGAGGCCCGGCCGGCGCTGTCAGCACGCAGCAGGCCCTCGACAACGAACTCAACAAAGCGCTGGCCGGAGCCAAACAGCTTGTCGTTGAGCTCGTCCTCGACGGAATCGATGTAGGGCTTGAGGCCGAAGGTGATGAAGCCGGTGAGCTGCTGCTCTAGGTTTGAACCCATGATCGAGGTCTTGCCAGCGCGGTTGGCCAGCCACAGCGGCACACCGTAGATGCCGGCCAGGGCCTCCTCCTGGAATTGCTGCGACTCGATGAACTGGGCATCCTTCTGGCTGATGCCAGCCGGGACGATCTTGGGGTTGCCCTGGAGGATGGCCATCTTGCCGATGTCGTCGGCATCGCCCTTCCGCACATCCGGGAACTTCGCCAAGATCCGGGCCTGCTGGGCCTCGGTCAGGAACTGCTCGTAGATGACGTAGCCACCGGTAAAGCCGCCCTTGCGCATGAACCGCGCCGACCACTGCTGCCCAGCCTTGGCGAGCCCCATGGTCTCGGCCTGGTACTCGATGGGGGACAGGCCGACGATGCCGTCCAGGCTGAACAACTTGAAGTGCAGCATGTACTCCGGCGACACCGGGAACGGCTCCCCCTCCTTTGGAGTGACCAGATAGGTCAGCTCCTCCTCGGTGTCGATCTTCACGGACCGGCCATCCAGCGGCACCAGGCCGATCGGGGTGCCATGCACGTTGCGCTCGATCAAGGCGAACGCATTGCCCCGCAGGGCCATGTTCACGACCACGAACTTCAGGAAGTTCAGCTTGGTCATGTACGGGTTGGGCTTGCGCAGCAACTTGAGCATCGGGTCTTTGCCGGCGACCAGCGCCCGCCGGCCCTGCTTGTCCTCGTACAGCTTGAGAGGCAAACCGCTCAGGGACTCGGAAAGGATCTTGACGCAGGACCAGACCATGCTGATCGATAAGGCCGTCTTGACGGTGACCCGCACACCGGCCTTGGTGCGCTTGCCTCCGACCTCAAGGTCAGCCTCGACATAGTCGCCCGTGGCCGGGTCGGTGTAGCCGAAGAAGCCCCAGGTCATGGGGTTGTACCATTTGAATGCCATGGTCAGCCTATAAGTCCGAAGAACCCGTTATCCAGGTAGTCAGCCATTCCGCCCTGGGCTTCCGGGTTGAGAGCCAGGAGCGTCACGGCGTTGAATAGCGCCATCAGCGGGTCGATCTTTGCCGAGCCGCTGGCCTGCTTGGTGATGAGGATTGCGTTGCCGCGAGGCTCGACACGGGCGTTGCCACAGCACCAGGCCATCATGGGCTGACCTCCATGCCACAGGCCGCCTTCGGCCAGCTTCCGCTCGGCGGTCTTGATCGCGCCGCCCAGTGTGTAGCCCTGCTTCACGCCGCCGATCTTCTCGCGAGGAATGCCGCGGGCCTCCAGGGCATCGAGGATGGCGCCGATGCCGACCGGGTCGAGGCCCACCTGATCAAGCAGGCCGGCCTCCTCCACCTGGGCAACCAGCTCGGCGATCTGGTCGACGTCATCACCGATGCGCTCCACCAGGGTCAGGTGACCGTCGTTGGCAAAGTCGCGGATGCGCGGCGCCTCGGCCTTGCGGCGCTCCAACACGGACGGGTGCGCCCAGGCATGTGTCCAGGTCAGCCAGCGCCGGGTATCGCGCTCGCGCCCGACAGCGGCGAAGCCAAGCAAGTCATCCAGGCCGCCGCCGTCGATACCGATGTCGATCACCTCGCAGCGCTCGAGCAGGTCGTTCAAGGTTCGGCAGTCGTCGGAGGCCTGCCGCTCCCAGTAGTCAGCGCCGGCCCAGCGGTCCGACAGCAGGGCCAGGCCGATCTCGACGTTGAGGTGCTTGGCCAGGAAGCCACGGAAAGACTCCTCGCCGTCCATCTGGGCTTGGGCATAGCCCCGCTCGATGAACGGCTCATCCACCGACAGCCCCAGGTTAGGGTTTGTGATGTAGGCGTTGGCGAAGTCCCGGTGGGCGCCGGCATCGAGCATCGCTTTCGGGAACTCGTACAGCACCGGCAGGAACGACTTGTCGATGATCTCGCCGTCCCGGACCTTGCGGGCGTACATCAGTTTCTGCCGGAAGACACCGGCCGGGGGCGCATCGGACTGGGTAGTTGCCCAGATGATGAAGCCCTCGGGACGAGAGGCCAGGCCGCCAGTGGCTTCCCGCAACATCGCCTCGGCGTTGGCGCGCTTGCCGAACACCCACAGCTCGTCAACGAAAACGCCGATCGCCTTCTTGCCCGACACCGTCTCGCTGTCGGCCGCCACCACCTTGAGCGTGGCGTTGGTCTGTCGGTGGGTGACCGTGCGCAAGTGATCCTGAACCTTGAGCAGGGCGTCCAGCTCCTCGTCCGCCCGCACCATGTCGCGGATCGGGATGTAGGAGTTGTCGGCGATCTCCTTCGTCGGTGCCAGGATGATGAACTCGCCGGATGGTCGCCAGTTGAGGACCAGGGCGGTGAGCATGATTCCCGCAGCGATGGTCGACTTGCCGTTCTTCTTGCTGATCAGCAGCATGAATTCGCTGACCAGACGCCGGCCCTCGTCCGGGTCATAGGCGCCGAAGATGGCGGCGACGAACTGGTTGACCCAGTCGCGGACCGTCTCACACATCAGCGGGCTACCGGTGGCGTCGACCATTCGCAGGGCGCCGAACACGTCGAGCGCTTCCTCGGCTTCAGCCGGGAACAGCGGCTCGAACGGGATCAGGCTTTGGCGCGCAACGATGCGCTGCTCCCAATCAGGGCATGCGGTTGACCACTCCATTATTTCACCGATCGCAGTGGGCCGCGGCGGGCGCCGAACTTGCCGGAGGCTGCCTGCTCAGCTTTGGCTTGAGCCTGGTCCTTCTTGCCGCTCTCCCCTTTGCGAGGATGAACGAAGGGCATCAGCGCCTTGGCTGCGTCGACGCGCAGCTTCGGCTCAGACTCCAGGTCGTTCATCACCGACAGTAGGAAGTCCTTCGGGTCGCGATGGAGAAGCGCCTGCATCAGGTCGAACCCGGCGGGCTCCGGCTCGGCTGGATCGTCAGTCGAGGGCGAAGGGTCTGGGTCTTGAGCTGCCTCTTTGGCGGGCTTCGAAGCAGGCGTAGTTTTAACATCTGCTTTAACATCGCCTTTAACACCTGGAGGCATCAGGCCCAGGGCGCGGAGCTTCAGCAGCTCGGCCGCCACGTCCTTGTCCTTCACCAGCCGAGAGCCCGCCGCAGACGCTGTCTTCTCGGAATAGCCAGCCGCCACAGCTGCGTCTCGATTGGACGCACCTTCCCTCAGCGCTGCGATGAATGCGCGCTTGCGGGATGTTAAAGCCATTTAACAAAAATCCTGTGGGGGAAAAAAATCTGTACGTGGGGTCGGAGGCGGTCTAGCTACATGAGAATGGCTATATTTTGACCACCCCCGGGGTTTGCTGCACGCCATTGACGTGCCTCTACCCCTTTCCGGTCGGTTTCGTAGATCCGGCGACGTCACCCCGCCAGACCAGCAGCCTCCTCGGCCTGCTTCACCGAGTCGTGGCAAGGCTTGCACAGCGCCTGCCAGTTGGCTTGGTCCCAGAACAGGTCCTTGTCGCCCCGATGCGGAACGATGTGGTCAACGATGAACGCTGCAGTGGTTCGGCCTTGCTTGGCGCAGTAGACGCACAGCGGGTTGTCACGTAGGTACTGCTCTCGCGCCTTCTGCCACCGGTAGTCGTAGCCGCGCTGGGAGCTGGTCATGCCGCTACGCCAGCTGCCGGGCGTCACCACCTTGACCCGTGAGCCTGCGCTCTCCTTGATGCGAGAGCCGAGCGTCTTAAGCCTGGCCATCTTTACCGGTTCCTGGGTCGGTTGAGTGCGCGGCGGCCACACCGAGCCAGCACCATGTCCTGAACCTGGTGAATGGCCATGCAGAACTCATGCTGCTCAAGCGGGTGCTCGATCGGGAGCTTGAGGTACTCGTCCCAAGCGTCTGCGAGCAGCTGAGCAACCTTGGCCTCCCGATCTGTCAGTTCGGACTTCATTGCTCAACCCGCCGCATGCTGCATTGCTGCGCGATATCGGCGGCACGCTCACGCACCTCCAGCACCTGGCCGTCGAACGTGTGAACGATGGCGCAGACGCCGTGCCACTGCGAACTGGTGCCGGCCTCTTGCACGCGGGCAATGGCAGCAGGAGCCAGGTAGTGCTTCCAGCCTTTGTTGTCGGTCAGGGTGATCATTGCGATACCTCGCGCCACGAAACAGCGCATCTAGAATTTGTGGCGCGGATCAGTCCGTCTTGCGGGTCGGCAGCTTGAAGTCGGTGACGCGGTCAGCAATAGAGCGGACCTTGTCCACGCCAAGCAGGCCAACCCACCCACCGACGAAGGCGGCCATGCTTTGTGGCAAGCCGAAGAACTCAAAGCCGCTGATCATCGTCAGCGTCAGGCCGCCGCAGATGGCGCCTTCCACCAGCATCTGGCGGCGCGTGCCACCGCCGTAGGTGATCCGGAGGACTGCCATCGCGCAGGAAAGACCAGCCGCGTACAGGAGGGGCGAATGCTGGCTCAACCACGCAAGAGCAATCGCCCAGGTGTCTGGTTTGTCTGGCATGTTGGACATACTCGATTCCTCCCGGGGCGGGAGCAGGGTTACTTGTTGGTGGTTACCGCGGCGACCAGCAGGGCGTGGCCCTTGGTCAAGTCAGTGCGGGCCAGGCTGGCGATGGATCGGTCGACGACAGAATGGCCGCTGAGTAAGAAGTCGAGTTCGAACAGGCGCCCCTTCAACTCCGCGACTTTCTTCAGGACGGCTGCCTCGTATTCGCGGCGGGTCTCGGCGACAACGCGCTGCACGTCAGACAGAGCCAGGCCGGCGCCGGACGGGTGCGCATTACGGGTGAACATCGCAGGCATTGGCGCATCAGCGAACGCAACGCCATACACAATGCCGTCAGCGTGGAAGAACTCCGGCAGCGAGACATAGCACAGTGAACTCACCTGCTTCGGCACATCAGCGCCGATCAGCTGGCAGGTCAGGGCCAGGTATTCGCCCGGGTCAACCTTCGAGAGGCTGGCCAGGCTGGGACCAAGACGATCAAGGTTACCGCCAACGACGGCGTCGATGACGTATTGCTTGAAGCGCTTCGACTCTTCGCTCATCAGTGTGCTCCAGAAACGAAAAAGGCCCGCCGGAATGGCGAGCCTTTGAAAAGAGTTAGTAAGTGCGTTCGGCGTCTAGCCGGCTTCCTGAGCCGTGAAGCTAACAATCAGGCTACCAGCTTCGTTTTCGTCCTGAGCCCGCCCGAGAGCCACATGAGGTACAAAGCCGCTAACAGCCGAGGCAAGTTTGGCCTCCAAACCGCTTCGTATGGCTTCAATCTCTTCGTCCTGTAGCTTGTTCGAGTACAGGGGCAGGCTTGGGGAGACAGAGTCAGGTGTTTCAGTATCTAGCCGTCTTCTGACGACATTAAAGAGAGTGTTAATTTCATCTGAAATTTCCCGGTTCATTCATGAGGCCTCGTTCCATGGAGCCGAAAGAATGATTGAGGGCACCGAGAATTGCAAAGTCCCATAACAATGGCTGGTTTTTTCTGTGTCTTTCCGCTACCTGGTGAACTCGATCACCAAATCACTCGGGTCCCCTTCGAGCTCTATCTTCCACTCGGGGCGCTCATCTGCCAGATGTTGCAGCAGTATCTCAATGGCGTCGAAGTAAGTACCGGTGCTCACACCAGGCGGCGCAGAGACCTTGATCGTGATGTGGTGGAAGCCTCCGGTTGAGATTGGCTCAACGGGCAGCTTGCTATCGACCTGACACTTGAACTCAGCGGCAAGACCTGATGCGGTAATTTCCATGCTCGATTCCTTTCCAGCACATAAACAAAAGCCCCGGCAGATGCCGAGGCTTAGGTTGGCGCTGATACGTTCAGCCCTGGCTCAAAACCAGCATATCCAGCAGATCATGACCTTTCCAGGTCAGATGCACCACCGGGTCTTCCAGGGTCACATATCCACCGTTCAACAAAAGCTTGAATGCGTAATCCCAGTCATCCAGGCTTACGCCCGATAAGGTGCGCGCGTGCGAAAGCGAGAAAAGTTCAATCCCGTCCAAGCCTGCACCCTGCTCAATCGCCGCAAGCACCAGTCTCGCAACCCTTTGATTCCTTTTCATTGTTCACCAAATGGGGTTGGTTGAGTCTCGAGAATATCCCCGCTCCCATTAAGAAAAAACCCCGACGCACTAATCGGGGTTTCTCTGTGTCGCGTGACGTTGCAAGCTGGACACGCTGCTATGAAAACAGGTGTTTATCCGGCATGAAAGAACTTTTTACGCCGCTTCGCTAAGTCCATGCAGATAACCGTCGATGAAGCCGACCCCACCCTTGACGATCTCCCTGGCCGTGCGCTCAGAGATCCCGGCAGACTCTCCAAGTCGAACCATGGTCCACTTCGAGCCGAAGTACAGCCAGATGAAGTCGCCCATCTGCTGGTTGCGCTTCGTCAGCTTGGCCACTGCCGAGTCGATCGCCAGGGCTTCGTCGTCGGTCATGGAGTATCGGCATCCACCGCCGCTAGCAGCGGCTGTGATCGACGGCGACACGTACCGCGGCACGCCCATGCCATCCATTCGCCAACTGCCCCATTGCTCGAGCAGCCATTCGGTATCACCCAGCGGCTTGTCCACGTAGGTCCGTTTCTTCATGCAGCCCTCCGGGGCGTTGGGTCAGTGTCCAGGCCGAACAGCTCACGCAGGAGCTTGTCGGCGTGCTTGTTCTTGGCGTTGCCTTCGGTGATCCAGTCCTTCGCGAACTCTTCGAAGCCCTTATTGGCTCGGGCGCCGTGCCAATCAGTCACGATATCCATCAGGGCTGCCGAGGCCAGGCGACCATTGGGCAGGTCCAACAGCATGCGGTTACCGACTGAAAGGAACTTGCGCTCTACGGCGGTCAGGCTCTTGCGCGGCAGTGCCGCAGTTACGTTGTTCATTGTCTCTAACTCCCCTTGTAGCGCTGGGCATAGCTGCACCGCCCCGCCTCGATCTCGTCGTCGCTGGGCAGCGATCCAGCGAAGTTGGCGAACCGGCCGTACTGCCCCTCCTGCTGGACGATGCAGCTGCCCACGCGGGCGTGTCGGCACTTGGTCATGAGGATTTCGGTCAAACCGTTCTGGCCTTCCTCGCTGTCCATGTCGCGGTGCACCATCAAGATGCAGCTGGCGTCGGCCTCGATCTCGCCAGAGTCGCGCAGGTCACTGGACTGGGGCTTCTTCCCAACCCGCTTGGTTGATTCGCGGTTCAGCTGTGCCAGCTCGATGACCGGGATGGCCATTTCCTTGGCCAGCTGCAGTAGGGCTTTGCTGATCTTGCCCACCTCTTCACTACGGCTGCGGCCTGCACGGTCGCCGCGCACCAACGTCAGGTAGTCGACCACGATCCCGGCCAGGCCGTGCTCGCGCTGGCACTGCCGCGCTGTGGCTCGGATGCTCGCCGGGGTTTGCACTGGGTCATCGCAAACGAACAGTGGGGCGTCCAGGGCCTGGGCAACAGCAGCGCCCATCCTCGCCCAATCGTCCTCGCTCATATTCCCATTTCCCGGGTTATCCAACTTGTGCAGCGCCACCCCGCCCAGCGACGCGATAGCGCGCAGCCCCAGTTCCTCGCCCGGCATTTCGATGGAGAACACTAACCACGGCTTCCGCTCCTTGACGGCGTTGTGCTGGGCGATCTGCAGCGCCAGAGTGGTCTTGCCACTACCGGGCAGGCCGGCGATCACCGTGACCTTCTTCGGGCGGATGCCCTTGACCAGTTCGTCCAGCTTGTCGAGCCCGGAAGCCGGCCACTTCGGCGCGACACCGCGGTGCTTCTCGTCCACCAGTTCAGCGGCATCGCCCATCCATTGGTCAAGCCGCTTGAAGCCCTTGGTCTCGCCGTCGAGGTCGCGCAAATCAGCCATGGCTTGCTGGGCGGCAGCGATAACCTCGGTAGTCGGCGCGCCAGCCTGGACCATCTCTTCGGCCTGGCCCGCAATGCCGAGGATGTGGCGGATCACACCCCATTCCTTGACGTGCCTGGCGTAGGCCTTCCAGTTGGCCACCGAGGGCACGTTACTGGCCAGCTCGGCGGCATAGGCCATGACCGAGCCGGAGCTGGGCAAGTTGCGCTGTATCGTTCCAACGGTCACAGGGTCGATGGGCATATTGCGGTCACGGCACTCGAGCATGACCTCGAACAAGGCGGCGTTATCGTCCCGGTAGAAGTCGCTGGAACTCATCTGGCCGAGGATGTCCTCGACCAGGCCTGCGTCCTGCTGCAGGCCGGCCTGCAGGACCGCACCGAGCACACCATGCTCGGCTTCGTCGCTGAATAGCTCCCTCATGCCGCCGCCCTCATCGAGGACCAGGTGAAGCCGACCGCCATGCCGCCGTTCTGCCGCAGGCGGTCGAGGGCGCGGTCGCCGATGAAAGAGTCAACGCCCGGGGTCCTGTCCTTGCTGAACAACTCGAGGTTACTGATCAGCACCGTGGGCAACACGGCCTGGTACCGGCGATCGATGATGCTGTGCAGCAACCCCATTTCGTAGTCACTGCCCTTCTGGCACCCCACTTCATCGATGACCAGGAGATTGAGTTCGCCCAGGTGGACGACCACGTCCCGGTCGGTGTATCCAGATCCCGGCACCATCGAGGCCTTGGCGATGGCCACGATCTCGGCAGCCGGGACGATTAGGGCGGTAGCACGATCGGCGACGACCGTGCGCACGATGGCGCTGGCCAGGTGCGTCTTGCCGCAGCCGACGTTCCCGGTCAACAGCAGCGAGCGGCCGGCCCGGAAGTGCTCCGGGAACTGCTCGGCATAGGCGCGGCACTTGGCCAGAGCCTTGCGCTGCTGCTCACTCTCAGCGACATAGCTGTCGAAGGTCGCATCGGCGAAGCGCGGGGTGATTCCAGCGGCGATCATCGCGGCCATGGCGTTCTCGGCTTTGCGCTGGGCATTGGCGAGGGCATAAGCCTCGGAGTCGCGCGGGGCCATGTGCAGGGCCTCCCAAGCGCAGCGCTTGCAGCCACGCGACAGCATCGAGCCGTCGAGCTGCTCAACTTCGCTCATATCAACTTCGCCGTGGACTGGGCACACACCTGCGAAAATGCGCTTGGCCGGGGTGCGGTAGAACAGATCAGAAATTTGCACGGCCATCGTGGCTCTCCTGGTACATGTCGGGGGTGTGTTGCGGGAGGTCGTTGAATGAGCCTGGGCGGGCGGCGGCCTTAGGCGGCTCGTCGTTCCAGCGCTTTCCGTTCAACCAGGTGGCAGCATGGGGAATGAACTGACCGCCATCCTTGGTCCAGTCGAGAGACTTGCACCAGGCAGCCAGGGCGATGCCCATGCGGCTGAACAGGGCTGTATCCACCTTGAGCTTCGCCCAGGCCTTCTCGGCTTTGTCCTTCCCGACCTTTCGCGGATACAGCTTCCAGAACCGTTCGAACTCAACAGCCGACTCCCCCGAGTTGCACGAGGGTTTTTCAGTCCTTACTGGTTTTTTCAGTACTTGCTTACCTTCAATACTTACTAGTGTCGGATTTGCCGGATGCGGTCCAGCCGGAAGCGGCTCATCCGGATACGGTGAATCCGGAAGCGGTGTTTCAGACACCAGGTAGGTGACTTCGCCGAGCACGCCCGACTCGCTTCGTGGCTGCTCACGGCGCACGTATCCGGCGCTGATCAACTCGTCCAGCAGGCCGTAGATGCCGTCGCGGCCGGTTGGCTTCGCTGAGCCCGCTGTCTCGCCTCGCAGGTGCGCGGGAGATACCTTCCAGTGGTCAGGTTTGCCCAGCAGGTAGATCAGCAGCCCACGGGCAGCCCAGCTAAGCCGGGGGTCGTCGCTGATTGCCTTGTTGAGCATGTAGAAATTCGCCTCGGGCCGAGGCGCGCGAATGATGCTCATGGGTTCAAATCTCCAGCTCGGCGGTCACCCGCTTGATGAACTCGTCGTAGCTCTCGCTCATCACCAGGCCCTGGAGTTCCAGAGCCTCGCGATAGGCCTTCGCGCTGCCGTAAAGCACCCAGTGGTCGCGCTCTGGCAGATCGCGGAAACCGGCATAGCTTGGCCATGGGCCGCTGATGATCGTTGCGCCAGCGCGTGGATGGTGTACCTGGGCGGGGTTCGGGATCATGGTCATTGCAGGGTCTCCCCGGTGGCGGTGGTGCGCCTCAGCGGCATAGGTGGCAATGGCGAAGGAGCAAGCGGTGGTTCGAGATCGACGGCGGGGCCGATCATCGCCCTGATGACTGATTCCATTGCTCGCTTGGCGTTGTGCTTGGCCCGCAGCGCCTTCTGGTAAAGCTCGTAGGTGTCCGCCGTGTAGGCAATCACTGCGTCGTACATCGGGTTCGAGGGGTCGATACGACGGCTCTTGGGGTCGGGCTCACCCCGGGCCTGGAAGAACGCGCCGTACTCGCGGTTAAGCCGCATCTTCAAGCGCCGCGCCAGCGACTGCGCCCGATAGAAATCTGCCGCTCTGTCGGCCACCAGTTGCATCACCTGCGCCTTGCTCAGGTTCCGTTTCATGGGTGCACCTTCCCCGCCAGGCGGAACCGGCCGTTGAAGTAGGGGTGGGAGGCTTGGGTGGCGTTGATCATTTCGCACTCATCGACAAAGCGCTTGAATGCCGCGGTGACCAACGTCTTCGACCAGACCAGGTACTGGCTGCCCTTCGCGTCCTCATGGCCGTTGCGAACCATGCCGGCGGGGTTCGGCTGATGCGGCCACTCCTTGAGCACGTAGTCCACAACAGCCCCAGACAGGCCGTAGCGAGTCAGCATCGCGGCCTTCACGCCGGACAGCGATAGGCAGTTCTGCGGGCAGTGGTCCCAGACCATGGTCAGGCTGAGGTCATCGACGCGGCGCTCGATCCGCTCCAGCGCTTCCTGCTGCTTTCTCTGTTGGCGCTCGACCGCCACCAGGTGGTTCGCGTTGGCGGCGGTGATCTCGGCTTGGGTCATCGGGCGCGTCTGCTGCCCTTCCAGTTCATTCAGCCGGGCAAGCACGCGACGGCGCACGCCCTTCGACTCACGCATCGCTACCAGCTTGCATTGGTCCGGCGTGAGGCGAAGCCCTTCGGACTGAGTGTTGTTCAAATTTTGCACTACGAAAGTTTCGTAGTACTCCCCATCAAGCTCATCCTTGCAGCGCGCAACGAAGTCGTTGTGACGGACCGATCCTTCACCGAACTCGGCACGGGCCTCATTGACCAGCGCCAGCAGTTCGATGGTGTCCATGGTGTTGAAAGTCGTGATCAGGTTCATGCAGCACCTCCCGCACCACGTTTCGGCGATGTCGACTTTTGTGGCGCGGGGACTTTCTTCGGGCAAGCCGATCCCATCGCCGCGATTGCAGCGTTTTTCAACATCATGGTCAGACTCCTAGCGCAGCAAGCTTTACAAATGCCCGGGCGTGCTCTTCATCGAGTTCGGCATCGCTGGTAAGGTCATCAGCAAACGCACATCGGTGCATCAAGACAGTCTTTTCGGGAAACTTACTCTCGATCCTCTCCATTGCTGATTTCGCTTCAGAGGGTGTAGGGAAAGGCCCAATCTTGCCGAACGGGATAATACATTGGGTGCTGCTATCTAGGACGTAATAGATCACAAAGCCACCCGCGTGCTCCCACTTTTGGGGAAGCCTGGAAATCTTTTCACGGGCTATTTTTTGCTCTACTGGCAAATGCTTTGGCAAGCAAATCCCGCTGGCAAATTGCACGTGACAGATTTCAAATCTTTCATTAGGGAAAGCCAAAAACAGAGATCCCATGGCTCTTTCGGCCTCAGCCGCGTCCGCAAATGGCCCAACCACCCCAATTGGGGTTGCCCTGTCAGATTCGTGGCAGCCATCCTCCCTTGGTAGATCTGAGGACACAACGTAATAAGCGTTCGTCCATCCATCTATAACAGGGAATAGTCCATTTTTTTTGGCATAAGCCGTATTGATTAGAACACGAAATTTTCCGAGAGCAACTCGGCGCTTACGATCTAATTCGTCAAAGCCGCCAATGCTTAATAGCTTGATCTGCACATCATAGTGCACGGATGGATAAAACTCCCTCAGGCGACTAGTCAAGCTCAATGCTTCCCCCTCACTCCGCCAAGGGCCAAGAGGAAGAAATTCACTACTATCAATATTATTACCGGCAATGAAAAAGCATTTGGCTTTATCGTCCCCTGATCTAATCCAATCAGTCCCTAGGTACCTGTTGACCGAGGCAAGAGGCATAGGGACAATAGGGCCATATTTCACTTGACATTGGGCAACATGAGTAGCTGCGTTCATTTCACACCTCCAACAGTTTTTGTTGCGAGCGGCGTGCGATGAATGTGTGTTTGGCAATATCTACTGAGGGCTCTGAGTTAATACGGAAAGCAGCAGTGAGAATTGCATCGTGGCACTGAGCTCGCATTTTCAGTGTAGGCCGAGTGGGGATTGGACAGCTCAGGGCACGAGATATAGCCATATGGTTGTTGTAGCGGGCAAGTCGTACGGACAGCGAGGAATTTGCGCGAAGGGCGGCCAGTGCCAGGCGCCAGTGGACGTATGCGCGGATTTTGGACGGATTGAGGGCGTGCATGGGTAGAACTCCTATTGTTGAGGAGCTGCCACAGATCGTCGCCAAACGATTTAGGGTGGCAGCTGTACGCAGGTTGGCGAACCGGGACAATAGGAACCCGGCAGACCCGAAGGTCTCCCACGCACAACCGCCATAATACGAACGTGCGGGCACAAAAAAAGCGCCTGAAATCGTAATGGGGGCGCCTATGCGCCTATTGTGTCTCGGGTCGCCAAACCCGGCCGCTGAATTTGCAGCAACGGGCCAAACATACCGTTCCTCACGAGTGCTTGCAACAAGAAGTATCGGTCGTTCATCGCTAGGCTTGAATACAGCAATGACGGTGATGCGGAACTCACTCAGGCAAGTCCGTTGTTCGGTTGTTATGTTCTCCATTTAGGCCGTCTTCCCACGCATTGCGATGCGCTGGCTCACCCATGCCTGCACCTCGGCCAGCACGAAGCCGACAGGTGCGCCGCGCGACGTGCTATCGCTCAGCGGCACCGGCTTGGGGAAGGTTGGGTCGTCTTTGAGGCGCTTGTAGATGGTGGGACGCTTGTAGCCTGTGAGCCTCTCCAACTCAGGCATGCGGATGATGGTGGCTGCCGGGTCAAACTGCGAAAGGCTGACGCTGGTGGCTTGGATTGGGTGGATGTTGTCCACGGCTATCTCCCATTGTTTCCGTAGATGACGGGAGACAGGTTGGAGGCAGCAGAGGAGTGTCAGGAAGATCTGACATACCGACATGCCGGTATGTCAGATGGTCATGTCATGCCTTTGCTGCAGCATCTGGCTTGATAGCAATAGCTAACTCCTGGGCTTGGCGAGCAGGGACGCCTTGCTCTGCGATGAAGCTGGCAACCTGCTTTTGCAGCGGTGGGCGCTCGGGGTCATAGTCCACCCAGTACTTGTTAGCTGCGTTGCGTGCGGCTTCCAGTTGCTTAGTAGAATACGGGAAGTTCAATCCTGATACATCCACATTCCGGCTAGATACAGGCGCAACTCGTTGGTGCTTGTGAAGCTCTTCCAATTGCCGCGCCATCCCATTGAACACCGCATTATTGCGACGTTTCACTTCATCTTGCTCGGTCAACTGGTGATCAAGTACGACAACCATTCGCTCTGCATCCTCGGCCCGCTTCTTCATAACAGCGAACTCTGCCGGCGTGTGGGAGAGTGTTTGGCGTATGAAATCTAGTCCGGCTTGGCCATCCTTGGCTCGTCGCTCTCGGAGCTCCGACTCAGCAGCCTGACGCATTGCCCGCTCTTGCTCTAGCTCTTCGCGCAAGGCTTCGACTTCAGCGGCGTACTCTGCTGTGCCATTTATCTTGGCAGCCAAGGCTTCAATATCAGCAGGCTTGAAATATAATGGATAGCCTTCATCACTCTCCGTGACAGCCTCCCAATAGTCGTATCCTGCCTGAATCGCCATCTCAATATCACGAGGGTCTGGCTCATAGCGGGCGCCTTCAAGGCTAAGACGACGCTTCTCCGGGATGCCGTTCTTCTTGTTCCCTTTCCTTATGGTTTCGCTACCAACAACCAACTGAAACCCACGGCCAATCACTTCAACTTCGTGACCATCATCATTCATGTAGTGGCCATTTAACCCAAGTGCTTGAATGTAGACGTCACACTGCCCAGACAAGACTAATCGCCACAGGTCGCCGCCACTTAATGGCGTGTCGGTTAGTGTTCTCAGCCAATCCAAAGCGTTTTCAAATGTGAGCCAATCAAGCAGCCGATAAACCTTTTCCATCCTCACGCCTCCCCCAAGCGCCCCCACTGAGTAGATAGGCCAGCCAGGCAGGTGGGGAACCTGTTTTCGCCCCGTCGAGCTAGGCCAGCCGAAAACTGTTGCCAGCTAGAGTACTGGCTATCCGGACAGTAATAGCATTTAGTCTATATCTGCCTATGTATGCAATGGAAGGCCCGCATCAGACCCACTTGATCGGCACTACTTTGGTATTCTGGTCAGCGCTATGCGCATAGTCGTATGGAGTAACGTGCTTATCGCGGTTCGCGTCCAGATAATCGGCCCACCACTGAACCATCAGCCGGCGCTCCTCGATGTACTCGGCCTTGTGGATGTACGCCGCTCGCACGCTGTTGCGTTCTTGGTGGCTCATCTGACGCTCTACCGCGTCTTTGCTCCACAGTCCCGACTCGACGAGGGCGGAACAAGCCATAGCCCTGAACCCGTGGCCGCACACCTCAGTTTTGGTGTCGTAGCCCATGCGCCGAAGCGCCTTGTTCACCGTGTTCTCACTCATGGGCTTCCAGTGGTTGCTGTCACCCGCGAACACCAGGTCGAAGCGCCCCGTGAGCTGGCGCACCTGCTCGAGCGTGGTCAGAGCCTGGCGACTGAGAGGCACCAGGTGGGGTGTGCTCATCTTGGAGCCGCGGTGCGAGTTCTTCACGCCTTCGATCTGCTGGCGCTCGCCCGGGATCTCCCACATGGATCGGTCGGTGTCGATCTCTGGCCAGCGTGCAAACCGCAGCTCGCTGGACCGGATGAAAACCAGCAGGGTGAGCTGTGTTGCCAACCTGGTCAGCGGTCGACCGGTGTCGCTGTCGATTCTTTGCAGCAGCTCAGGCAGCCGATCCAGCGCCAGCGCAGGCCGGTGGACAGTCTTGCGTGTGGCGGTTGCGCCCTGGAGGTCCACCGCTGGGTTGGTGTCGATGTGTCCTTGCTGGACAGCCATGCGCATGATGCCGGTCATGTACTGCCGTAGCCGGCCGGCAGTATCCAGGACTTCGCGTTTCTCCACTACCTTGAGCGGCGCCAGCAGGTCGCGGGTCTTCAGGCCGGCCACCGGGCGCTGGCCCAGGGCCGGGAGCAGGTAGGTTTCGATCCGCCGCCACACCGTCGCGGCATGGCCTGGGGACCACTTCTTCGAACAGGCCTCGTGCCAGTCCTTAGCCAACACCCCGAAGGTATTGGCCCTGGCATTCGCCGCCTCGACCTTCCCCTGCCTGGCGCTCTCAATCGGGTCTTTACCATGCGCCAACAACTCCAGCGCTTCGGCCCGGCGCTCACGGGCGGCTTTGAGGGTCAGCGCGGGATAGTTGCCGAAGGTGGCCAGCCCCTCCCTGCCATCCGGCCGCTTGAACTTCATGCGCCAGATCTTGCTGCCGTTCTTCTTGACCAGCAGGAACAGGCCCTGGCCGTCGAACAGCGTGTAATCCTTGTCCCGCGGCTTGGCAGCCTCACATTTGGGGTCTGAGAGGGGGGTAACGATGCGTGCCATAGGTATACGTTTTCTCGTCGAACCAGCGTATACCCTAACGTATACCTAAAATTGGTATATGCCTAGAGACAGAATGAGACAGGTAGAAACAAGAAAGCCCGCACTTGGCGGGCTTTCAGGGGGGGCCGCGTACAAGGAAAGACGTATCGGAACAGCTGGATGGTGCCGGAGACAGGAATCGAACCTGCGACCTTCGCGTTACGAGTGCGCTGCTCTACCGACTGAGCTACACCGGCGTGTTGCGCAACGTACCACTGCCGTGTCGGTTACGCAAACCCCTGTTTCACCTCACTTTCATTGCACCGTGCAGCCATTCGGCGCGAGGTCTTCCTCCACCGTGGTGACACAGGTCCAGCCCGCCTGGGTACGCGCCAGGGTGAGGGTCTTGCCCAGTACATTGGCCGGCGCTTCGGCCAGGGTGCAGGCAATGCTGGCGGTGCCGTCCGCCGCCCTGCCGCTGGCGCTGATCGCGCAATGCGCGGTGCTCGGCTGGCCGCCCAGGCTGGCGACGTCGGGCACGTCCTTGCCTTCGTTCAACCGCACGTCCATCGGCGTCTTCAGCGCGGAGATCTCCAGCAGCGCCGCCGCGGCCTTGGCGCGGGCCTGGTGGTTGGTGTACATGGGGATGGCGATGGTCGCCAGGATGCCGATGATCGCCACGACGATCATCAGTTCGATCAGGGTGATACCTCGTTGCCCTTTCATGAACGGTCTTCCTTCGCAATACATGGAGGCGCGGTCGGCGTTGGCTGCGCCCTGCCCGGCAGGCGCGCAGTAGGCCTGAACCGACACCTTTTGTCACCCCTGCTCGGCAGGGCGTCATCTTCGCTGAACTACTCTAGTGAGCGTCATGGAAACGCGCCCGGGGACGGGCCCGGCAAGCTGTTACGGGGCTTGTCGCACTACGGCGAGGGACTTCGCATGCAACCTTCCACTCACCTCTATGCCTGGGAAGGCGTCGATGCCTCCGGCGTTCATCGACACGGTCAGCACAGCGGGCGCAGTCCGGCGTTCGTGCAGGCGTGGCTGCGCCAGCAGGGCATTCGCCCGACGCGGGTGCGGCTGGTGGGCGGATTGCGCTGGCGTTGGCCGCGGCGGGCGGGCAAGGCGGATGCGCCGGGGTTCAGTCGGCAGCTGGCGACATTGCTGATGGCGGGGGTGCCGTTGCTGCAGGCGTTCGAGGTGATGGCGCGCAGCACGGCGGACAGTGGCATGGCGGTGTTGCTGGCGCGGTTGAAACAGGATGTGGCGGCGGGGTTGGGGCTGGCGGAGGCGTTGCAGCGTCACCCGACGTGGTTCGATGCGCTGTACTGCAACCTGGTGCGGGTGGGCGAGCAGTCGGGCACGCTGGACCGGCAGCTGGAGCAGATGGCCGGGATGCTGGAGAAACGCCAGGCGCTGCGGCAGAAGGTGCGCAAGGCGATGCTGTATCCGGCGCTGTTGCTGCTGACCGGGCTTGGGGTCGCGGCGTTGTTGCTGCTGGAGGTGGTGCCGCGCTTCCAGGGGCTGTTCGCCAGTTTCGACAAGGCGTTGCCGCCGTTCACGCAGTGGGTGATCGATTTATCCACAGGGCTGGGCAACCACGTGGGGTGGCTGGTGCTGTTGATAACCCTGTCGGGGGTTGGAGTGCGGATGCTTTATCGGCGCCATCTGCCGGCGCGCCTGTGGATGGTGCGCTGGGGGCTGCGGGTGCCGGTGATCGGCACGTTGCTCGGGCAAGCGGCGTTGGCGCGTTTCGCGCGCAGCCTGGCGACTTCTTATGGGGCTGGGGTGGCGTTGCTGGATGCATTGGCCACGGTGGCGCCGGTCAGCGGCAATAGCTTGCATGAGCGGGCGATCCTGGCCCTGCGCCAGCGCGTGGCCAATGGACTGGGCTTGCAGCAGGCGATGGAGGAGGATGACGGGGTGTTTCCGCCGCTGTTGCGCCAGCTGGTGGCGGTCGGCGAGGCCAGCGGCACCCTCGACAGGATGCTGGACAAGGCCGCGCAGCATTACGAAGAACAGGTGGGGCAAGCGCTGGAGCAGTTGACCACGCTGCTGGAGCCGGCCATCGTGCTGATCCTTGGGCTGCTGGTGGGGGGCCTTGTCGTGGCGATGTACTTGCCGATTTTCCAGTTGGGTAGCTTGATCTGAACATGAATGCCTGGTCCCTCGTCCTCGATCATCCGCCGTTGTTCTTCGCCCTGGCTGCGGTGCTGGGGTTGCTGGTGGGGAGTTTTCTCAATGTGCTGGCGCACCGGCTGCCGGTGATGCTCGAGCGCCAGTGGCAGCGCGAGGCGCAGGAGGTGCTGGGGCTGGCGCCGACGGTGCATGAGCGCTTCGACCTGTGCCTGCCGGCTTCGCGCTGCCCGCATTGCCAACACAAGATCCGTGCCTGGGAGAACATCCCGGTGTTGAGCTACCTGGCGTTGCGCGGGCGTTGCTCGGCGTGCAAGGCGCGGATCAGTGCGCGTTATCCGCTGGTGGAGCTGGCCTGCGCCCTGCTCTCGCTGCTGGTGGCCTGGCATTTCGGGCCGGGCGTCGAAGCGCTGGCGGTTATGTTGCTGACCTGGGGCCTGATCGGCTTGAGCCTGATCGATGCCGAGCACCAGCTGCTGCCGGATGTGCTGGTGCTACCGCTACTGTGGCTGGGGCTGGTGGTCAACGCCTTCGGGCTGCTGGTGCCGCTGGCCGATGCGGTGTGGGGCGCGGTGGCGGGTTACCTGAGCCTGTGGTCGGTGTACTGGGTGTTCAAGCTGGTGACCGGCAAGGAAGGCATGGGCTTTGGCGACTTCAAGCTGCTGGCCATGCTCGGTGCCTGGGGCGGCTGGCAGATTTTGCCGCTGACGTTGATGCTGGCCTCCTTGGTGGGGGCGCTGGTCGGGCTGACACTGGTGCGTCTGAAGCGCTCGCAGATGGGCGCGGCGCTGCCTTTCGGGCCTTATCTGGCCATTGCGGGGTGGATCGCAGTGCTCTGGGGTGATGAAATAGTCGCCTCATACCTGCAACTGCTTGGAACCTGATGAGCACAGCGCCCTTCACACCTTGGATTCTCGGCCTGACCGGCGGCATCGGCAGCGGCAAGAGCGCCGCCGCCGAGCGTTTCGTCGAGCTGGGCGTGCACCTGGTCGATGCCGACCAGGCGGCGCGCTGGGTCGTCGAGCCGGGCCGCCCGGCCCTGGCCAGCATCGTCGAGCGTTTCGGCCCCGGCGTGTTGCTGGACGATGGCCAGCTCGACCGTGGCGCCCTGCGCCAGCTGATCTTCGCCGACCCGGCGCAACGGCAATGGCTCGAGCAACTGCTACACCCGCTGATCGGCCAGGAGATCTTCAGCTACCTGGCCAAGGCCGAGACGCCCTATGCGGTGTATGTCTCGCCGCTGCTGATCGAGTCGGGGCAGTTCCGCAAGACCCAGCGCATATTGGTGATCGATGCGCCGGCCGAGTTGCAGGTGCAGCGCACCCTGCAACGGGACAACACCAGCCCCGAGCAGGTGCAGGCGATTCTCAAGGCCCAGCTGGCCCGGGAAGAGCGCCTGCGCCATGCCGATGACGTGGTGGTCAACGATCGTGACCTGCAATCGCTGCACGACGAGATCGACCGCCTGCACCACTTTTACCTGACTTTGCGAGGAGGCCAGCCATGAGCCAGCCGATGACCGTTGATTGCCCGACCTGCGGGGCGCCTGTGGAATGGGGGGAGAAGAGCCCGTTCCGGCCGTTCTGTTCGGACCGCTGCAAATTGATCGACCTGGGGGCCTGGGCGGCCGAGGAACACAAGATCGCGGGGGCACAAGAGTCCGAGGATGAGCTGTATTCGGGGGATCTGGAGCCGCGGCACTAAGCTGGGCTTGGTGGGGTGAGTACCACCGCAATCGCGGGGCAAGCCCGCTCCCACGTTCTGGTCGGTCAAACGCCCATTGCGTGGGAGCTCGACTTTCAGTCGGCAAAACGCCCCAAGACGTTTCGTACGGGTCAATCAGACCAAGCTGAATAGGCGCGCGCTCCATCCATTGGCATCGTTCGAAGCCCATGGATCAAGGCCTCACGGACTGAGGTAGGAAGCACGCATGCAAGTCGACAAACACTACCAGGTCATCGCTTCGCATGGCGTTGTGTTCGACGTAAACGAGTTCACCCTACAACCCGACGCATGTTGCCATCTGCGGACCCTTAGCCTGCCGTTCGTTCACAAAGCGCACTATCAGGTCGTGGAAAAAGTGGCAGAGCTCTACGACAGAATGCTGCCTGGGAAACTGGCCTGCCATATGAGGGTCGCAGTCTCCCGTCCCCTTAGCCGCCAGCAAGGCGACCTGCTCAACGAACAGCGCCACACTGTCACCAATGTTATCGGCGCGCTGGCAGGCAAAACCACAGCGGCACTGGTGGGCGGCCCGGCTGGCTTTGTGGCCGGTCTTGTGACGGGGGGCGCTACCTCGTGGGTAGCAAAGGCAAACATTCCTACCTTCCACGCAGGTGATGTGCTGGTATTGCTATCAGCCTGGGTAAATGGCGGTATCGGACCGCAGTCATCCTCATTGCTGCTGATCATCTGAGCAGGACGCCGACATGCCAGAACTGTACTTCATCGCTTACGGGTTGGCGGCAGGCGTACTGCTCGACTGGGTGTGCCGCCCCAAAATGCTGCGAAGGGCTGTGTACATCATCTTCATGGTGGTTGGCATTACCACTTGCTCCCAATTGGGCGAACGGCAAGTACTGCAGCTCGATGGTGGTCTGTGGGGGATGTTGTTCATGCTTGTCGGCCAGCGTCTGCTGTTCAAACGCTCACGCTATTTTCACGATGATTCGCATTGAGAAACGGCGGGCCCAGGTCACTCAACTCGCGTGGCAAGCCCACAAGGACAGTGTTTGGCTTGGGAGGGCTACGCGCAGAGGCCCGTACAGGCGACCTTAGCGTTCCTCGTCCTTCCACGGCGCCTGCAGATAGCGCGTGCGGTTGAACGTCTCCAGCCACTCCGGGCAGAACACCACCAGGGCACTGATCACCGTGCCATTGATAAACGCCTCGGGGAACATCATCAGCCACAGGTAGCCGACAAAATCGCCGAGCCACTCCGGCATGGCGAAACGCTCGTCCAGCCACAGCAGCCCCAGCGCGGCCGATACGCATACCAGCACGGTCAGCGCGGCGGGAAAGAACCCTGAACAGAATATGTATACGAACAGGTTACGCGGCTGCGCGCGCTCGACCAGGATCGCGCACACCTCGGTGACCAGCACCGGCAGACCGACGATCAGCAGGCCATTGACGCCTATCGCGGCGAGGTCCTGGCGGCCCAACAGCAACAGGCCGAGCTGGGCGAGAAAGCCGCCGAGGACCGCCAGCGGCCAGTCCAGCAGCAGGGTAACGGCGGTCATGCCGATGAAGTGGTACGACACACCGGTGTCGAAGTCGCGGCGCACCAGCCACAACACGAACAGGCAGAACACGGTGCCGAACAGCAGGTGCTGGCGACGGGTGTCGGTGAGCAGCTCGACCCAGCGGGTGCGGCTGGCGGCCCAGATCAGCAGGGGCACGTAACCGAGCCAGCCGAGGGTGAGGCTGGTGCTGGACAAGACCTGTGCGCTGATCACCTGAACAATATCCCTGTCGGTCATGTGGACAAGCCTGAGTCTACACCCATTCTCCCTTGCGTCTGGTTGCTATAGGCTGGCACCTCCATTCGATGCAGGACGCATCCTCCATGACCGAAGGAATCAACCTGCCCTTGCTCCTGGGCGCAGTGTTCAGCGCCGTCGCAGGTGTGCTGCACCTGATGGTCATCGCCGTGGGGCCGCGCTGGTACCGCCTGTTTGGCGCGGGCGAGCGCATGGCCCGGGCCGCCGAACCAGGCCGTGCCTACCCTGCCCTGATCACCACCGTGATCGCTTCGGTCCTGCTGATCTGGGCGGCCTACGCGCTATCGGCAGCCGGCGTGATCGCACCGCTGCCGTTGCTGTTGCCGATCATCTGCCTGATCACGCTGGTGTATCTGGCCCGGGGGCTGCTGGGCCCGCTTTTGCTGGCCGGCACCGGACGCAGCCGGCGTTTCATCGCGGTCAGTTCGGCCATCTGCCTGGGCGGTGGGCTGCTACACCTGTTCGGTGTGATCCAGCAATGGTTGGTGCTGGGCTGATTCCCACGCACAAACAGCATCTTACCGTCATCAATTAGCGACTAAGCTTGTCCCCATGGATGACTCAGACTACCTGCGCCTGCTTACCATCCAGGCCGAACAAGCCAATGCGTTCCTGTCCAATGCCCGCAAATGGGAGCGCGAGCGTTGGGTCTGCCAGCGCCTGCTGCAAGGGCTGAACATTCCCTACCGCAGCGAGGACTTTACCCCGGCCGGCCAGGAGCCGCCGGATGTGCTGTTCCGCGACGCGGCATTCGAGGTGTTCTTCGTGCTCGACGAGGGGCGCCGGCTCAACGACGAGTGGCGCGAGGAACTGCAACGCCGGCGCAGCGCGTTTTCCCTGAGCCAGCTGGTGCGCCGCGAGCAGCGGCCACGGCGGATCAGCGCCCAGGAGCTGCTGGCGCGCCTGGCGCCGACCCTGCGCAAGAAATCGCACAACTACCGCGAGCGCGGGCTGGACCTCGGCGAGCTGGACATCATCGCCTTCGCCAGCCTCAAGCGCGAGGTGCTCGACCTCAACAGCCATTTTCCGCCGCCCACCGAGTACCTGCGCCAGGGCTGGCGATCGCTGTCGCTGGTGGGGCCGACGTTCGCCCGGGTGCTGTTCGCCCACCCGGACGCGCCGGATTTTCTGCGCGGCAACCTGGGGCGCAGCATCGTGTTCGACGTAGGTATCAGTCTTTGATCCAGTGCCGGGTGTCTTTGCGATCACGTACACTCGGCGCCAGAGATAGAAAGCATTATCATTCGATCCATGCGTTTGCGTGAACGCTGTGGCGTGCACGCAGTCACAAACGTCTATCCGAGAGGCCCATCATGACCAGCCGCCTGAATCCCGAAGATCAGCGTCGCGTCGATGAGTACCTGAGCGCCCCCCAGCATCGAGTCGAGCGCAGGCCCTTCCGGCCGATGCTGCTCCTGTTGCTGGTGGTGGCCGTGACCATCGGTCTGGGCCTGTTGAGCCGCCTGCTGAGTGGACTGGTGCTATGAGCTGCCTTGCGCTCGCCCTGCCCTCATGCCGGATATGGCCGGACCTTGTGTCCACGAATTCCGTAAAACTTGTGAGATATCCCCATGACTCATCGCATCGTGATTGTCGGCGGCGGCGCCGGCGGCCTGGAACTGGCGACCCGCCTGGGCAAAAGCCTGGGCAAGCGCAAGCAGGCCGAGATCACCCTGGTTGATGCCAACCTGACGCACATCTGGAAGCCGCTGCTGCATGAAGTGGCGGCAGGCTCCTTGAACTCCTCGGAAGACGAGCTGAACTACGTGGCCCAGGCCAAGTGGAACCACTTCAACTTCCAGATGGGCCGCATGAGCGGCCTGGACCGTGAACACAAGCTGATCCAGCTGGCCGCGACCCTCGACGACGAAGGCCGCGAGCTGCTGCCTGCGCGCACCCTCGGCTACGACACCCTGGTGATCGCCGTGGGCAGCAACACCAACGACTTCGGCACCCTGGGCGCGGCGCAGCACTGCCTGTTCCTCGACAGCCGCAAGCAGGCCGAGCGCTTCCACCAGCAACTGCTCAACCATTACCTGCGTGCCCACGCGGGCGATGTGGCCAGCGAGCAGATCAGCGTGGCCATCGTCGGCGCCGGCGCCACCGGCGTTGAGCTGGCGGCCGAGCTGCACAACGCCGCCCATGAGCTGGCGGCCTATGGCCTGGACAAGATCCAGCCGAAAGACATGCACATCACCATCATCGAGGCAGGCCCTCGCGTGCTGCCGGCGCTGCCGGAGCGCATCAGCGTGCCGGTGCACAAGACCCTGGAAAAACTCGGGGTGACGGTGCTGACCAACGCCGCGGTCAGCGAAGTGACCGAGGATGGCCTGAAGACCGCCTCGGGCGAAGTGATCCAGGCCAGCCTGAAGGTATGGGCGGCGGGTATCCGCGCGCCGGGCTTCCTCAAGGACATCGACGGCCTGGAGACCAACCGCATCAACCAGCTGGTGGTGCGCCCGACCCTGCAGACCACCCGCGACGACAATATCTTCGCCTTCGGCGACTGCGCCGCCTGTCCGCAGCCGGGCAGCGACCGCAACGTGCCGCCACGGGCCCAGGCCGCGCACCAGCAAGCTTCGCTGCTGGCCAAGAGCCTGAAGGCGCGCCTGGAGAACAAGGCGCTGCCGACCTACGAGTACAAGGACTACGGCTCGCTGGTGTCGCTGTCGCGCTTCTCGGCGGTGGGCAACCTGATGGGGAACCTGATGGGCAGCGTGAAGCTGGAGGGTTGGCTGGCGCGGATGTTCTATGTGTCGCTGTACCGCATGCACCAGATGGCGCTGTATGGGTTCTTCCGCACGGCGATGATGATGCTGGGTAGCAAGATTGGCCGGGGGACCGAGCCGCGGCTGAAGCTGCACTGAGACCTTGAGATCCTGGGGCTGCTACAGCAGCCCCAGCGACTCAACGGACCACGCGATACGTGCTCTGCACGAACCCGCTCTCGTAACTGGTCGTCTTCATGTGCTGCAACAGCACATCCTTCGCCAACCCGCCGAACAACGCAATCCCCTGCCCCAGCAGCACGGGAATGCGGGTAATGGTCAGCTCGTCCACCAACCCCTCGCGCAGGAACCCCTGAATCAGCTTGCCGCCATCCAGGTACAGGCTTTTTGCGCCCGTCGCCTGCAGATGCTCGAGCAATGCCGGAATCGGCCCCGGATGCAGTTCGACCTGCGCCCGTACGCCCTTGGGCAAGGCTTCGAGGGTGCTGCTGACCACCACCACGCGCGTATTCGGATACGGCCATTCGCCAAAGGTCATGACCTTGTCGAAGGTCCCGCGCCCCATCACCAGCGTATCGATGCTTGCCATGAACCCAGCGTAGCCATGATCGTCGGTGGATTGGGTGGCGCCCATCAGCCAATCAAGACCGCCGTCTTCACGGGCAATGTAGCCATCCAGGCTGGTGGCGATGAAAACACTGGCTTTGAGGGACATGCGCTAGGCTCCTGCGGGCAAAGGCCACAGGGTAGCAAGGGAGAGGAGATAAATCGTGGGCAAAAGAAAAAGGGCATCTCATTCGAGATGCCCTTTTTACATGGTGGGTCGTGTAGGATTCGAACCTACGACCAATTGGTTAAAAGCCAACTGCTCTACCAACTGAGCTAACGACCCGGAAAATGGTCGGGGTGAGGGGATTCGAACTCCTGACATCCTGCTCCCAAAGCAGGCGCGCTACCGGACTGCGCTACACCCCGAGATTGGCTCCGCGACCTGGACTCGAACCAGGGACCCAATGATTAACAGTCATTTGCTCTACCGACTGAGCTATCGCGGAACTGAACTTCGGTACATCTTTACTGCTTCGAAGCCTGTGTTAGCTTCGTTCTCTTCAGCGTTGTCACTGTTGAGGCCGGCTATTCTACATTCTTCGTTTTGCTTGTCAACCACTTTTTTTCGTTCAACTTACTGATTTGTAAGTTGTTTTCAGATCGTCGGTGTTGCTGGCGATCTGCTCAGTGCCTGACAGCGGGGCGAATATTAGGGGCACTCTGATTTTTGTGCAAGAACTTTTTTCAAAATTTTCAGCAAGTTAGGTAGGAGGCCGAAAAATCAGGGGGTTGCGGCGCCTGCACTGGCCTTATCGCGGGTCAAGCCCGCTCCCACGTGCATAGAGCATCTCACGCAGATCCGTCGTGGGAGCGGGCTTGACCCGCGATGGCGCCAGGACAACCAACATAAAAAAGCCCCGCATGTGCGGGGCTCTTCATCAACAGCCAGATGATCAGGCAAAGACGATCTCGTCGCCCTCCACCTTCGCGGTGATCGCCGCGCCAGGCAGGAACTCGCCGGCCAGGATCAGCTGTGCCAGCGGGTTCTCGATCCAACGCTGGATCGCCCGCTTGAGCGGCCGTGCGCCATACACCGGGTCGTAACCAACGGCGATCAGCTTGTCCAGCGCCTCCGGGCTCAGGCTCAGCGACAGCTCGCGCTCGGCCAGGCGGCTGCGCAGGCGGCCGAGCTGGATCTCGGTGATACCGGCGATCTGCTCACGGCCCAGCGGCTCGAACACCACCACTTCGTCGATCCGGTTGATGAACTCCGGACGGAAGTGCGAACCCACCGCGTCCATCACCGCCGCGCGCTGGGCCTCGCGGTCGCCGGCCAGTTCCTGGATCTGCGCCGAGCCCAGGTTGGAGGTCATCACGATCACCGTGTTGCGAAAATCCACGGTACGCCCGTGGCTGTCGGTCAGGCGGCCATCTTCGAGCACCTGCAGCAGCACGTTGAACACATCCGGGTGGGCTTTCTCCACCTCGTCGAGCAGCACCACCGAGTACGGCTTGCGACGCACGGCCTCGGTCAGGTAGCCGCCCTCTTCATAGCCCACGTAGCCTGGCGGGGCACCGATCAGGCGAGCCACGGAGTGCTTCTCCATGAACTCGGACATGTCGATGCGCACCATGGCTTCCTCGGTGTCGAAGAGGAACTCGGCCAGCGCCTTGCACAGCTCGGTCTTGCCCACCCCGGTAGGCCCGAGGAACAGGAACGAGCCGCTCGGGCGGTTCGGATCGGACAGCCCGGCTCGGGAGCGACGCACGGCGTTGGCCACGGCGGTCACCGCCTCGTCCTGGCCGATCACCCGCTCGTGCAGCAGGTTTTCCATCTTCAGCAGCTTCTCGCGCTCGCCTTCGAGCATCTTGGCCACCGGGATGCCGGTCCACTTGGAGACCACTTCGGCGATTTCTTCCTCGGTCACCTTATTGCGCAGCAGCTGGTTCTCGGTCTTGCCGTGCTGGTCGACCATCTGCAGGCTGCGCTCCAGGTCCGGGATCACCCCGTACTGCAGCTCGGCCATACGGCTCAGGTCGCCCTTGCGGCGGGCGGCTTCCAGCTCCTGGCGGGCCTGCTCGATCCTTTGCTGGATCTGCGCCGAGCCCTGTACTTCGGCCTTTTCCGAGGCCCAGATTTCTTCGAGGTCGGAGTATTCACGCTCCAGGCGCTCGATTTCTTCGGTCAGTTTCTCCAGACGTTTCTTCGCCGCTTCGTCTTCTTCTTTCTTCAGCGCCTGGGATTCCACCTTCAGCTGAATCAGACGACGGTCGAGGCGATCGAGCACTTCCGGCTTGGAGTCGATTTCCATGCGGATACGGCTGGCGGCCTCGTCGATCAGGTCGATGGCCTTGTCCGGCAGCTGGCGATCGGTGATGTAGCGGTGGCTGAGCTTGGCCGCGGCGATGATCGCGCCGTCGGTGATGGCCACCTTGTGGTGCACTTCATAGCGTTCTTTCAGGCCGCGCAGGATGGCGATGGTGTCTTCCTCGCTCGGCTCCTCGACCAACACCTTCTGGAAACGGCGCTCGAGGGCGGCGTCCTTTTCGATGAACTGGCGGTACTCGTTGAGCGTGGTGGCGCCGACGCAGTGCAGCTCGCCACGGGCCAGGGCCGGCTTGAGCATGTTGCCGGCGTCCATGGCGCCCTCGCCTTTGCCGGCGCCGACCATGGTGTGCAGCTCGTCGATGAACAGAATGATCTGGCCTTCCTGCTTGGACAGCTCATTGAGCAGCGCCTTGAGCCGCTCTTCGAACTCGCCGCGGTATTTGGCGCCGGCGATCAGCGCGCCCATGTCCAGCGCCAGCAGGCGCTTGCCCTTCAGGCCGTCGGGCACTTCACCGTTGATGATGCGCTGGGCCAGGCCTTCGGCGATGGCGGTCTTGCCCACGCCGGGCTCGCCGATCAGCACTGGGTTGTTCTTGGTACGGCGTTGCAGCACCTGCACAGTGCGGCGGATTTCGTCGTCACGGCCGATCACCGGATCCAGCTTGCCTTCCTCGGCGCGCTTGGTCAGGTCGACGGTGTACTTGTCCAGGGCCTGGCGCGACTCCTCGGCGTTGGCGTCGTTCACCGCCGCGCCGCCGCGCAGGTTGTTGATGGCGTTTTCCAGGGCCTTCTTGCTCACGCCCTGGCCGAGCAGCAGCTTGCCGACCTTGCTGTTCTCGTCCATGGCGGCGAGCAGCACCAGCTCGCTGGAGATGAACTGGTCGCCCTTCTGCTGGGCCAGGCGGTCGGCTTGATTGAGCAGGCGCGCCAGGTCCTGGGACATGTTCACGTCGCCGGTCGGGTTCTGGATTTTCGGCAGCTGGTCGAGCTCCTTGGTCAACGCCTTGCGCAGGCTGTTGATGTCGAAGCCGACCTGCATCAGCAGCGGCTTGATGGAGCCACCCTGCTGGTCGATCAGTGCCTGCAGCAGGTGCAGGGGCTCGATGGCCGGGTGGTCCATGCCCACGGCCAGGGATTGGGCATCGGATAAAGCGAGTTGCAGCTTGCTGGTCAGTCGGTCTATGCGCATGGGGGTACCTTCCTTTTAAAGGGCAGGCGGAGCGATGGACAGCACCTTGATGATGAACCTGCCTGAGATGACCAATAGATAGGGGCAATTCTGGAAGATTCAAGCGTAGCGGGGTTGACAGAGGTCAGCAGGCGGTGGATGGCCTGGGGGCTGCTTTGCAGCCCTTTCGCGACACAAGGCCGCTCCTACAGAGAATCGCGCAGTCCTGTAGGAGCGGCCTTGTGTCGCGAAAGGGGCGCAAAGCGCCCCCGGCTTCATCAAGACTGCAACCAGACCAGCGAAGCGAAGCGCCCACCCTGCGGGGTGCGGCGATAGGAGAAGAAGCGCGGGTCACTGACGGTGCAGAACCCGCCGCCATACACGGCGGTGACACCTCGCGCCGCCAGGCGGATGCGCGCCAGCTGGTAGATATCGGCCATCAGCTTGCCCGGACGCTCGCCGTCGACGAACGCCGTGGCGGCTTCGGGATGCACGGCGGTAAAGGCATCGCGCACTTCCAGCCCCACTTCGAACGCTTGTGGCCCGATGGCCGGCCCCAACCATACCAGCACCTCTTCAGGCCGCAGGGCCAGGCGATCGAGGGTCGCTTCGAGCACGCCACCGGCCAATCCGCGCCAGCCGGCATGGGCAGCGGCGACACGCGTACCGGCGCGGTCGCAGAACAGGGCTGGCAGGCAATCGGCGGTCATCACGGTGCAGGCGATGCCAGGCCGGTCGGTCCAACTGGCGTCGGCTTCGGCCACCACCGCGGGATCGGCGTCGGCCACCACCAGCCCATGCACCTGCTTGAGCCAGGCGGGCTGGATAGTGAATTCATCGCTGAGGCGACGGCGATTCTCAGCGACCGCCAGCGGGTCATCGCCCACATGGTCGCCAAGATTGAACGATTCGTAGGGCGGCAGGCTGACGCCGCCCTCGCGGGTGGTGACGCAGGCGCGAACCGAGGCCGGGGCTGGCCAGTCGGGGAGGATCAGCGACTGCGTCAGACCGCTCATCCGATAAAGCTCTCGCGGTCGTCGTTGAGCAGCGACAGCAGCCAGAGGAAATCGTCCGGCAGCGGCGAGGCCCATTCCATGCGCTCACCGGTGGTCGGGTGGTCCAGCGCCAGGAAGCGCGCATGCAGGGCCTGGCGCGGGAAGTTCTTCACCGCCTCGACCATGGCCACGCTGGCCGCGGGCGGAATGCGGAAGCGCACACCATAGGTCTGGTCGCCGACCAGCGGATAACCGACATGCGCCATGTGCACGCGAATCTGGTGGGTGCGACCGGTTTCCAGCTTGACCCGCACATGGGTGTGCGAACGGAAGCGCTTGAGCACGCGGTAGTGGCTGACGGCCGGCTTGCCGCCTTCGGTCACCGCCATGCGCTGGCGCTCGCCACCGTGACGGCCGATCGGCGCGTCGATCTTGCCGCCGGCGATCACCACGCCAACCACGATGCACTCGTAGACACGGCTGACCGAACGCTTCTGCAGCTGGTCGACCAGGTTGGTCTGCGCCTGCAGGGTCTTGGCCACCACCATCAGGCCGGTGGTGTCCTTGTCCAGGCGGTGGACGATACCGGCGCGCGGCACGTTGACGATGTCCGGCACGTGGTGCAGCAGGGCATTGAGCAGGGTGCCGTCGGGATGACCCGCTGCCGGGTGGACCACCAGGCCCGCGGGCTTGTTGATCACCAGGATCTGGTCGTCCTCGTAGACGATGTCCAGCTCGATGTCCTGAGCCACCCATTCGCCCTGGGCCTCCTGCTCGGCCTCGAGGGCCAGGATGGAGCCGGTGTGGACGGTGTCGCGCGGTCGCAGCACCGCGCCATCGACGGTCAGGCGGCCATCCTTGATCCACGAGGCCAGGCGCGAACGCGAGTACTCGGCGAACAGTTGGGCGGCGACTTGGTCGAGGCGTTGGCCGCCCAGTTCGGACGGGACCTCTGCGCTAAGTTGAATGATCTCGGACATGCTCGAATCGACGGGCGTTCAGCCTTTGGTTTCGGCTGCGCGCTTGTGGTTAAATACGGCTTCTTTTGCCCCGGGGTTTGGCCGGGGGCGCTCATCATAACAGGACGGCACCGCCCAAGACAGCGGCCGTCAAAGGGACGCAAGCCGCCATGCAAGTGAAACACCTGCTGCTGATCGCCATCCTCGGGCTCACCGCTGCCTGTTCCTCGAACAAGGAAGTCATTGACGAGAACCTCAGCGAGGCCGAGCTGTACCAGCAGGCGCAGGCCGACCTGGACAACTCCAGCTATACCAGCGCCGTGAACAAGCTCAAGGCCCTGGAATCGCGCTATCCGTTCGGCCGCTACGCCGACCAGGCCCAGCTCGAGCTGATCTACGCCAACTACAAGAACTCCGAGCCCGAGGCCGCCAAATCCGCCGCCGAGCGCTTCATCCGCCTGCACCCGCAGCACCCGAACGTCGACTACGCCTACTACCTCAAGGGCCTGACTTCGTTCGACCAGGACCGCGGCCTGCTGGCGCGCTTCCTGCCGCTGGACATGACCAAGCGTGACCCGGGCGCCGCCCGCGACTCGTACAACGAGTTCGCCCAGCTGACCAGCCGCTTCCCCAACAGCCGCTACGCCCCGGACGCCAAGCAGCGCATGATCTACCTGCGCAACCTGCTGGCCGCCTACGAAATCCACGTGGCCAACTACTACCTGAGCCGCGAAGCCTACGTGGCCGCCGCCAACCGTGGCCGCTACGTGGTGGAGAACTTCCAGGAAACCCCGTCGGTGGGCGATGGCCTGGCGGTGATGGTCGAGTCGTACCAGCGCATGCACCTGGACGAGCTGGCCGCCACCAGCCTTGAAACGCTCAAGCTCAACTACCCGGACCACCCAAGCCTGGTCGATGGCCAGTTCGTCACCAAGGTGGACGAGAGCGGCAATCGCTCCTGGCTGTCCAAGGCCACCCTGGGCCTGATCGAGACCGACACGCCACTGCCGCCGGGCGAGACCCGTGCCAACCAGGACGTGGTCAAGCAATTCCAGGACGCCCGTTCGGAAATGCCAGCCGAGCTGCTGCCCAAGGACGAGAACGGCGACCCGATCCTGCCGGAAGGGCCGAAAGGCGCCGAGGAAGAACGCTCGTGGTTCAGCTACATGACCTTCGGTCTGTTCGACTGATCCACGCCGCGACACGAAAGGGAGGCCCGAGGCCTCCCTTTTTTATTGGCAGCGTCCTAGACTGTCGGCTTCTTTTCTCGACAAGCTGGACACCATGGTTCGCCTACTCTTCTGGATCGCCCTGATCGCCGCCGCGTTCTGGCTGTGGCGCAAGTTCAAAGCCTCTCAGCAATCGCCTGCCGAGCCGCGCCTGCAGGACCCGCTGAAGATGGTGCGCTGCGCCCATTGCGGCGTGCACCTGCCCAACGACCGGGCGTTGCAGCGTGGCCAGGAGTGGTACTGCAGCCAGCAGCATCTGGAGCAAGGGCCAGGCCAGCAACGCTGACCAACGCCTTACACGATCCCTGTAGGAGCGGCCTTGTGTCGCGAAAGGGCTGCGCAGCAGCCCCAGGGTTTCAGCGTTGACGCAAAGATTGTCGGGGCCGCCCTGCGGCCCTTTCGCGACACAAGGCCGCTCCTACAGGGGAGGAGAACGGCAAACTCAGCCCAACCGCCCCTCAGGCGCATACGGCGCCGGGTCAATGATCGGCTCGGCCCCTGTCAGCAAGTCGGTGAACAGCTGGCACGACGCCGGCGCCAGCACCAGCCCGTTGCGGTAGTGCCCGCAGTTCAGCCACAACCCTGCCTGCCCCGGCACCTTGCCGATATACGGGATGCCTTCCGGCGACCCTGGGCGCAGGCCGGCCCAGTGCCCGACCACCTCGGCATCCGCCAGGGCCGGCAACAACTCCAGCGCCGAAGCCTTCAGGCTCTCCAGCGCATCGCCAGTCGGGGTCTTGTCGTAACCGGCATGTTCCAAGGTGCTGCCCACCAGAATGTGTCCATCCCGACGCGGGATCGCATAGCGGCCTTTGGCCAGGACCATGCTCGGCAGGAAGTCCTCGGCGCACTTGAACAGGATCATCTGGCCCTTCACCGGTTCCACCGGCAGCGTCAGCCCAAGGGTGCGCAGCAGGTCACCGCTCCAGGCACCGGCACTGAGCACCACATCGTCAGCGGCAATCACGCCTTTCTCGGTCTGCACACCAACGACGCGCTCACCTTCATGGACGAAACCCGTGATCTGGCAATGCTCGCGCAGGGTCACGTTCGGCAACGCCTGCAGCGCGGCCTTGAGCGACTTCACCAGCCGCGGGTTGCGCACGTTGGCCACGCCCGCCATGTAGATGGCATGGCGGTAACCCGGGCCGAGCACTGGCACGGCGTCGTAGGCCGCCGAAATATCCACCGCGCTGAGCGGGCGATGCTCGCGCGTCGCCCAGGCCAGGGCCTCGGCCTCGTCGTCCAGATCCAGCCAGTACAGCCCGGTGGTGTGCACCTCAGGATCGACACCGGTGCTGGCGAACAGGCGCTCGCCCAGCTGTGGATAAAAATCCTGCGACCAGTGCGCCAGCGCGGTCACCGCCGGGCTGTAGCGCCACGGATACAGCGGCGAAATGATGCCGCCACCGGCCCAGGACGACTCACGCCCCACTTCGCCCTGGTCGCACACCACCACACGGTCGACCTCGGCCGCCAGGTTGAACGCCGTCAGCAGGCCGATGACTCCACCGCCGACAATCACTACTTGCTTGCTCATCGTTCGATCCAACATCTGAAGTAATTCCACGGTGCGCGGGCACCTCATGCGCTTCAGCTGCCCCAGCATGCGTCACTGCTTTCACCGCTGCCCGGGTTGTCGCGCCCGCCGCTCTGATCCAGGCGAAAGTCGCCGCAGCGGTCGTCGGCCATGAAGGCCTGCGGCAAGCGCGTGGCGAGCAACTGGAAACCGTCGTTGTCGCGTCGGGCCTGCAGGCGGTAGTAGCGATTGCCAGCGGGTAACGTCGTGGTCAGCTGCTCGGTGTCGGCATAACCGCCCGCGCGCACCCGATGCTGCTCCAGGCGCAACGCCGCGTCCTGCAGCAGGCCGACCACCTCGCTGCGCGCGGCGCGCCGCAGCTGGTCGCTGTAGCTGGGGTAGGCAATGGCTGCCAGCATGCCGATCACGGCCACGACAATCAATAACTCGATCAGACCAAGACCGCGCTGCATGTCAGTCGCCCTCCAAACGCTGGCGCCAGCTGACCCGGGTGACGCTGGCCATGTCATCAACGGCATACACCGCTTCCAATAGCTGACGAGCACGGACCTGGCGACTGACGGCAGTCACCCGCACCAGCGTCAGGCGCTCGCCCGGCGGCATGCCTGCGACACGCGTACTAGGCCCAAGGGTCTGCAGCAGGACGAAGCCACTGCCGGTACGCAACCAGGGCAAGGACGGTTGCTCGCCCGGCTGGCCTGGCGGCTGGCACAGCAGGCATGGCGCAGGCACACCGTTGGCCAACAGGGCGGCGCCCTCGAACAGGCTCGACTCCGCCTGCTCGAAGGCCTGGGCGACGGCCAGTTGCTCGCCCAGCTGGCGTTGCTGCAGCAACCCTTCGCGCAGTGCCACGCTGGCCAGCAGGCCAAGCACCAGGCTCAAGGTGAGCGCCAGCAGCAGCACCACGCCACGCTGCCGGGTCATGTCCCGGTTCGCCCGTTGCGCAGGGCGACGCTCACCGCATGCCGCTGCTCGAGCAAGTGCTGCCGATCGAACAGCGTCAGGCGGATATCCAGGCGCTCGCCCTCGCGCTCCCGCACCCGGTGTACCTCCAGCGCGCGCACGTTGTCGACCAGCGCGGCGTGCTGCGCATTGCTGGTGAGCATGAGGCTGCCGTTGCGCACGCGGTAGCTCACCCGGCGCACGGGCAAGGCCAGCCACTGGCCCTCCCCCACATGCTGCCCCCGTAGCACCTTGGCCCAGCTGCGGCAGTCGCTGAGCACCGTCCAGTCGGGCGGCCCGAGCAGCCCCGGCAGCTGTGCGCCAATCAGGGTGAGGCCGTCGTCGCTGATCTCGATGGGGTGGGCGAACGCCTGGGCGCTGGCAGGATCGTCGAAATCCGCGGCCTCAAGGCTCAGACAACCGAACATGCCGGCCTGGCGGACATCCTCGACCAATCGCTGCAAGGCCAGGCGCGCATCGTCCTGCAGGCGAGCCGACGCGCCCTGCAGGCGCGAGGCGTGATGGGCCGAGACGAACACCTGGCCGGTGACCGCCAGCAGCATGGCGCCAAGCGCCAGGGCCAGCAACGCCTCCATCAGGCCGAACCCGGTCTGCCGGTACCTCATGGCGCGACCCGGCCTTGCAGGCTCAATGCCTGGCGCTGTTCTCCCGTGCCGGGCCAATCGAGCTCCACCGACAGCATGCCCGCCGACAGGCTCAGGTGCCCTTGCGCCGAGGCGCCCAGCTGCCGGATCACCTGGGCCTGCCACGCCGCCTGCGCGCCGGCATCGAGCGAACCCGCCGCCCTGCCCTGCTCCAGCATGCCCTGGGCGAGCTGCAGCGCCTGGCCCGAAAGCCGTGCGCCCTCGGTCGCCTGCATGCCACGCAACTGCAAGGCCGCCGATGCGAACAGGCCCAGCGCCAGCACCGTCATCGCCAGCAAGATCTCCAGCAGGGTCATGCCCCCTTCCCTTGCACGCATCGCCCCTCCTGGGATCTTTCCTCGCCCGATAGCCGAACCGGCCGACTGGCGCCCATGCCACTCTGCCCGGAAGCTACAGCGAAGCACTTCCCGGGAGGAATGCACGGTGAGGCAACAAGGGGTAACACTGATACAAATGATGTGCATGCTGGCCGTGGCGAGCCTTCTGACCCACCTGGGATTGACGACCTACAGAAACTTCAGCGAAGAACAGCATCTGGCGGCGGTGGCCAGGGAGCTGGAGCAGGCCTTGCGCGCGGCGCGCAACCAGGCGGCACTGTTGCGTAGGGCGGTGCTGGTCGAACCACTGGAAGGCGACTGGGGCAAGGGCTGGCGCTCGTCGCAGGAGCGCGATGGCCAGTTGCTGGCCGAGCAGCGCCTGAGCAGGCCGGTGTCGATCAGCGCCACCTCCGCCAGGGCGGTGAGGTTCAGCGGTCGGGGGGCACCGTTGGGTATCGGCTTCGGCGGCACCACGCTGGACATCTGCCAGCGCGCCACCCTCGACAGTCGTCATCAGGTGGTGCTGAGCCCTACCGGCCGGGTCAGCCTGCGCAGCGACGGAGGCCGCCGCTGTGCAGGTGGCTGAGTCAGATCAGCGAGCGAACCCGCAGTTCCTTGGGCATGGAGAAGGTGATGTTCTCCTCGCGCCCGTCGAGCTCTTCGGCGCCGGTGGCGCCCCAGGCCTTGAGCTGCTCGATCACGCCACGCACCAGTACCTCGGGGGCCGAGGCGCCGGCGGTGATGCCGATGCGCTCGACACCGTCGAACCAGCCACGCTGCAGGTCTTCGGCGCCGTCGATCAGGTAGGCTGGCGTGCTCATGCGCTCGGCCAGCTCGCGCAGGCGGTTGGAGTTGGAGCTGTTGGGGCTGCCGACCACCAGCACCACGTCGCACTCGTCGGCCAGCTGCTTGACGGCGTCCTGGCGGTTCTGCGTGGCGTAGCAGATGTCGTCCTTGCGCGGGCCACCGATGTTCGGGAAGCGCGCGCGCAGGGCGTCGATCACCCGGCTGGTGTCGTCCATCGACAGGGTGGTCTGGGTGACGAAGGCCAGGTGCTCAGGATTACGCACTTGCAGGTTGGCGACGTCCTTCTCGTCTTCGACGAGATAGATGCTGCCGCCGTTGCTGGCGTCATACTGCCCCATGGTGCCCTCGACTTCCGGGTGCCCTTCATGGCCGATGAGGATGGTCTCACGCCCATCGCGGCTGTACTTGGCGACCTCGATGTGCACCTTGGTCACCAGCGGGCAGGTGGCGTCGAACACTTTCAGACCACGGCCGGCGGCCTCCTGGCGTACCGCTTGCGAGACGCCATGGGCGCTGAAGATGACGATGACGTCGTCCGGTACCTGGTCGAGTTCTTCGACGAACACCGCGCCACGGTTGCGCAGGTCCTCGACCACGAACTTGTTGTGCACCACTTCGTGACGCACGTAGATCGGTGGTCCGAAGACTTCCAGGGCACGGTTGACGATCTCGATCGCCCGGTCGACCCCCGCGCAGAAGCCGCGCGGGTTGGCGAGTTTGATTTGCATGCTCGGCTCCAGGCTCACACGGCCTTCACGTCGAGGATCTCCACCTCGAAGTTCAGGGTCTTGCCAGCCAGTGGATGGTTGAAGTCGATGGTCACCTGGTGCTCGTCGAACGCTTTCACCACACCTGGCAGCTCGGTGTTGGCGGCGTCGTTGAAGATCACCAGCAGCCCTTCGGACAGTTCCATGCCCTCGAACTGCGAACGCGGCATCACCTGCACGTTCTGCGGGTTGTGCTGGCCGAAGGCGTGCTCCGGCGCCAGGCTCAGTTTGCGCTTGTCGCCGGCCTTGAAGCCGAACAGCGCGGTCTCGAAGCCCGGCAGCAGGTTGCCGTCGCCGACCTTGAACGTGGCCGGGGCCTTGTCGAAGGTGCTGTCGACGGTGTCGCCGTTTTCCAGGTGCAGCGCGAAGTGCAGGGTGACTTCGGTGTTCTGGCCGATACGGGTGTCAGTCATGGACGGCTTCCTCGGACTTCTTGCTCTTGAACATGTCCAGCGCCAGCATCACCGCGCCTACGGTGATGGCGCTGTCGGCCAGGTTGAAGGCCGGGAAGTACCAGCGGTTCTGCCAGTGCACCAGGATGAAGTCGACCACGTGGCCCAGCACGATGCGGTCGTACAGATTGCCCAGCGCGCCGCCCAGCACCAGTGCCAGGGCAACGGCCAGCCAGGTCTCGTTGCGCCCCAGGCGCTTGAGCCAGACCACCAGCACGGCGCTGACCACCACGGCGATCAGGGCGAACAGCCAGCGCTGCCAGCCGGAGCTGTCGGCCAGGAAGCTGAACGCGGCACCGGTGTTGTAGGCCAGGGTCCAGCTGAAGTAGTCGGGGATGACCACGATCTGCTGGTACATGCTCAGCGAGCTGTCGAAGTACAGCTTGGTGGCCTGGTCGAGGACCAGCACCACCAGGCTCAGCCAGAGCCAGGCAAGGCGCCCGAAGCGCCCCGCGGGAGCGTTAGGCATAGTGGCGCACCTCACCGGAACCACTCAGGTTGTCCACGCAACGACCGCAGATCTCCGGGTGCTCCGGGTGGCTGCCGACGTCGGCGCGGAAGTGCCAGCAACGGCCGCACTTGGCATGACCGGACTTGACGACTTTCAGCTTGAGGCCTTCGACTTCGGTTGTCACCGCGTCGGCCGGGGCCTGGACGAACGGCACCACGCTGGCGGCCGAGGTGATCAGCACGAAGCGCAGCTCGTCGCCGAGCTTGTTCAGGTCGGCGGTCAGGCCTTCTTCGGCGAACAGGGTGACTTCGGCCTGCAGGTTGCCGCCAATGACCTTGGCGGTGCGCTGGTTCTCCAGCTCCTTGTTGACCGCGGCCTTGACCGCCATCACGCGATCCCAGTAGGCGCGATCCAGCTCGGTGCCTTCCGGCAGCTCGGTCAGGCCCTGGTACCAGGTGTTGAGCATCACCGACTCGTTGCGCTCGCCCGGCAGGTACTGCCAGATCTCGTCGGCGGTGAACGCCAGGATCGGCGCGATCCAGCGCACCAGCGCCTCGCTGATGTGGTACAGCGCGGTCTGGCAGGAGCGGCGGGCGACACTGTTGGCGCCGGTGGTGTACTGGCGGTCCTTGATGATGTCGAGGTAGAAGCCGCCCAGCTCTTGCACGCAGAAGTTGTGCACCTTGGAGTACACGTTCCAGAAACGGTACTCGCTGTAGTGCTCTTCCAGCTCGCGCTGCAGCAGCAGGGTGCGGTCGACCGCCCAGCGGTCCAGGGCCAGCATGTCGTCCGCCGGCAGCAGGTCGCGGGCCGGGTCGAAGCCGGACAGGTTGGAGAGCAGGAAGCGCGCGGTGTTGCGGATACGCCGGTAGGCGTCGGCGCTGCGCTGCAGGATCTGCTCGGAAACCGCCATCTCGCCGGAGTAGTCGGTGGCCGAGACCCAAAGGCGCAGGATGTCGGCGCCCAGGGTATCGTTGACCTTCTGCGGCTCGATGGTGTTGCCCAGCGACTTGGACATCTTGCGGCCGTTCTCGTCCACGGTGAAGCCGTGGGTCAGCAGCTCGCGGTACGGCGCGTGGCCGTCGATGGCGCAACCGGTCAGCAAGGATGAGTGGAACCAGCCGCGGTGCTGGTCGGAGCCTTCCAGGTACAGGTCGGCGCGCGGGCCGGTGGCGTGACCGATGTCATGGGAGCCGCGCAGCACGTGCCAGTGGGTGGTACCGGAGTCGAACCACACATCGAGGGTGTCGGTGATCTTGTCGTACTGGCCGGCCTCGTCACCGAGCAGCTCGGCGGCGTCGAGCTTGAACCAGGCCTCGATGCCTTCTTTTTCGACGCGCTGGGCCACGGCTTCCATCAGCTCGACGGTGCGTGGGTGCAGCTCGCCGGTCTGCTTGTCGAGGAAGAACGGAATCGGTACGCCCCAGTTACGCTGACGCGAGATGCACCAGTCCGGACGGTTGGCGATCATCGAGTGCAGGCGCGCCTGGCCCCAGGCCGGGACGAACTTGGTCTCTTCGATGGCCTTGAGCGCGCGCTCGCGCAGCGGCTCGCCGGTGCTTGGCTGCTTGTCCATGCCGACGAACCACTGCGCGGTGGCGCGGTAGATCAGCGGGGTCTTGTGGCGCCAGCAGTGCATGTAGCTGTGGCTGATGGTTTCGGTGTGCATCAGCGCGCCGACTTCGCTGAGCTTGTCGACGATGGCCGGGTTGGCCTTCCAGATGAACTGGCCGCCAAAGAACGGCAGCGACTCGACGTACACGCCGTTGCTCTGCACCGGGGTGAGGATGTCGTCGTTGACCATGCCGTAGCGCTTGCAGGTGACGAAGTCGTCTTCACCATAAGCTGGCGAGGAGTGAACCACGCCGGTGCCGGCGCCCAGTTCGACGTAGTCGGCCAGATAGATCGGCGACAGGCGGTCGTAGAACGGGTGACGGAAGTTGATCAGCTCCAGGGCCGAGCCCGGCGCGGTGGCGATGATCGAACCTTCGAGGTTGTAGCGCTTGAGGCACGACTCGACCAGTTCCTCGGCCAGCACCAGCAGGCGCTCGCCGGTATCGACCAGGGCGTACTTGAAGTCCGGGTGGATGTTCAGCGCCTGGTTGGCCGGGATGGTCCACGGGGTGGTGGTCCAGATCACGATGGCGGCGGGCTTGGCCAGCGAGGCCAGACCGAAGGCGGCGGCCAGCTTGTCGGCATCGGCGACCGGGAAGGCCACGTCGATGGTCTGGGACTTCTTGTCGGCGTACTCGACCTCGGCTTCAGCGAGCGCCGAACCGCAATCGAAGCACCAGTTCACAGGCTTGAGGCCCTTGAACACGAAACCTTGCTTGACCATCTCGGCCAGGGCGCGGATTTCCCCGGCCTCGTTGGCGAAGTTCATGGTCTTGTACGGGTTGTCCCAGTCGCCCAGCACGCCCAGGCGGATGAACTCGGTCTTCTGCCCTTCGATCTGCTCGGCGGCGTACTCGCGGCACAGCTCGCGGGTGCGATCGGCGGTCAGGTGCTTGCCGTGGGTGACCTCGACCTTGTGCTCGATCGGCAGGCCGTGGCAGTCCCAGCCCGGGACATAAGGCGCATCGAAGCCCGACAGGGTCTTGGAGCGGACGATCATGTCCTTGAGAATCTTGTTCAGCGCATGACCGATGTGGATCTTGCCGTTGGCATAGGGCGGGCCGTCGTGCAGGACGAACTTCGGACGATCCTTGCCAATCTCGCGCAGCTTACCGTACAGGCCAATGCTGTCCCAGCGCTGCAGGATCTGCGGTTCGCGCTGAGGCAGGCCGGCCTTCATGGGGAAGGCGGTGTCCGGAAGGTTAAGCGTGGCTTTGTAGTCGGTCATTTCAGGCTCTTCGTTAGCGGTTGAGCGTGCCAATGGGCACGTGCGGCGGCGATGTCCGCGTCGATCGCCGACTTCAGCGCCTCCAGGGAGGCGAATCGCTGCTCTTCACGCAGCTTGTGGTGGAATTCCACCGTCAGGCGCCGGCCATACAGGTCGCCGGCGTAGTCCAGGAGATGAATCTCCAGGTGAGGACGCCCGTCACCGGCGACGGTGGGGCGCACTCCAATATTGCCGACACCCGGCCAGTGCTTGCCGTCGATCTCGATGCTGGCCAGGTAGACCCCGGACAGCGGCACGCGGCGGCGCTTGAGCTGGATATTGGCGGTCGGGGTGCCGAGCTGGCGCGCCAGCTTCTGGCCGTGCAGCACGCGGCCGGTGATGCGATAAGGGCGGCCCAGCAGGTGCTCGGCCAGCTCGAAGTCACCCTCGGCCAGGGCCTTGCGCACTTCGGTGCTGCTGACGCGCAGGCCATCCTGGATCACGGTGTTGGCCGCCTCGACGGTGAAACCATGATGCTTGCCAGCCTCGGTGAGGAAGGCGAAATCGCCGGCGCGGTCGCAGCCGAAGCGAAAATCGTCGCCCACTTCGAGGTGACGCACACCCAGGCCATCGACCAGCACTGCCTTGACGAACTGCTCGGCGCTGAGCTTGCTCAGGCGCTGGTTGAACGACAGGCACAGCACCCGGTCGATGCCCTCGCCGGCCAGCAGCTCGACCTTGTCACGCAGACGCGCCAGGCGCGCCGGAGCGCTGTCCGGGGCGAAGTATTCGCGGGGCTGCGGCTCGAAGATCACCACGCAGGTGGGCAGGCCCAGTTCCTGGCCGCGTTCGCGCAGGCGCGCGAGAATCGCCTGGTGACCCCGGTGGACCCCGTCGAAGTTGCCAATGGTGGCGACACAGCCCCGGTGCTCGGGGCGCAGGTTGTGAAGACCTCGAACCAGCTGCATAACGCGCTTCTTGCTCATAAAGTGGCCGATTATAACCACACCCGGGCGCTGACGACAGGCAGCAGCGCCACCATGGGGCGTGGAATGTGAAAAACCGACGCCTGACCCTTTTCCCGCCTCAGTGCAGGGCTTTGCGGGCGAAATGCCGCGGACGGAAACCACACAGGTACAGGCAACCGAAATAGGTCACCACGCCCGCCAGGATCAGGGCGCCCAGACGCACAAAGCGCTCGAGCATGTTGCCCTGCTCCCAGGCCGGCAGGTAGTGCATGCCCAGCAACAGCACGCCCGACATCAAGCTGACCGCCAGCACCAGCTTCGACAGGAACAGCGCCCAGCCCGGCTGCGGCTGGAACAACTGCTGGCTGCGCAGTTTCCAGAACAGCAGGCTGGCATTCAGGCATGCGCCCAAGCTGATCGCCAGGGCCAGCCCGGCGTGGGCCAGCGGGCCGATCAGGGCCAGGTTGAACAACTGGGTGCAGACCAGGGTAAAGACCGCGATCTTCACCGGCGTGCGGATATTCTGCTGGGCATAGAAGCCAGGTGCCAGCACTTTGACCAGGATGATCGCCAGCAGGCCCACCGAATAGGCGATCAGCGCACGCTGGGTCATGGCCGCGTCGAAGGCGCTGAACTTGCCGTACTGGAACAGCGCCACGGTCAGCGGCTCGGCCAGGATCGCCAGGGCCAGGGTGCAGGGCAGCACCAGCAGGAAACACAGGCGCAGGCCCCAGTCGAGGATGCGCGAGTACTCTTCACGGTCCTTGTTGGCGTAGGTCTTGGCCAGGGTCGGCAGCAAGATCGTGCCCAGGGCCACCCCCAGCACGCCGGACGGCAGCTCCATCAGGCGGTCGGCGTAGTACATCCACGACACCGAGCCCGCCACCAGGAACGAGGCGAAGATGGTGTTGATGATCAGCGAGATCTGGCTCACCGAGACCCCGAGAATGGCTGGCAGCATCTGCTTGAGCACGCGCCATACGCCGGTATCGCGCAGGTTGAGCCGTGGCAGCACGAGCATGCCGATCTTCTTCAGCGCCGGCAGCTGGTACAGCAACTGCGCCAGGCCGCCCACCAGCACGCCCCACCCCAGGGCCATGATCGGCGGGTCGAAGTAAGGTGTCAGCAGCACGGCGAAGGCGATCATGGCCACGTTGAGCAGCGTGGGCGTGAAGGCCGGGACCGTGAAGCGGTTCCAGGTGTTGAGGATCGCGCCGACCAGCGACGACAGCGAGATCAGCAATATATAAGGAAAGGTCACCCGCAGCAGCGAGGTGGTCAGCTCGTATTTCTCGGCGCTGTCGACGAAACCCGGCGCGGTGGCCCAGACCACCCAGGGCGCGGCGAGGATGCCCACGACGGTGACCAGGGCCAGGACCAGGGTCAGCAGGCCGCTGACGTAGGCGATGAAGGTGCGCGTGGCCTCCTCGCCCTGCTGGGTCTTGTATTCGGCCAGGATGGGCACGAATGCCTGGGAGAACGCGCCTTCGGCGAAGATTCGCCGCAGCAGGTTGGGCAGTTTGAAGGCGATGAAGAAGGCGTCGGTGGCGATGCCGGCACCGAAGACCCGGGCCAGGATGGTGTCGCGCACGAAGCCTAGCACCCGGGAAATCATGGTGATGGAACTGACCGCGGCCAGGGATTTGAGCAGGTTCATCGAAAAGTTTCACGCCAGGGGACAGAGGACGCTGCCAGAGCGCGTCCGAATGTGCGATACTCCCGCGCCTTCGCAGGGGAGCCAAAAATTCCCGAGTTTACAGGTCGCGTCGCAGAAAGGAATCTTTCCGCTCGTTGCCCCACCATTCGGCGGAACCCTGCAGGTGGCCTTGACATCCGTTCGACTCATCGGCATGATTCGCGGCCTATTTTGTTTGCTATTTACCTAAAGTCTTTCGAGGAGCTCGACGGTGGCCAACACACCTTCCGCCAAGAAACGTGCAAAACAGGCTGAGAAGCGTCGCAGCCACAACGCCAGCCTGCGTTCCATGGTCCGCACCTACATCAAGAATGTAGTCAAGGCCATCGACGCAAAAGACGCCGAAAAAGCGCAAGCCGCCTACGTTCTGGCTGTACCTGTAATCGACCGTATGGCCGACAAAGGTATCATCCACAAGAACAAGGCTGCTCGCCACAAAGGCCGTCTGAATGGCCACATCAAGGCGCTGAAAGAAGCTGCAGCTGCCTAAGCGACGTTCTTGTCGAAAAAACCGACCCTAGGGTCGGTTTTTTTATGCCTGT
>NZ_JAOCDM010000110.1 GCF_029840925.1 Pseudomonas sp. GD03858
TTTCGCGACACAAGGCCGCTCCTACAGGGGAACGTGTCAGCCTGAAGCTATGCGCGTAGTGCCAGGGTAACCACCACCGTCAGCTCCAGCAGCTCCAGCAACGCCCCGGCCGTATCGCCGGTGGTTCCGCCCAGCCGACGGCACATCAGTCGACGCAGCCACACGAACACCACCAACGCCGCCAGCAGCGGCCACAGCACCGCCCAGCCTCCCAGCGCCAGGCCGGCCAGCGCACAACCCAGCAAGACCCAGCTCGCAGCGCGCCGGGGCAGGTGTTCGGCCAAGGCCGCGCCCAGCCCGCCCGAACGCACGTAGGGGGTGCCGAGGAACAACCCGAGCATCGCCGCCCGCCCCACCACCGGCGCCAGCACCAGCAGGCCGCCAGCGCCCCGCTCGACCAGTACCCAGAGGGCACAGAACTTCAGCAGCAGTACCAGCACCAGCGTGACCACGGCAATCGGCCCGCTGCGCGGATCCTTCATGATCTGCAAGGTGCGCTCACGATCACCGAAGCCCCCCAGCCAGGCATCGGCGCTGTCAGCCAGGCCGTCCAGGTGCAGCGCGCCGCTGAGCAGCACCCACAGCGCCAGCAGCAAGGCCGCGTGCAAGGGCGCCGCGGTGCCTTGCAACAGATGGCTTGCCAACCACAGCAACAGCCCGAACAGCAGCCCTACCAGTGGATAGAACAGCAGCGAGCGCCCCATTTCCTGGGGCGTCGGCATTCCAGGCAAGCGCACCGGCAGACTGCCGAGGAACTGCAAGGCGATCCAGAACGGCAGCATCTCATCGCACCTCGTGCAGCTGGCCGTCGTGATCGAGCATCAGCCGCGCCAGCGCGCCATGCCCAACCTCGACCTGCAGCAATTGCTCGCGTGGCAAGCCACGCGCCCGCGCCAGCAGCAGACGCATCACCCCGCCATGGGTGACCAGCAGCACGCGCTTGCCTGCGTACGCACGGCGCAAACCCTCGACCGCCGCCAGCACCCGTTCGGCAAAGGCCAGCACCGGCTCGCCGCCCGGCGGGGTGAAGGCATACGGGTCACTCCAGAACTGCCCCAGGGCATCGGCGTCGACTTCCATGATCTGCGCGGCGCTTTGCCCTTCCCACTCGCCAAAGTGCAGCTCGCGCGCACCGGCCTCGCGCAGCACCGGCAGGTTCAGACGCGCGCCCAGCTCATCGGCGAACGCCGCGCAGCGCTGCAACGGCGAACTGACCAGCACGTCCCAGGGGCCGGCGTCGGCGACGGCCTGGCGCATCTGCGTCCAACCGGTCTCGGTCAAGGCGTCGTCGAGACTGCCACGCAGGCCGCCACCCAGTTCCGTCTCGCCATGGCGCAGCAGTTCGAGGATCATGCCGGGCGATCCGCCACCGCCGCCTCGGCGAAGGTCGCCATCTGCCCGTGCAGCGCGCAGGCCAGGCGGATCAGCGGTACCGCCAGCGCCGCGCCGCTGCCCTCGCCCAGGCGCAGCCCCAGGGCCAGCAGCGGCTCGGCTTCCAGGGCCGCCAGCAGGGCCTTGTGCCCCGGCTCGGCGCCCTGGTGGGCGAACAGCAGCCAGGGGCGGCACTGCGGATTGAGGCGGACCGCCACCAGGGCGGCGACACTGCAGATGAAGCCATCGACCAGCACCGCCACGCCATGCTGGGCGCACGCCAGGTAGGCACCGGCCAGCGCGGCGATCTCGAAGCCGCCGACACAGGCCAGCGCCTGCAGCGGCTGGTCAGCGCGCAGGCCGTGCAACACCAGGGCACGCTCGATCACTTCGGCCTTGTGCCGCACGCCGGCGCTGTCCAGGCCGGTGCCCGGGCCGCTCAGCTCACGCGCCGGGCAGCCCAGCAAGGTGCTGGCCAGTGCCGCGGCGGCGGTGGTGTTGCCGATGCCCATTTCGCCACCGATGAACAGCTGGGCACCGTTGTCGAGTGCGCGTAGGGCACTGTCGCGCCCGGCCCGCAGCGCTGCGGCGAGTTGCTCGTCGGTCATCGCCGGCTGGCGGGCGAAGTTGGCGGTGCCGGGCCCGAGGTTCAGGTGATGGACACCGGGCAGTAGCAGCGTCGGGTCGATGGTACCGAGGTCAACTACCTCAAGGTCGGCCTCCAATTGACGCGCCAGCACGCTGATCGCCGCGCCACCGCCGACGAAGTTGCGCAGCATCTGCCCGGTCACCGCCTGCGGATAGGCGGAGATGCCCTCCTCCACCACGCCATGGTCGCCGGCGAAGATCGTGATGGCGACACGCTCCAGGCTGGGACGCTCGCGCCCTTGCAGGCCGGCCAGGCGTATCGCCAGGCCTTCGAGCTGGCCGAGGGAACCGGCGGGTTTGGTCAGTTGCTGCTGACGGGCGCGGGCCTGGTCCATGGCGGCGGTGTCGAGGGGTTGGCAGGCGTCACGCCACCACATCTGGGTCATAGGGCAGGTCCTTTGAGCATGAGAGGAAGGCCGGCCACGGTCAGCACCACGCGCTGGCAACGTTCGGCCATGGCCTGGTGCAGCGTGCCCGCCAGGTCGACGTAGCGACGGGTCAGTTCACCCATGGGCACCACGCCCAGGCCGGTTTCGTTGCTGACCAGGATAAGGGTGCCCGGCAGCTGTTCCAGGCAATCGAGCAGCGCGTCGCGCTCCTGTGCCAGACGCAGGTCATCCTCGAGCATCAGCAGGTTGGTCAGCCACAGGGTCAGGCAGTCCACCAGCAGGCAGCGCCCTTCGGCGGCTTCGGCGCGCAGCACATCAGCCAGCGCCACCGGCTCCTCCACCAGCCCCCAATGGGCCGGACGGCGCTCGCGGTGCAGACGCACGCGTTCATTCATCTCGCCATCCAGCGGCTGGCTGGTGGCGATGTAGGTCACCGGCAGGCCGCTGGCATCGGCCAGTTGCTCGGCCAGGCGGCTCTTGCCCGAACGGGCGCCGCCGAGGATCAGGTTGCGCACTTCAGGCGACTCCACACAGTTGGCGCAGGCGCGCGGTGTCCAGGTGCTGCTCGACCAGGTCGGCCAGGCGCTCGATATCACGCTCGCGCAGGGCCTCGTAGTCGATGGTCTGCGCATCGGCCAGGCCGGCCCAGCGCAGCAACGCGGCACATGACTGGCTGCCCTCGAACAGGCCATGCAGGTAGGTGGCGAGGATCTGCCCGTCGGCGCTGATGGCGCCGTCGACGCGGCCATCGGCCAGTTGCACCGCCGGACGCTCCAGCGCCGGGCCGCTGGTGACGCCGGCATGAATCTCGTAGCCCGACACGGGGGCCCGTTCGAGCTCGAGCGTGCCCGCCACGTTGCGCAGTTGCTTCTCGGCCTCCAGCACGGTGCCGTACGCCAGCAGGCCCAGCCCTTCGCTGGAGCCGGCTGGCCCTTCCAGGCCCAGAGGGTCATGGACCTGCTCGCCGAGCATCTGCAGGCCGCCACAGATGCCGATGAGCTTGCCGCCGTAGCGCAGGTGCCGGGCAATGGCGGTGTCCCAGCCACGCTCGCGCAGTTGCGCCAGGTCGCCGCGCACGCTCTTCGAGCCAGGCAGGATGATCAGGTCGGCGGGTGGGATCGCCTGGCCCGGGCCGATGAACTGCAGGTCCACCTGCGGATGCAGGCGCAGCGGGTCGAAGTCGGTGTGGTTGCTGATCCGCGGCAGCACCGGGACGATCACCTTGAGCACGCGCTCGCCCTTCGCCCCCTGGCGGGTATCGATACCATCCTCGGCCTCCAGGTGCAGGTCGGTGACGTAGGGCAGCACGCCCAGCACCGGCTTGCCCGTGCGCTGCTCCAGCCAGTCCAGGCCCGGCTGCAGCAAGGCGATGTCGCCACGGAAACGGTTGATGACGAAGCCCTTGACCCGCGCCTGCTCGCTCGCCGACAGCAGCTCCAGGGTGCCGACCAGGTGGGCGAACACACCGCCCCGGTTGATATCGGCCACCAGGATCACCGGGCAATCCACCGCCTCGGCGAAGCCCATGTTGGCGATATCGCCGGCACGCAGGTTGATCTCCGCCGGCGAGCCGGCGCCTTCGACCATCACCACCGGGTAGGCTGCGCTCAGGCGCTCGTGGGATGCCAGCACCGCCTGCATGGCGATGGCCTTGTAGTCGTGGTAGGCGACGGCGTTCATGCTGGTCACCGCGCGGCCATGGACGATCACCTGGGCGCCGGTGTCGCTGTTGGGCTTGAGCAGCACCGGGTTCATGTCGGTGTGCGGCGCCAGCCGGCAGGCCTGGGCCTGCACTGCCTGGGCGCGACCGATCTCGCCGCCGTCGGCGGTCACGGCGCTGTTGAGCGCCATGTTCTGCGGCTTGAACGGCACCACGGCGATGCCCTGGCGCAGCAGCCAGCGGCACAGGGCAGTGACCAGCGTGCTCTTGCCGGCATCGGAGGTGGTGCCTTGCACCATGAGGGTGGTCATGCCGATTCCTTCTGGTAGTCCGCCAGGGCCTGGGCCAGGCGTTGTTCGTCCGCCGCCGTGGCGGGCAGGCCGAAACGCAGCGCGAGCGGCTGCTCGAACAGGCGCACCAGGATGCCGCGACGGGCGAGAAAATCATGCAGGTGCGCGGCGCGCTCATCACGCACGTACTGGAACAGGTCGCAGCCGCCGCTGGGTGGCAGGCCTGCGCCGTCGAGCAACGAAGCCAGGCGTTGGCTGGCCTGGGCGCAACGAGCAATCTGCGCCAGGTGCGCTGCCTCGTCGGCGAAACAGGCGTGCCCCAGCACACGGGTCGGGCCGCTGACAGTCCAGGGCCCGAGCGCCTCGGCCAGGCGTCGCAGCACATCGGATTGGGCGACAACAAAGCCCAGCCGCACACCGGCCAGGCCAAAGAACTTGCCGAACGAGCGCAACACGATCAAGCCCGGTTGCCCGGCCTGCTCGACCACGCTGTGTTCGGGCGTGTTGTCCATGAAGGCTTCGTCCACCAGCAGCCAGCCACCGCGCTCGGCCAGGCGCGCATGCCAGGCCAGCAGGCGTTCGCGGGTTACCCGGCGGCCAGTGGGGTTGTTAGGGTTGACCAGCACCAGGACGTCGAGGCTGTCGAGCACGTCCTCGACCTTGCTCTCGTCCAGCTCGACCAGCGTGTGCCCTGCCCGTGCCCAGGCATGCGGGTGCTCGGCATAGCACGGCGAGAGGACCCCGACCCGCCCGACCGGGCGCAGGTACGGCAAGGCCTGGATCGCCGCCTGAGAACCGGCCACCGCCAGCAACGGCTGCGCGCCATAGTACTGCCGCGCCGCCGCCTCCAGGCCGTCCTCGGTCTCTGGCAGCCGGGCCCAGGCGTCCAGCGGAATCGACGGTATCGGGTAAGGCCATGGCGCGATACCGCTGGACAGGTCGAGCCACTGTTCCCGAGGGATGGCGTACTGTTTCACCGCCCGCAGCAGGCGGCCACCGTGTTCAAGCATTCAGATAGGCTCCCACACAGATCAACAGCACCCACAGCCACACGCCGCGCTGCACCAGGCTCCAACCGCGCTCGATGGCATCGGCGTCGGCCATCGGCCCTTCACCCAGGCGCGGCCGTTCATGCAGCTCGCCGTGATACACCGCCGGGCCGCCCAGCTCCACGCCCAGCGCGCCGGCACCAGCGGCCATCACCGGGCCGGCGTTGGGGCTGTCCCACAGCGGCGCCTGGCTGCGCCAGCAGGCCAGGGCCAGGCGGGTCTTGCCCAGCAGCGCATAGGTCAGCGCCACCAGCCTGGCGGGAATATAGTTCAGCCCATCGTCGATGCGCGCCGCGCACCAGCCGAAGCGTTCGAAGCGCTCGTTGCGATAGCCCCACATGGCATCCAGGGTATTGCTCAGGCGGTACAGCACCACCCCCGGCGCACCGGCCACGACGAACCAGAACAGCGCGGCGAACACCGCGTCGCTGCCGTTTTCCAGCACTGACTCGGTGGCCGCCCGGGCCACGGCGGGCTCGTCCAGCTCGCGGGTCTCGCGACTGACCAGATAACCGACGCGCCGCCGCGCCTCGGCCAGGTCCCCCTGGCGCAATGCCTGGGCCACCGGCAGCACATGCTCGCCCAGGCTGCGCAGGCCCAGAGCGCAGTACAGCGCCAGCACATCCACCAGCCAGCCGATGTACGGCAGCCAGGACAGGATCAGCGCCAGCAGGGTCAGCGGCACCACCGCCAGGAACCACGCGGTAACGCCATGGCTGCGCCAGCCGCGCCCGCCGGCGTTGAAACGTTGTTCCAGGCGCGAGGCGAAGTTGCCGAAGCCCACCAGCGGATGACGCCGGCGTGGCTCGCCCAGCAGCGCATCCAGGGCCACACCCGCCACGGCCAGCAAGGCCACGCTCATGGACGCTCTCCCCAATGATTCTCGTACAGCATCTCGCTCAGCGGCCGTTGCTCGGCCCAGTCTTCCAGCACCAGCATCGGCGCTGGATAGAACTCGGTCACCGGCCCCAGGCACAGCACCGCCATGGGCTTCGCACCTGCAGGCATGCCCAGCAGCTCGGCCAGAGCCTCGGGGTCGAACAGCGACACCCAACCCATCCCCAGCCCTTCGGCGCGTGCCGCCAGCCACAGGTTCTGGATGGCGCAGGCCAGCGAAGCCAGATCCATCTCGGGCAGGGTGCGGCGGCCGAAGACGTGCGCCTCGCGCTTGTCCATCAACGCGGCGACCAGCACTTCGGCGCAGTCGTTGATGCCTTCGACCTTGAGCTTCATGAATTCATCGGAGCGTTCGCCCAGGGCCTCGGCGGTGCGCACCCGCTCCTGCTCCACCAGCGCCTGGATCCGCTCGCGCAAGGCACGCTGGCTGATACGGATGAACCGCCACGGTTGCATCAGACCCACGCTGGGCGCCTGGTGGGCAGCTGCGAGCAGACGCCCGAGCAACTCGGGGGCTACTTCGCCCCCGGCGAAATGGCGCATATCGCGGCGTTCGCCGATGGCCCGGTAGATGGCCTGGCGCTCGGCTTCGCTGTAGGCGTGTCGGCTCATGGTCGCAGCAGCGCCGCCGCCGCATCCGGGTTGGAGGGGAAGTAGAAATGCACGTAGGACGCGGTCAGGCGCCCCAGGCGATAGACCGCCTCGTTGCCGCGGCCGCCATTGGGGCTCAGGCCGCGAGCGATCGGCGCCAGCTCGGTGCTGGTCAGCGAATGGTGGTAGGTGTGGCCACGCAGGGTGCCTTCGGGCAGTTCGACCGCCTGCAAGGCCAGGGCCGCCAGGCGCTTCTGCATGGTCGCCTCGCCCGGTAGCAGCCCGAGCAGCGCGGCGCGCTCGCCCGCGACGTCGGTCAGTGCGTCGAGCAGGTAGAGCATGCCGCCGCACTCAGCCAGCAATGGCTTGCCGGCTGCATGATGGGCGCGGATCGCGTCCAGCATCGCTGCATTGGCGGCCAGCGCCTGGTGGTGCAGCTCGGGATAGCCGCCAGGCAGATAAAGGCTATCCACCACGGGCAGCTCGCGGTCGTGCAACGGCGAGAAGAATTCCAGCCGCGCGCCCAGGTCGCGCAGCAAATGAAGGTTGGCACCGTAGGTGAAGGCAAAGGCTTCGTCGCGCGCCACGCCGATGCGCACTCCGGCCAGCGACGAGGTCACCTTCACCGGCTCAGGCTCGGCAAACCGGACCGGTGGCGGCAACGCGGCATCGCAACTGGCGCCCAGCGCTTCGGCGGCGGCGTCCAGGCGTGCATCCAGGTCATTCAACTCGCTGGCCTGGACCAGACCAAGGTGCCGGCTAGGCAGCTCGATGCCGCGCTCGCGGGACAACCCGCCATACCAGCGCAGGCCCTCGGTCAGGCTGCCTTCGAGCAGTTGCGCATGGCGCAGGCTGCCGACCCGGTTGGCCAGCACCCCAGCGAACGGCAAGTCGGGCTGGTAGCGCGCCAGGCCCAGGGCCAGGGCGCCGAAGGTCTGGGCCATGGCCGTACCATCGATCACCGCCAGCACCGGCACGCCGAAATGGCGAGCCAGATCGGCGCTCGATGGCGTGCCGTCGAACAGCCCCATCACGCCTTCGATCAGGATCAGGTCGGCCTCGCCCGCCGCGTCCCACAGCAGCCGGCGGCTCTCGTCGGCGCCGATCATCCACAGGTCCAGCTGGTAGACCGGCGCGCCGCTGGCACGCTCGAGGATCATCGGGTCGAGAAAGTCAGGCCCGCACTTGAACACCCGCACCTTGCGTCCAAGGTTGCGGTGCAGGCGAGCCAAGGCCGCGGTGACCGTGGTCTTGCCCTGGCCGGAGGCCGGTGCCGCGATCAGCACGGCGGGACAATGGCGCGGCTCGCTCACAGTTCGACGCCCTTCTGCGCGCGAATGCCGGCCTGGAAGGCGTGCTTGAGCATGCCCATCTCGGTGACGGTGTCGGCCAGTTCGATCATTTCCGGCTTGGCGGCACGGCCGGTGACGATCACATGCTGCATCGGCGGCCGGGCCTGGATGTCCGAGAGCACCTGGTCGAGGTCCAGGTAACCATGCTTGAGGGCGATGTTCAGTTCATCGAGCACGACGAACTGGATCGACGGGTCCTGCAGCAACTGGCGGGATACGGCCCAAGCGGCTTCGGCGGCGGCGATGTCGCGCTGACGGTCCTGGGTTTCCCAGGTGAAGCCCTCGCCCATCACGTGATAGCGCACCTGCTCGGGGAAACGGCGGAAGAACAGTTCTTCACCGGTGCTGTTGCGACCCTTGATGAACTGCACCACGCCGCACTGCATGCCATGGCCCAGAGCACGGGCGAGCATGCCGAACGCCGAGCTGCTCTTGCCCTTGCCGTTGCCGGTCAGCACCAGCAGCAGGCCGCATTCATTGGGGGAATTGGCGATGCGCTCGTCGATGAGCGCCTTTTTGCGCTGCATGCGCGCCAGGTGACGTTCGTCGCGGTCGGGGGATTCGCTCATCAGGGGTCTCCGCAGGCTGTCGCAGGGGCGGCGACAGATGAAAGGCAGGCAGACGAAGAGCGCGCAGGGGCATGGCACAGGCCATATCGCACCGCGCATCACCCTCCGTGATGCCGTTGGCAGTTACAGGCCGGTCTCCGGGCTCGTGAGCGGGCTTGGCCCGAAACCGCGCGCCTTCCCGGGTCGATCACCCAGTGGCCCTGCGCGGCCTTCGACTCACCTACCGTTGCGGGGGCAGCGCCGGAATCGCGCCCTGTCGGCGCCCACCGGCTTCCCAGTTTCACCCTGCCGAACCTTGAGGCTCGCAGGGCACCTGAAACACGCCGCGAAGGTTAGAGGGTTGCACCCTGAGCGTCAATCGAGGGCGGTGGATCACCCCGGACCAATGGCGGGTCCGCCGGCTTGTGCCAAGTGCCCGACAGTGATATCACATAGCCATCACTTCGCTGACCTCGATCACAATTACAAGGAGCGCGCAGCATGCAAGGCCTGATCATCAACAACCCACACCTGGAGTTCGTGCGCCCGGCCCTCGAACGCTGGATGGACTGCATCGATCGCTTCAATCAGTTGCAGGGCGACAACGAGGCGCCTTACTGGCACAACACGGCCACCAACATCGGCCTGCTCGCCGCAGCCGCCTGGCAAGGCGAACTGGTGGCGCTGGAACACCATGCGAGCAAAAAACATCGAGATGAGGGAGAGCGCGACGGACGCTGCGACCTGTCGATCAGCAGCGCCGAGCAATCGCTGTACCTGCACGCCAACCAGCGCTGGCCGCGCATCGCCCGCCTCGACCTGGCGCTGACCCTGCAGGAAACCGCGACCCAGGCCAAGTCGATCGCCTATGGCAGCCAGCTCAAGGCCGGCGCGCTGTTCGTCACGCCATGGAAAGCCGGCCAGCACGCCAGCCCCGAGGAGCTGCAGGACCTGGTGAGCGATCTGGGGAAGCACACGGCGTGTGCGATCGCCTGGTACTTCCCTTATGCCTATCGCAAGCTGCACAACGAACTGGGGCAGTACTACCCTGGTGTGGCGTTACTGCTCAAGCAGGCTTGAGGTCGAGGCAGCCGGGGCCGGAAAGAAGCGTTGCGCCAAGGCCGCTGTTCGGAGCCGCGAGACGAAGCGCGCCCGGTCGAACACCTGGCCAGTGCGCAGATCGTAGACCGCCCCCGACAACGGAGCGACCGTCTGACTCAGCGTGACATGAAGGAAATGGTAGTGCTCGCCGTAAACCTGCTCCAGCTTGTCGATGCGAAAGTAGCTGCCTGGCAGAAACACCGTCTCACCCTCGTCCCAATAAAGAGAGAACGGACTGATAGGCGTCCCACTCTGGTACTGTCCAGCGGGCAGCTCGAAGATGATCGAGCTGTCATCGAACACCCCGACCATGCTGTCCAGTGCCTGTGTTCTGTTGGTGGAGGCAAACTCTCCGACCTTGTAAGGGTTCTCGGTGAAAGACGTGATATCGGTGTTGACCAGCACATCGCCAACACGCAATCGTCGCTGCCGATATGCATCGCCACCGGTACCCCGCGAGCTGTGCCCACCCCGATAGAGTTTTACGGTGTTGTTCCTGGGCAGGCGCTCGAGGCTGTCGGCCAGGTCCTTGATGTAGTCATCCTCATCACCGTAGCGATAGTTACCCGATCGGAACACGTCGTTCACCTTGGACTCGTCGCTGGTGTAGTACTCGATCAGCGAGTTGAAGTATTCCCGGTCGTAGCGATAGGAATAGCTCAGGGCACCAGCCACCATCACACAGTCCAGGCCATGGCTGTCCAGCGTCGGCGCGGCGCCTGGGACAAGTGCTGGCACAGCCCCTTGCCGCTGCAACAGCGCTTTCTGCCTGTGCAACGCGCTGGCGGATGCCACGCTGCTGTGCAGCGAATCCGCCTTCAGGTAGCCGTCCCAGAAACGCGAAGTGGTGTTGGGCACGCCCTCGATTGACGGCGGGCTTCCTCCCAGCAACCGTGGCGGCTCCAGCAATTGCCATGCGCCGCTGTCATCCAGGCGCACCGGATGCAGGGGAGCGAAGGCGAAAGGATCGTTGGCGGGCACGATCAACCACACGGCCAAGTCCTGGCTGTAGCGCACACGGTAGGTCAGACCATCCAGGACGATCCAGCAGCCGCCCTGCTCGTCGATGCGTATGCCGCGAAGCCTTCCCGACAGCGCCAGTTCATCGTTCAACACCTGATTGGCTTCATAGCCTTGCAAGGCCGGCGAGACCGACCGCGTGGGTTGCCAGTCAGTGAGCGAGGCACCACGCTCATTGATCGCGGCCTCATAGGTCAAGGAGGCGAAACTGGACTGAAAGCCAAGGTCAGCCATGTTCAGCGCCGCAAACACACTGTCGAAAATGGCATCGCTCAGCGCCGCCCGGCGAGTCTGGTCGTCAACGGCATTGGCAGCCACGTCGACATCGAGCGCCACTTTGGCAACACTGGCCCCCAGCAGGGTCAGGGTCATTGGCCAACCCAGCGGCGCAAAGCCGCCGAACACCCTCAAGAACGCCGCCAGATAGCCACTCCACATCGCTTTGCGCAAATCGGCGTTGTCGAGCATGGCTGCGGCATTCTGCTGCATTTCCTCATGAGCCCGATCACCCAGGTACCTGAACATTTCGCCAGCGATCGGCATGCGCAGGTAAGAAAGCAGCGCCTGGGTCGCCTGATCGGAATGGCTGTCGCCCAAGCTCTTGAGTTTGGCCTTGATCTGCGTCATTCGCTCAGTGTCACGCTCATCGACATGGGCCGCCTGCAAATAGACCGCCAGCGTGTCGGTATCGTGCAACTGGGCGCGTAACCATGCGGCCATGGCCCGCTCCGACTCGAACCCCCTGAGCGCCTCGGCCGCCCACGGGCGGTATAGCACCACCCTGCCATCCTGAGCGGCGAAACTGTAAAGACAGCCCCGATCCACCCGGTCGATCGCATAGCGGCTGGCGACCAGCGGATTCTCCGTGCTGTCGCGCTGCAACTGGTCGAGGGTCGGTACACCGGTAATGCTCAGCTCATTGCTGACCATGGCGCGCAGACGTGTCCAGTCTTCGACGGTGATATGCCCCTCGCGCTTTGCCGCATGCGCCTGGCCCAGCAAGTTGATCTTGGCGAGCACGCGAAACTGCGCACCGTAAGTCGACCAGAAACTCGCCAGCTCGGCTCGATAGGCCACGGCGAAATCCAGCGCCCACAGGTCCTGCTGCACCGCACTGCCGAGCATCGGTAGCTCGTTGCGCTCATTGAACGCCGTGGCGTGGCGTCCTTGACGATAGAAGCCACCATACAGATCCAGTTCGTCCGGTGCCTGCTGGAACCGGGCATCGAAACGCTGGACCACCAGTTCGGCCAAGTGCATGGACTTCTTCGGCACACCACTGTGCTCCCACCCAGTGAAACTGCGGCTGCTGGAGCTGGCGCCGTCGAATTGATGCCACCAGACAAAACGCGGATCCATCGCCTTGCCCGTATGCTTGAGCACGATACGCTGCGCATGCTTGCGGGCCAGCGCGTAAGGATCCGGGTAATCGCGGATGATGCTGCTCACCAGATGAATGATCGGTCGCCCAGCGTCCAATGTGTCGAGACTGCGCTCCACGCGCTCGCTGATAGTGCTCATGCCCCACTCCTGGATGTCGTTTTCGAACGAGCATCCTGACGGCAGGCCACCAACGCGAAGCGGTAGATATCTGTGTGGTCAGGTCGAAACGTGCAAGCGCTTCCGGGGGAGCGCTCAGGCTTCAGGGATTCTGTGCCAGGTGGCCTGGTGGCAGCACACGCTTGGCCTGCAGGTAAGCCTTGGCCCAGTAGCTGTTGGACAGGTAGTCCAGGCGCACGGTCCCGCCTGTGGACGGCGCATGGACGAAGCGCCCTTCGCCCACATAGATGCCGGCATGGCTGACCTGCGAGCCGCCACTGGTGGCGAAGAACACCAGGTCGCCGGACTGCAGCGCGTTGACAGCCACGTTGGGCGCACGCATGACGATCATTTCGCGGGTCGAGCGCGGCAGGCTGATTCCAGCAGCGTCACGGTACACATAGCCAATCAGGCCGCTGCAATCGAATCCGGAGTCGGGCGTATTGCCACCCCAGCGGTACGGCGTGCCCACCAGGCCGATGGCACGGAACAGCACATCGTCCGCCGCCGGCGAGGAAGGCGCTGGATTGAACACCATTGGCGACTTGGGGACCGGTGCCGGTGCGGGCGCACGGCTGGAGCAGGCCGCGAGCAGGGCCACCAGGGAAAGGAGTGCGAAGCGCGCCAACATCGCCATGATGCGAACGTCCTGTCGAGAACCCCACGGCCACGGCCGAAGGTAAAAAGAGTTGAGAATTTAGATTAGACGCTTTCTGTAAATGCGCACGGCGGCGAGCTTTTTCAGCTACGCCGCCGTGCGAGGTTACAGCATTTTGATATCAAATCAATTGCGCGAGATCGTGGTCGGCGCCATGGCGAGGGCGCGCTTGGCCTCGATGAAGGTCTTGCTCCAGTAGCGATCGCCCAGGCTGTCGATGCGCACGCCACCGCTGCGGCGGCTGCTGGAGTGGATGAACTGGTTGTCACCCAGGTAGATCCCGGCATGGCTGACACGGCCACGACCGCTGGTGCTGAAGAACAGCAAGTCGCCCGGCTTGAGCTTGTTGCGCGCGACCTTCGGTGCGTCGACGTTGATCATTTCGCGCGTCGAGCGCGGCAGGTTCATGCCGGCTTCCTCACGGAACAGGTAGCCGATGAAACCGCTGCAATCGAAACCGGACTTCTCGGAGGTGCCGCCGAAGCGATAGCGGGTACCGATCAGCGACATGCCACGCTCGAGAATGCTGTCGGCCAGCACAGGCAGCTGGTACGGTTTGCTGTTGCTGGAAAATGCCTCGAGATCCTCTTCGCTGGCCAGTTCTTCCTCGGTGAATACGGAAGAGACGGAAGCCTTGGCCTTGACCGATTGCTCGGTGGCCACGCGAGAATCCTGCGAGGGTGCGACCGGGCCGGTGGAGGCGCAGCCGTAAAGAAGGGTGACAAGTGCAAGTGGCACGAGGGGTGCGAAGCGCTTCAGCATGGGCACGACCGTGTCTGTAGTCCTTTAGAAGGGGGAAACTATGCCCTCTATCGGACCCATTTGCAAATTTTATCGAAAAAGATGTGACTTTTCCGTTTTGACGCTCTGGCACCGTGTTTTCAAGGCTACCAGCCGAGGGTTTCCTTGAGGAATGGAATAGTCAGCTTGCGCTGAGCCTGCAGGGAGGCCTGGTCGAGACGTTCGAGCAGGTCGAACAGCGCACTCATGCTGCGCGTACCGCGGGTGAGGATGAAGTGGCCGACCTCGTCGGTCAGGTGCAGGCCCCGGCGCGAGGCACGCAGTTGCAAGGCGCGCAGCTTGTCTTCGTCGGACATGCCGCGCATCTGGAAAATCAACGCCAGGGTCAGCCGCGACTTGAGGTCGGCCAGTTTGATCGGCAGCTCGCGCGGCGAGCTGGAAGCGGCGAGCAACAAGCGCCGGCCACTGTCGCGCAAGCGATTGAACAGATGGAACATGGCCTCTTCCCAATCCGCCTTGCCGGCGATCACATGCAGATCGTCGATGCACACCAGCTCGTATTGTTCGAGATGATCGAGCAGCTCGACGCCGCGATCGAGCAATTGCGCCAGGGGCAGGTAGACGGCGGGTTGACCCAACTGCTGGAAACGCTGGGTGGCAGCCTGCAACAGGTGAGTGCGGCCCACGCCCTGTTTGCCCCACAGGTAGATGAGGCTTTCGGTCCAGCCGGCGTCGGCTTCGCATAGCCGCTCGACGTAACCCAATGCCGCGGCATTGGCGCCCGGATAGTAGTTGATGAAGGTGGCGTCGTCGCGCAGACGCACACCCAGGGGCAACTGGATCGGTTTCATGCTGGCTGGCGGTCGCGAGGACCACAGGGGGCCTTTGGTGAACAGTGTGCAAAGTCTATACCCGCAACGCGGGCGGCACAATCGGCGAAGGAAATAGCGCAAGCAAAATCAAGAAGTTGCGTAATTCTGGCGCGTGCTGGATGGCACCAGCCTTGCTGGTGTTCGCGGGCAAGTCGCATCGGCGCACCGCCGCTCCCACAGGACTGAGGAATCCTATGAGAGCCCGCTTGCCGCGAAGCAGTGCTACAGATCGGGGTCGATATCCTGCGCGTACATGTCCGACTCCTTGTACAGGTCATGCATGTGCCGCAGCACCACCATGATCACCGCCGCCACCGGCAACGCCAGCAGCACGCCGGTGAAACCGAACAGCTCGCCACCGGCCAGGATCGCGAAGATCACCGCCACCGGGTGCAAGCCGATGCGATCGCCCACCAGCAATGGCGTCAGCACCATGCCTTCCAGCGCCTGCCCGACCATGAACACCGCGACGATGCCAAGCATCGGGTACAGCTCGCCACCGAACTGGAACAACCCAGCGACCAGCGCCGCGCCGATGCCGATGATGAAGCCCATGTACGGCACGATCGCCGCCAGCCCGGCCAGCATGCCGATCAACAGGCCCAGTTCCAGCCCCACCAGCATCAGCCCGGTGGAATAGATGACGCCCAGGGCCAGCATCACCAGCAATTGCCCGCGCACGAACGCCCCCAGCACCTCATGGCACTCCCCGGCCAACGCCACCACCTGCGGCTCGCGCTGGCGCGGCAGCAGGCTGCGCAGCTTGGCCATCATCAGGTCCCAGTCACGCAACAGGTAGAAGCCCACCACCGGGATCAGCACCAGGTTGGCCAGCCAGCCGATCAGCGCCAGGCTCGAGGCGGTGGCCTGGGACAGCAGCATGCCGACGATATCGGTGGTCTGGCCCATGTGCTCGCCGATAGCGGCCTTTATCTTGTCGAACTTCCAGAAGCCATCGGCCAATCCCAGGCGACTCTGCACCCAGGGCAAGGCCACATGTTGCAGCCAGTCGAGCATCTGCGGCGCAAGCTCGTACAGGCGCACCAGCTGCTTGGCCAGCATCGGCACCAGGATCAGCAGCAACGCCAGGAAGATCAGGGTGAACAGGCTGAACACCACCACCACGCCCCAGGTGCGCGACAACCCCAGCCGCTCCAGACGATCGACCAGTGGATCGGCCAGGTAGGCCAGCAGTATGCCCACCAGGAACGGCGAGAGGATGTTGTGCAGGAAATACAGCAGCACGGCGATCACCAGTGCCACGCCCAGCCAGATCCAGCGACGCATGTCGGTCATCGGCGTCACTCCTTACCAGCGAAAACGCAAGCCGTCGAACGGCTTGGCAACGACAGGGGGCACGGCCCCGGGCTCGGCCTGAGGCGCGGGTGCCGGCGGCTCGACAGGCAGCTCCTGCAGCTTGGCCAGGCCCAACTGCGCGCGCAGTTGCTCGCGATTGCCGGTGACGCGATAGGTCAGCGTGCCGCCGTCGGCCATTTGCAGCCGGCCAGCATAAGGCTCCAGCACGCGGCTGAGCTCGGCGTAGCGCTGCAGGTTCATGCCCTGCACCTGCACCTGCAGATCGCTGCTGGCGCCCGGTCGGGTGACGTAACGCGGCGCCAGGCGACTGCTCACCGCCAGCAGCACCGCATCGGCCAGGGCCGCCTGATCGGCCGCCTCGGCACTGCCCTGCTCGCGCTGATCGCCCAGCCACAACTGCCATTTACCTTGCCACTTGCCATCGGCCTCGTGGGCATGCACGGCCAGCAGCGCATCGGCGCCATAGCGCTCGGACGCCTCGCGCAACGGCGCCGGGTCATTGCCTTCGAGCTGCTTGGCGTTGGCCACCAACTGCTCTTGCAGGTCGGCCAATGGCAGGCGCAGCGGCAAGCCCCGGTGCTGGGCGGCACGCCGCAGCGGCTCGGCGGCGCTCTGGCCATCGCCCACCAGGTTGCTGCCTTCGACACTGTCGTTCAGCCACCAGCCCAGGATCGAGGGTCGGTTGCTGCCCCACAAGGCCAGCCCTGCCTGGCGCAAGGCGCGTTCGGTGCTGCCGGGGTCGAACTCGACCAGCACCGACTCGGGCGGCCCGGCCTCGGTCCCGACCTGGTTGATGATCTGCTGCGGATCCTTGCGCAACGCGGCCAGCGCCGGGTTCTGCGGCGCCTTGGGGTCGCCGGTCAGGCGCAGCACCAGGGTGTCCAGGGCCTTGCCGGTGGCCTGGGCGCGAGCCTCGCTGCCCTGCCCGTCCAGTGGCTCACGGACCTGGTACAGGCCGGAAACGGTTTCGGCCTGCGCGGCGACGGCGACGCAGGCCAGGCAACCCGCAGCGAGGAAATTGAGAAGACGCATTGAGGATTCCTGTCCAGATGACCAAGGGGCGACGCGTATCGATCGTTCGGCTGTGACCGCGCGAGGTGGCAAATTGCTCCCCGTCATCGGTCATTTCCAGTCGTCGCCATGGCTATACCTTATACAGGCCCCGGCGCGCCAACCAGTCACGCACGGAGAAACAGGTTTTTTGCCCGGTTTTGCCGCCTGCCCGTCGGCCTGAGGATGGCCGCTGCGGGGCAATCCTGATAAAATCGCGCGCCTTCGCAGACCAGTGACGTACACCTTGGCCGTCCGGTCGTTTTCCACGAATCCCTCCCTCTTAAAGGCCTGGATCAATGAGCAAGCAACCCTCCCTGAGCTACAAAGACGCCGGTGTAGACATCGACGCCGGCGAAGCACTGGTCGAACGTATCAAGGGCGTCGCCAAGCGCACCGCACGCCCTGAGGTCATGGGTGGCCTGGGTGGCTTCGGCGCCCTCTGCGAGATCCCGGCCGGCTACAAGCAGCCCGTGCTGGTCTCCGGCACCGATGGCGTCGGCACCAAGCTGCGCCTGGCGCTGAACCTGAACAAGCACGACAGCATCGGCCAGGACCTGGTCGCCATGTGCGTCAACGATCTGGTGGTCTGCGGGGCCGAGCCACTGTTCTTCCTCGACTACTACGCCACCGGCAAGCTCAACGTCGACGTGGCCGCCACCGTGGTCACCGGCATCGGCGCCGGTTGCGAACTGGCCGGCTGCTCGCTGGTCGGTGGTGAAACCGCCGAGATGCCCGGCATGTACGAAGGCGAAGACTACGACCTGGCCGGGTTCTGCGTCGGCGTGGTGGAAAAGGCCGAGATCATCGACGGCTCGAAAGTGGTCACCGGCGACGCCCTGATCGCGCTGCCGTCCTCCGGCCCGCACTCCAACGGCTACTCGCTGATCCGCAAGATCCTCGAAGTGTCCGGCACCGACATCGACAACACCCAGCTCGACGGCAAGCCGCTGGCCGACCTGCTGATGGCGCCGACCCGCATCTACGTAAAGCCCCTGCTGCAGCTGATCAAGCAGACCGGCGCGGTCAAGGCCATGGCCCACATCACCGGTGGCGGCCTGCTGGACAACATCCCGCGCGTACTGCCCAAAGGCGCCCAGGCCGTGGTCGACGTGGCCAGCTGGCAGCGTCCGGCGGTATTCGACTTCCTGCAGGAAAAAGGCAACGTCGACGAGCATGAAATGCACCGCGTGCTGAACTGCGGCGTGGGCATGGTCATCTGCGTGGCCCAGGACCAGGTCGACAAAGCCCTGGCCGTGCTGCGCGCCGAAGGCGAGCAACCTTGGGTGATCGGTCGCATCGACGTGGCCGCCGAAGGCGCCGCCCAGGTCGAGCTGCACAACCTCAAGGCACACTGATGCCCTGCAATGTAGTCGTGTTGCTGTCGGGCTCCGGCAGCAACCTGCAGGCACTGATCGACAGCAACAGCGCCAGCGACAGCCCGGCACGCATCGGCGCGGTCATCTCGAACCGTGCCGATGCCTACGGCCTCGAGCGTGCCAAGGCCGCCGACATCGAAACCGCCGTGTTGTCGCACACCGGTTTCGACGGGCGCGAGGCCTTCGACGCAGCGCTGATGGCGCTGATCGACGGCTTCCAACCCGACCTGGTGGTGCTTGCCGGTTTCATGCGCATCCTCAGTGGCGATTTCGTGCGCCACTACCAGGGTCGCCTGCTGAACATCCATCCGTCACTGTTGCCCAGGTATAAAGGCCTGCACACCCACCAGCGCGCGCTGGAGGCGGGCGACGCCGAGCACGGCTGCAGCGTGCACTTCGTCACCGAGGAACTCGATGGCGGGCCTCTGGTCGTACAGGCTGTGGTGCCCGTGGCAACGGATGACACCGCGCAGACGCTCGCCCAGCGCGTGCACCTGCAGGAACACCAGATCTACCCGCTGGCGGTGCGCTGGTTCGCCGAAGGACGCTTGCGTCTGGGCGAACAGGGTGCATTACTGGATGGCCAGCCGCTGGCGGCCAGCGGTCACTTGATTCGATCCTAGGAGAATTTATGCGTCGCGCCCTGCTCTTGGCTCTCGCCGTGCTCGCCCTGCCCCTCCAGGCAGCTGATCTGAAGCCTTTCGCGGCCAGCTACACCGCCGACTGGAAGCAGCTGCCCATGAGCGGCACCGCCGAACGCAGCCTGGTCAAGAATGCCAACGGTACCTGGGACCTTAACTTCAAGGCCTCCATGATGATCGCCAGCCTCACCGAGCAAAGCACCCTGCGCATGGAGAACGACATCCTGCTGCCACAGAAGTACCACTTCGAACGTGGTGGCCTGGGCAAGGCCAAGAAAGTCGACCTGAACTTCGACTGGACCGGCAAGAAGGTCACCGGCAGCGACCGTGGCGACGCCATCAGCCTGCCGCTCAACCGCGGCGTGCTGGACAAGTCGTCCTACCAGCTGGCCCTGCAGCATGACGTGGCAGCCGGCAAGAAAAGCATGACCTATCAGGTGGTCGATGGCGACGAGATCGACACCTACGACTTCCGCGTACTGGGCACTGAAAAAGTCGCCACCAAGACCGGTCAGGTCGATGCGGTCAAGGTCGAGCGCGTGCGCGACCCAAGTCAGAGCAAGCGCATCACCGAGCTGTGGTTCGCCAAGGACTGGGACTACCTGCTGGTGCAGCTGCGTCAGGTCGAGACCGATGGCAAGGAATACGTGATCGTGCTGCAGGACGGCACGGTCGATGGCAAGGCGGTCAAGGGCAACTGATACCGCTGCCTGCAACACCCGAAGCCCCGCCTTGTGCGGGGCTTCTTTTT